>DATLLX010000099.1:0-12765 GCA_035537595.1 Gaiellales bacterium | reverse complement strand
CTCCAGTACCGCGCCCACCCCGCGCGCCTCCACCGCCGTCGCCATGGCGGCAGGATAGATCATCCGCGGGCGGCACCCAGGCGTTAAGGCTCAGCCCGCGATAGCCGGCGACAGCTCCGCGAACCTCAGCGGGGGGACCGTCTCCAGCTCGCCGGCCAGGTGCGCCAGCTCGAAGAACCGCACCAGCCCCTGCTGCTCGCGGGGGCCGAAGTGGTAGCGCAGCTTCTCGAAGTAGCGGGCCAGGAATCCCGCCGGCCAGCCGTAGTCGGCGGAGGCCCGCCGGGCCAGCGCCTCCGGCTCGGAGCGGGCAATGGCCAGCGAACGCAGGTGGGCGCGCTGGAGCTCCTCCAGGCCGTCGGTGATGCCGTCGCGGCAGGCCCATACGGCATAGACCATGGGCAGGCCGGTGCGCTCCTGCCACAGCCGGCCCAGGTCGTGATGGGGCGTCGGATCCTCGAACGCGCTGCGCAGCGCGGCATCGCCGATCAGCATGCGGGCGTCGGCCGGCTGCTCCAGCGGCACCAGGTCGACGTCGCCCAGCAGCACCTTGGTCAGCACCACGGACGTTGCGCTCTCAGGCGTCACCGCCACGCTTCGCACCTGCTCCAGCGGCTTTCTGGTGATCAGCTGGATCGAGTCGACCGCACCCTCGGTGGACACGCACAACTGGGGCAGCAGGCGCAGCCGGTCGGCATTCCGCGCGTACTCGATGGAGGAGATCGGCGCCACGTCGATGTCGCCGTCCATCAGCCGCCGGTTGAGCTCGGTGGGGACGCCCGGCACCTGCTCGAACGCGCCCTCCTCGAGGTCGTAGAAGACCGGCGCCATGTTGGCGTAGGAGATCCGGCCCAGCCGCAGCATCAGTCGAACCGCCGCACCGTGTTGTACAGCGTGTCGCGCTGCACCGGGATGCGGCCGGCGTCGCGGATCAGGGTCACCAGGTCCTGCACCTTCTCCTCCTGCGGCGTCACCGCGCCCGCGGCGTGGGCGATCTTCTCCTCCATCACCGTGCCCTGGATGTCGTTCGCGCCGTAGTGCAGCGCGATCTGCGCCAGCGGGGTCGAGATCATGATCCAGTAGGCCTTGATGTTCGCGAAGTTGTCGAGCATCAACCGCGACACCGCCTGCATCTTGAGGTCGTCGTAGCCTGTCGAGAACCGCCAGCCACGGCGCTCGAAGACGGTGTTCTGGGGATGGAAGGGCAGCGGGATGAAGGCCAGGAATCCGCCGGTGTCGTCCTGCAGGTCGCGCAGCCGCAGCAGGTGGTCGACCCGCTCCTCGTAGTTCTCGACGTGCCCGTACAGCATCGTGCAATGCGTCGGCATGCCCAGCGCATGGGCGGCACGGTGCGTCGCCAGCCACTCGTCAGGGTGCTCCTTGCCGGGGGCGATCAGCCGCCGCACCCGGTCTGCGAACACCTCCGCGCCGCCGCCCGGGAGCGACCCCAGCCCGGCGTCCTTGAGCTCGGCCAGGATCTCCGGCTTCGGCTTGCCCGACAGCTTGTGCATGTGGTGCACCTCGGACGCCGTGAACAGCTTCAGGTGCACGCCGGGCAGCGCCTCGTGAAGCGCCCGGGTGAGGTCGACGTAGTACCGGTAGTCGAGATGCGGGCTCTCTCCGCCCACCATGTGGATCTCGCTGTAGCCCTCACGTTCGTGCACCTCCACGGCGTGGGCAACCAGGTCGCCGATCTCCCAGGTGTATGCCGAGGACTGCCTCCCGGTCACCGCGAACGCGCAGAACTTGCACTTGACCCGGCACACGTTGGTGTGGTTCAGGTACAGGTTGTTGACGAAGTAGACCTCGTCCGTGCCGCCCCTCAGCCGCCGGGCGGTGTCGGCCAGCTCGCCGAGGCCGGTCAGGTCGTCGCTCTCGAGCAGGGTGACGCCGTCGTCGAAGTCGAGCCGCTCCCCCGCGAGCACCTTGTCGCGGATCGGGGCCAGGGTGTCGAGGCGGGCGGCGGTCGCCATGCTGGCCAAGAGTCTAGTGGCGGCCCGGCTAGCCTGTGCCGGTGGCGCTCGACGATCCCGAGGTGGTCGCACGGCAGTACGCGAGCGAGCGCGACCTCGAAACCCGGGTGCGGGTGTTCAGGGGCGCTGACGAGGGCGACGACCCCGAGCAGGCGGTCGTCGACAGCGTGGCCGGCGTCCGGCCGGGGCGGCTGATCGACGCCGGCTGCGGCACCGGCGCGCTGACCCGGCGGGTGGCCGATCGGTGCGGCTGCGCGGTGGAAGCCGTCGACAGCTCCCCGCGGATGGTCGAGGTGGCCGCGGCCCGGCTGGGCCGGGCCACGCAGGCTGACGTGTGCGACCTCCCATTCGCCGACGGCTCGTTCGACTGCGCCCTCGCCGCCTGGATGCTCTACCACGTGGCTGACGTCGATCGCGCGATCGGTGAGCTGGCCCGGGTGCTGCGGCCAGGAGGCAGCCTGGTGGTCGCGGCCCCCATGCTCGACAACCTGCACGAGCTGTGGGACATGCTGGGAGCGCCGCTCCGGGTGATGTCCTTCTCGGGTGACAACGGCGGCGAGGCCCTCGGCCGGCGGTTCCGGCGCGTCCGCCGGCGGTGGTCGAGGGCACGGTCGTCATCGCCACCGGCGGTGAGCTGCGGGGGTTCGTGGAGGCGACCATCGAGCGCCGGCATCTGGCCGGCCGGGTACCCGAGCTGCGGCAGCCGCTTCGGGTCAGCGTGAGGCACGCGGTGTTCGTCGCCGACGGCCGCTGACCGCCGCACCGCTGCCTGCGGGTGATCATCTACCTTGCCGCGCATGGTGCCCGCAGACACCCTCGAGCGGATCGGTGCCCTGGCCGACCGGGTGATCGGCACCGGGGCATCGCCCGGCGCAGTTGTCGCACTCACAGATCGCGGGCGGCTGCTGGGCGTGGTCACGCGCGGTCACGCCGATCCGGCCGCCGGCCGCCCGGTGGACGCCGATACGGCGTTTCAGATCGGGTCGATCTCGAAGTCCTTCACGGCCATCTGCCTGCTCCGCGAGGTCGAGCACGGACGGCTCTCACTCGACGATGCGGTGGCCCGCCACCTGCCCTGGTTTCCGCTCGCCGACCGCACGGTGCGCGAGCTGCTGACCCACACCGCCGGGATCGTGAACGGGCTCGACGACCTGCCTGCCTCGCCGCACACCGTGCTGCGGCTCCGCGACGCGCCGAGGGTCGACCCCGGCCGGTTCTGGTACTCGAACGTGGGCTACCAGTCGCTGGGCTACCTGCTCGAGCAGTTGACCGGCGAGCCCTATGCCGAGACCTACCGGCGGCAGATCCTGGCGCCGCTGGGCATGGACTCCAGCAGCCCCGACATCACCAACGACCTGCGCGCGACGCTGGCGGTCGGACACGCCCCGCTGCACGACGACCGGCCGTGGACGCCCGGCGATCCCTGCGCGACGGCTGCCTGGATCGAGTACGGCATGGGCGACGGCAGCGTGTGCGCCACCGCCGGCGACCTCGCCGCCTACCTGCGCATGCTGCTGAACCGGTGCGAGGGCCTGCTGTCGAGACAGTCGTTCGACGACCTCGTGTATCCCGCGGTCGACGACGGCGAGGGCGCACGCTACGGGCTGGGAGTGCAGACCAGACAGGTCGACGGCCGCACCTGGATCGGCCACACCGGCGCAACGATCGGCTACCGGGCCGTCATGTGGGGAGCGCCGGACGACGGCGTCGGCGTCGTCTCGCTGGTCAACGGCAGCAACGGCGCCGGCATGCTGGCCGAGTACGCTCTGCGGCTGGCGCTCGACCCGGGCACCCCGCCGCCGGACACCGGCGATCTCGCCGACCCGGCGGCCGCAAAGAGGTTCGACGCGCCGCCGGCCGCGCCCTGGCAAGGGCGGTGCGGCACCTACCGCTCGTTCAGCCCATGGATCCCATCGCTGGTGGTCGGCACCGTCGAGGGCGAGCCGCACCTGCTGTCGGGCGGCGAGCTGAGCCCGCTGGCCGACCTCGAGGACGGCAGCTTCCGGCCGGGCCGATCGGAGCACATCCCCGAGCGAGTCGTGTTCGACCAGCCGGTCGGTGACCGGACGTACCGCTGCTGGTACTCGACCGCCCCCTACGTGCGGCAGTTCAACGGGTGACCGGCGCCGGCACCAGGGAGCGCTCGCTGGCCGAGGCCGACGGCGCGAGCGTCGACCTGCTCGTGATCGGCGCCGGGGTGATCGGCGCGGGCACGGCATGGCACGCCGCCCGGGCGGGGGCGACGGTGGTCGTGGTCGACCGCGGTGACCTGGCCGGGGCAACCTCCAGCGCATCGTCCAAGCTGCTTCACGGCGGCCTTCGCTACCTGGGGATGGGCGACGTCGGGCTGGTGCGCGAGGCCCACGCCGAGCGGCGGGCCAACGCCCGGGTGATCGCCCCCCACCTGGTGCGGCCCCTGCCGTTCGTGGTGCCGGTCAGGGACGGCTCCCCGGTGCCGCTCTGGAAGGTGCGTGCCGGCGTCCTGCTCTACGGCGCGCTCTCGCGTTTCGCCGACGGACGCTCCGGCCGGATCCCCGACCGGCGGGCGGCGGAGCTGGTGCCGGCACTCCGCCGCGACGGCCTCCACGGGACGGTGCTCTACCACGACCACGAGACTCACGACGGGCGGCTGGCACTGTCGGCGCTGCGCGCCGCCGCGGACGCCGGCGCCGTCGTCCTGCCCCATGCCGAGGTGGTGCGGCTGGTGGCCGAGGGCGGCCGGGTGCGGGGCGCAGAGCTGACCGACCGGCTGGGCGGCCGCCGGCTGCGGATCGAGGCCCGGGCCGTCGTCAACGCCACCGGACCGTGGGTGGACGCCGTCCGCCGGCTGGAGAACGCCGGCGCCGGACCCAGCGTCCGCCTGTCCAAGGGCGTCCACCTGGTGCTCGAGGGCGCCCGTGACTGGTCGGCGGCCGTGACCACGCCGCTGCCCGGCGGCCGGGTGTCCTTCGCCATCCCCTGGGAGGGCATGCTGCTGCTGGGGACGACCGACGAGCCCTATGACGGCGATCCGGGAGCCGTGCGGGCAACCGACGCCGACGAGCGCCAGATCCTCGCCGAGGCGGCATTCTCGGTCGACCCCGCGGTGCTCGACCCCGGCCGCGTCCGCGCCCGGCTGGCGGGCCTGCGGGTGCTGCCGCTGGTGCCCGGCGAGACCAGCCGGGCCCGCCGGGAGACGATCGTCGCCCGGGGGCCACAGGGGATGATCTCGGTGGCCGGGGGCAAGCTCACCACCTGGCGCGCGATCGGCCGCCGGGCGGCCGGGCTGGCGCTGGCCGGCATCGGCGGCTCGCGGCCGCCGGCCGACCCCATGCCGCTGCCGGGCGCGGCGGCTCCGGCGATCGCCGAGCGGCGGATCTCAACGGCCTGGCCCGGTCTGCCGATTGACATAGTCATGCACCTCGCCCGGCATCATGGGCTGCTGGGGCTTGACGTCCTGGCCGCCGGCCACAATCACCCCGTGCTGCTCGACCGCATCCACCCGGATGGACCCGACATCTGGGCGCAGGTCGTGTATGCGCGCGACCGGGAGTGGGCATCCACCGTCACCGACGTGCTGCGGGGCAGGACAACAGTGGCGCTACGGGGGCTCGACACCGACGACGTCCGTCGCGGCGTGGAGCGCATCCTGGGCGGTGGGAGCGGGCCGGCGTGAGCCGCCGGCCCCTCGTCTGCGCCCACCGCGGCGCCAGCGTCGCCCACCAGGAGAACACGATGGCGGCGTTCAGCGCCGCCGTCGAGATGGGCGCCGACATGATCGAGACCGACATCCGGCGCACCCGCGACGGCCGGCTGGTGCTCCACCATGATCCGTTGTCGGACGAGTCGCCGGCGGCCGACCACCTGGAGGACCTGATCGAGTTCGCCGCCGACCGCGTGGCCCTGGACATCGAGCTGAAGGAGTCGGGCTACGAGGAGCAGGTGCTGGAGCTGCTCAACCCACGGCCCAACGGCCTGCTGGTCAGCTCGTTCCTGCCCGAGGCGGTGTCGGCCGTGCGCTCGGTGGACGGGTCGGTGTGGGCCGGCCTGATCGTCGGCCGCGGGTATCCTGGCGACCCGATCCGGGCGGCGGACGGATGCGGCGCCGACGTGCTGGTCGTCCACTCCTCGGTGTTCGCGCCCGAGCTGAGCCGGCGCGCCGCCCACGAGGGCATCGGCATCTTCGTGTGGACGGTCAACCACCCGGAGGAGCTGCGGCCGCTGATGGCCCACGACACGCTGATGGGCGTGATCACCGACATGCCCGACGTGGCCGTGCGCGTGCGCGCGGCGTAAGCGGCTACGCCGGCACCGCCGCCGCTACCCGTCGCTCGCCGGCAGGTCACCCCGCGGCCGCAGCCGCCAGGGCCGCTCGTTGGCGGCGGCGTCTCCGCGGACGAACTGCACCGAGGCGTCGGTGAAGGGATGGAAGTCCCAGGGGAAGTGGGCGCCGCGGGCCAGCGCCCGGCCGACCAGGCGCCGCCGGCGCTGGCTGTCGAGCACGTCCTGCTCCAGGCGTTCCAGGTCCCACAGCGTGTCCGACTCGGCGCGCAGCCGCTCCACCGCCTCTCCCGAGGCGGCCAGATTGACCAGCTCGTTGGGGTCGGCGTCGAGGTCGAACAGCAGGTCGGGGTCGCCCGGGCAGCGGACGTACTTGAGCGGGCCGCGGCGGATCATCACAGCCGGTGCGCGCACGCCCTCGGCCAGGTACTCGCCGACGGCTCGAGCGGGGCCGGGCGCCTCGCCCCGCAGCACGGCGGCCAGGCTCTCTCCCTCCAGCCGGGAGTCGCCGGCCGGGGCCGACAGCAGCTCCGCGATGGTCGGCGCGATGTCGAGCTGCGACACCGGGCCGGCCACCCGGCCGCGCGCGACGCCGGGGCCGCGGACGATCAGCGGCACGCGGGCCGAGCCGTCGAAGAACGACATCTTGTACCAGAGGCCCCGCTCGCCCAGCATCTCGCCGTGATCCGACGTCAGCAGCACCACGGTGTCGCCGGCCAGGCCGGTGTCGTCAAGCGCCTGCAGCACCTCGCCCACCCGCTCGTCGAGGTAGCTGAGCGCGGCGAAATAGGCGCGGCGGGCAACTCGCGTCTCGTCGGCGGTGAGCGGGTGCAGGTCGCTTCCGTACATGTCGCGCAGCCGCAGGCTGTGGGGGTCGGCCTGCTCGCGCGGGATCACGTCCACCTCCGGCCGCCCCACGTCGATGCCCTCGTACATGTCCCAGTGGCGGCGGCGAACCTCCCAGGGATCGTGCGGGTTCGTGAACGAGACGGTGAGGAAGAACGGCCGCGAGTGCCGCCCGCGCAGCCGGTCGCGGAGCCACTGCACCGAGCGGAAGGCCACCTCGTCGTCGTAGTCGGTCTGCATCGCCGCCTCATGCACGCCCGCCAGCCGGATGCTGGCCATGTTGTGGTACCAGGGCACCGGCTCGGCGGTCGGCAGCCGCCAGTCGGGCGTCCAGTCGAAGCCGGCCGGGTACACGTCGGTGGTCAGCCGCTCCTCGTACCCGTGCAGCTGGTCGGGGCCGACGAAGTGCATCTTGCCGGCCAGACAGGTGGCGCTGCCGGCGGCTCGGGCGAGGTGGGCGATGGTGGGGATCGATGCCGGCAGATCGGCCGCGTTGTCGTAGACCCCGGTGGCGGACGGGCGCCGGCCGGTCAGCAGTGCGGCCCGTGATGGCGCGCATAGCGGCGAGGTGCAGTAGGCATTCTCGAACACCATCCCCTCCCCGGCCAGCCGCGCGATGTGCGGGGTGCGGGCAACCGGATCGCCGTGGACGGGCAGCGCCGAGGCCGGCAGCTGGTCGGCCATCAGAAGCACGACGTTCGTCACGCCGCGACCGCCTCGTGCAGCGCGGCCAGCAGCGCCGCCGCCCGGCCGTCCCCCTCCTCCGTCCGCATCTCGGCGGTGAGGAAGGAGAAGCCCGTGGCCAGTGCCGGCCACGCGCCATGCGACGAGCCGCCGGCCCCCGTGTGGCCGAACGCATCCGCGGCGGGGCCCAGCTCGCTGGGGGTGCCCGCCAGCTCGAAGCCGGTCGGCCCGAACCGCAGCGGCCGGCCGGTGAGCGGGTCGTCGCCGACGCCCTCCGGCCGGGTCACGCGCTCGAGCGTCTCGGGTGAGATCAGCGGATCGGCCCCGACCAGGCTGCCGTAGAGCGCCGCCATCGCCGGAGCAGTGCCCACGCCGCCCGCGCCGGGCAGCTCGGCCGCCAGCAGACGGGGGTCGTTCCAGGGGTCGTCGCCCAGATCCGCCAGCCGGTAGACGAGTGCCAGCCGCGGGTCGGGGTCATCGCGGGCGTAGGCCGACAGTTGGTAGCCGGCGGCCTGGCGCATATGAGCCCGCCGCCGTGTCAGCGGGTCGCCGGGCGCCAGGCCGAGGCGGATATCGAGACCCCGCGGCCCGGCCAGCTCGTCGGCGATGAACGCGCCCGGCGTGCGGCCGTCGGCGCGTCGCAGCAGCTCGCCGGCCAGCCATCCCCAGGTCAGCGCGTGGTAGCTGGGGCGCCCCGGCTCCACCATCGGCGCCTGTGCGGCCAGCGCCGCCGCCAGCTCCTGCGGCCGGTGCAGGTCGGCCAGCGTGAGCGGCCGCTCCAACCCGGGCAGGCCGGCGCAGTGGGCGCCCAGCCGGGCGACGGTGATCTCGCCCTTCCCCTCCGCGGCGAACTCGGGCCACAGATCGGAGACCGCGGCATCGAGGTCGAGCCTGCCCCGATCGACCAGCAGCCCCAGGGCGATCGCCATCACGCCCTTCGTGCCCGAGAACAGCACCGCCGCAGTGTCCGCGGCCCACGGCCGGCCGTCCCGCTCATCGGCCAGCCCACCCCACAGGTCGACCACCGGGCGGTTCCCCACCACCGCGGCGAAGGCGCGGCCGCCGGCCCCGTGCAGCATCCGGCCGAAAGCGTCCCTGACCCCCTCGTACCCGGGTGCCACGGTGCCCTCCACGGCGAGCCTTGGGCTCGCGGTCACGCGCCGGCGGTCTCGAACGACGGTGTGTCGCTGAGCAGGCGCCTGGTGTAGTCGGCGGAAGGTGATTGCAGCACGCTATCCACCCCGGCCAGCTCGACCACCCGGCCCTCGCTCATCACCGCCACCCGCTGGGCGATCGAGCGCACCAGCGGCAGGTTGTGCGTCACGAACAGCATGCTGAGGCCGAGGTCGCGCTGGAGCTCGGCCAGAAGCTCGACGATCGCGGCCTGGACGCTGACATCGAGCGCCGAGGTGACCTCGTCGCAGACCAGCACCGACGGCTTGCAGACCAGCGCCCGGGCGATCGCAACCCGCTGGCGCTCGCCCCCCGACAGCTGGTCGGGATAGCGATCGGCATACGAGGCGCTCAGCGACACCCGCTCGAGGGTCTCCTCGATCCGGCGGCGGCCGTCGCCGTCGTCGCCGAACTGGGCCAGCGGCTGCCACACGATCTGCCCGATGGTACGCCGCGGGTTGAGCGACCCGTACGGGTTCTGGAACACGTACTGGATCGTCCGCCGCACCTCCGCCGGTCGGGAGCGGGCCACGTTCCCGAGCGGCTGCCCGCGCAGCAGGATGTCGCCGGTGCGGTCGCGGTGCAGCCCGGCGATCGTGCGGGCCAGGGTGGTCTTGCCGGAGCCCGACTCGCCGACCAGCGCCAGGCACTCCCGGGGCGCCAGGGACAGGTTGATGTCGTGCACCACCTGGCGGTCGCCGTAGCTGGCGCAGACGTCCTTCAGAACGAGCACCGAGTCGTCGGCGGAGAAGTCGCGAACGGCCTCGGCGGTGCCCTGGGTCAGCGTGCGCGGCTGGGTCTGCACCTCCTCCGCGCGAATGCACCGCACGAGCTGGCCTCCGGAGACCGGCTGCAGATCGGGCAGCTTCTGCTCGCACTCGGGCACGGCATACGTACAGCGGGGAGCGAAGAAGCAGCCCTGCGGCCGGTGCCCGGGAGCCGGGGCATGGCCGGGGATGCCGACCAGGTGCCGGCTTCCGGCCAGCCGGGGGATGGCCGCGGTCAGCCGCCGCGTGTAGGGATGGGCGGCCGAGTCGAACAGCTGCTTCGTGGGGCCGGTCTCGACGATCCGGCCGGCGTACATGACCGCCACCCTGTCGGCCAGCGAGGCGACAACGGCCAGGTCGTGGGTGACGTAGAGCGCCGCGCCGCCGTGTGAGCGGGCCAGGTCACGCACCGTGTCCAGCACGTGGGCCTGGGTGGTGACATCGAGGCCGGTGGTGGGCTCGTCGAGCACGATCACCCGCGGCCGGCACGAGAAGGCCATCGCCAGCCCGATCCGCTGCTGCTGGCCGCCGGACAGCTCGTGCGGATAGCGTCGCAGATAGGCCGGGTCGTCGGGCAGGGCGACCTCGCGCATCATCTCGGCGACGCGTTCACGCCGCTGCTCGTCATTGTCCAGGTAGCCGTGCACCTGGAGCGCCTCCAGGAGCTGGGTGCCGACCCGCAGCGCCGGGTTGAGCGAGGCCGCGGGGTCCTGCGGCACGTAGGAGACGACGCGGCCGCGGATCCGCCGGCGCGCCCCCGCACCCAGCTTGAGGATGTCGACGTCACCCACCGTCACCGAGCCGCCGGCGATCTGGGCGCCGCGGCGGGTGTGCCCGAGCAGCGCCAGGGCGGCGGTCGTCTTACCCGACCCCGACTCGCCGACCAGCCCCAGCACCTCGCCGGGCTGGATGGCGAAGCTGATCTCGTCGACGATATCGTCGCCCGTTCCCGCGATGTCGATCCGCAGGTCGGCGACCACCACCGCGGGCCCGGGGGCGCTCATTCGCTGCCTCTCGGCCGGTCGATCCCGATCGCCGCGCGGGCGATGCCGTCGCCGACCAGGCCGGTGCCGACTGTCAAAAGCGCGATCGCCACCACGGGCAGGACGACGCCCCACGGCTGGACGGCGAGCGCGATCTGGTTCTCCTGGATCATCACGCCCCAGTTGGCGCCGGCCGGGTCGGTGGCGAAGCCGAGGAATGCCAGGCCGGAGATCAGGGCGATCGAGTAGGTGAGTCGAAGGTTTGCCTCCACCATCAGCGGGCTGAGCACGTTGGGAAGCACCTCGACGAACAGGATCCGCATGCGGGAGACGCCCAGCGCCTCGGCGGCCGCCACGAAGTCGCGCTCGACGATCGGCTGCGCAGCGCCGCGGGTCACCCGGGCCACGCGGGGCATCGTGGTCAGGCCGACGGTCAGCACGATCAGCCATGACTTGGGGCCGACCGTGGCGATGGCGACCAGCGCCAGCATGATCTGCGGGAAGGCGAGGATCACGTCCATCCCGCGCATCAGGACATCGTCGAGCTTGCCCCGCGAGTAGGCGGCGATCAGGCCGACCGCCGCTCCCAGTACGAGGCCCAGCACCGTCGCCAGCACGGACAGGATCAGGATCTCACGCCCGCCCCATAGGAAGCGGCTCCACACGTCCTGGCCCAGGTGATCGGTGCCGAACAGGGCGTCGCCGCCGCGCGGCATGTTCGGCGCGCCCACGAACTCCGTCGGGCTGTACGGCGCGAAGAACGGGCCGAACATCGCCACGAAGACGAGGAGGCCGACGAAGATCAGACCGATCCTCGTGCGCCACAGGCGGAGAGCATTGCGGAGCAGCGACCCGGTCGGTTTCCGTGCCTTGATGACCTCGGGCTCGGGGGTAACGGCTACGTCGGCAATTGTGGACATGGCTAGATGCGTGTCCGCAGGCGCGGGGTGACGAGGATGGTGGCGATGTCAGCCAGCAGGTTGAGGATCACGTAGAGCGTCGCGATCAGCATCGCCAGCGTCTGCACGACGGGCAGGTCGCGTTGGAACACGGCGTCACGCAATGCACCGCCGATGCCCGCATAGTTGAACACGAACTCCACGACGATCACGCCGCCGGCCAGGTAGGCCAGGTTGAGGGCGATCACCTGGAAGCTCGGACCAAGCGCGTTGGGCAGCGCGTGGCGGCGGATCACCAGCCGCTCGGGAACCCCCTTCAGCCGCGCCATCTCGACGTACTCGCTCTCGAGCACCTCGATCATCGACGCGCGCATGATCCTGGCCACGTACGGCGTGACCGCGATCACCAGTGTGAGCGTCGGCAGGATCAGCTCCTTGGGGTGCTGCCACGGCTTGTCCTGTGGAGGTATCAGGGACACGGCGGGCAGCCACTCGAACACGGTAGTCGCGAAGAGCACCACCAGCGCCACGCCTACCACGAACTCGGGCACGGCGGCGAACAGCAGGGTCACGATCGAGCTCGTCGTGTCGAACAGGCGGTCGCGGCGAAGCGCCGCGTAGGCGCCGATCAGGATCGAGAGCGGGATCGAGATGATGCCCGCGGTGAAGACGAGGAACGCGGAGTTGACGAGGCGCTCGCCGAGCAGGTCGGACACCGGGATCTGGGCCGCCAGCGAGGTTCCGAAGTCGCCGTGAAGGAGGCCGGTGACCCAGTCCCAGTACTGCTGCAGCACGGGCTGGTCGAGGCCGAGCTGGTCACGCAGCGCCTTCAGGCTGGTCGGGGTTGCGCTGCGACCCAGGATGGCCCGGGCGGGATCGCCCGGCAGCGCCTGGGTCGCAGCGAAGACGACCACCGAGACGAGGGCAAGCACCAGCAGGCCGAGGAGTATCCGGCGAACGATGAAGGGCCCGATCCCCCTCATCTCACCGCCGCTCCTGCCCTTGCGGCCCTCATCGCCCTACGACTCGAACCAGATCGTCCGGAAACCGTGGCCGAATGCGTCGAGATTGAGCGTCCCCCTGCCCGCCTCGAAGCCCTTCACCTTGGAGCTGAACGAATCGACCAGGTTGTTGAAGAACGGGATGATGTACCCGCCCTCGTCGTACTCGAGCTTCTGCATCT
>DATLLX010000098.1:0-5144 GCA_035537595.1 Gaiellales bacterium | reverse complement strand
CGAGCGGGCTGCCCCGCTCGGCCGAGGCGTTCGTCCGCGGCCGGGTCAAGTTCAGGGTCGGCCGCATCGTCTACCTGGCCTTTTCGCGCGACCAGACGCTGATGGGCTTCGCGTTCCCGAAGGAGGAGCGTGAGTGGCTGGTGGGCACCGAGCCCGAGAAGTTCCTCATGCCGCGGCCGTCCGACCTCCGCTACAACTGGGTGGTCGTCCGGCTGGCGGCGATCGACGAGGACGAGATGCGCGACCTGGTGATCGAGGCCTGGAGCATGGTCGTGCCCAGGCGGCTTTCGGGCCCCTACCGGGCCTGACCCGACCCAGAGCGTATGCTGACCCCTTGGCAGCCGATCAAGAGTCAGTGGGTATGGGCCTGTTCTTCTACCCACGAGGCGGCTCGGCGCGGGTGGCGAGGTATCTCTCACGTGCGCTTCAAGTGCTCGGTTGGCCCGTGACGCTGGCCTGTGGGTCGCTGGGTGAGGCCGGCGCGCTGGGCGATGCTGCGACCGTGTTTCGCGGTGTCGACATCCTGCCCGCCCGGTATGACGATGCCGTTGCGCGGTGGGCGCGGGGGGAGGATCCGATGGACGCGCCGTTCCCGATGCATCCGTCGTTCGAGGCGCGGCCCGGCGTGCCCGATCGCGCCTTTCCGTGGGTCTCTCCGGAGCAGGGGATGCGAATGGCGTCAGCCTGGGCGGCACTGCTCGGAGGCTCCGACGCCATGGCGCAGTCCCGGCTGCTGCACCTGCACCACCTGACGCCGCTTCACGAAGCGGTCGAACTGTCGCTGCCAGACCTGCCTGTGATCACGCACCTGCACGGCACCGAGTTGAAGATGCTCGATGCGATCCAGCGGGAGGTGCCTGCCATCCTCGGCCCACACGCCGAATGGTGGGCGGGGCGGATGCGCCGATCGGCCGGCCGCGCGGCCGCGACGATCACCATATCGCCGCACGATCAGCAGGAGGCGGTGCGACTGCTGGGGCTCGACCCCGAAACCGTGCATTCGATACCTAACGGCGTCGACATCGACCACTTCGCCCCCCACCAGCCAAGCGCTGAAGAGCGCCGGGCGCACTGGCTGCGCTGGCTGGTGAGCGACCCCCGAGGCTGGAACGAGGCGACCTCCAGGCCGGGCAGCATCCGCTACACGGAGCGGGAGGTGATCGACGGGTTCTCCGACCCCGAGACGGGCGAGGCCCTGCCGGTGCTGATGTATGTCGGCCGCTTCCTGGCGTTCAAACGCGTGCCGCTGCTGATCCGCGCCTACGCCCGGGCCCGGCGGAGGATGTCGGTGCCGGCGCCGCTCGTCATCTGGGGTGGTTGGCCGGGTGAGTGGGAGGAAGAGCATCCCCATACCGTCGTCACGCGGGAGGGCGTCAGCGGGGTGTTCTTCGACGGCTGGCGTGACCACGACGAGCTTCCGCTGGGCCTGAGCTGTGCCGATTGCTTCGTCGCGCCGTCGACCGATGAACCGTTTGGCCTGGTCTACCTGGAGGCGATGGCCTGCGGGCTTCCCGTGATCGCCACCCGCAGCGGGGGGCCTCCCAGCTTCATCAACGTGACCCCCGGTGAGCCCGATGGCTGGCTGGTGCCGCCCGACGACGAGCGGGCTCTGGCCGAAGCGATGGTGAGCGCCGTCGACGATCACGCCGAACGCTCACGGCGTGCGGCCAACGCGCATCGCCACGCGCGCCAGAGCTACTCCTGGCGCCACGCCGCAGGAGAGGTGATCGGGCTGTACCAGCGCCACGCACCCCGCACACGTCGTCGAGCCGGGTGATCCGCGGCGTGATCGGGGGTCGATCATGATCTGGCGACGGCGCTGAACCCGGCTCTGGCCAGCCGGCCGGGCGGCGGTACACTGGAATCAGATGGCATCACGAAAGCAACGGCGAGCCGCGATCCAGGCCGAGAAGCCGACCGGCCTCAGCCGGCTCGACATCGCCCGCCGGTTGATCGCGCGCGGCACCGACGACGCGCAGCTGGAGGGATACGGCTTCTCTGCCGAGGAGATCGCGGTTGCGCACCTGGCGCCACCGGAGTCGTCGATGGAGCGCGACGCCCGCTTCATGAGATACGGGATCGTCGAGCAGGTGGCACACCGCAAGGCCCGAGAGGTGACCTTGAGCTCGGACGTCGGCGATGACGAGGCCGAGCAGCGGTTTCGCGACATGCGGGGCAGCTACTAGGCCGAGCGCTCGCGGCGCGTCGGCTCAGCAGCAGCCGTCGGCACAGGCTTCGCCGCGCCAGCTGTGGACGCCCTCGCGGGCGGCGATGGCGGCGATCACCAGGGCGGCGGCCGGATCGGCCCACCACAGGCCGAGCACCGCGTTGGCGCCGAGGCCGACCAGGAGTGCGAATGAGAGATAGGCGCAGAGGGAGGTCTGCTTGGCCTCGGACACGGTGGCGCTCGAGCCCAGCGCGTTTCCGACACGACGCTTGGCGCGTGCCAGCAGCGGCATGGTGGCCGCGGTGAAGGCTGCCAGGCCGATCCCCACCCAGCTGGCGTCGGGGTGATCACCGGCGGCCAGCGTCCGCAGCGCCTCGACCGCGATGTACGCGGCCAGCAGGTAGAACGAGATGCTGATCGCCCGCTGGGCTCGCCGCTCGGCTGCATGGGAGCCGATGCGGCTGCCCGTGAACAGCCACACCACGACGACCCCGGCCAGCACCTCGATCAGGCTGTCGATACCGAACCCGATCAGAGCGATCGACCCGGCGGCGATGCCCGCGACCAGGGCGATCGCGAACTCGGCGACGTGCCACGCGTTTCCTCCCCATGCCAGCAGCCGCGCCCGCCGCTGCAGGCGGGCTCGCTCCGCCGGCTCGAGTCGTGCCGGCGACGGCGAGATCGTGACCAGCGGGAGCGCGCGGGGCGATCGGATGAGCGGCTCAGCCACGCCGGCCATCCTCGTGGGCGAGGTCATCGCACACGCACGTCATGTGACTGACGGTATCAGGCGGCGCCGCAGCCGCCGGTCCCCGATGCGCGATCACCGCGCCGCGCCTCCAGCCGCGGCCGACAGGGTGTGCTGGAGGATGACGCTCTCCCAGAGCAGGTCGCGATCCTGGTGGGTGACGCGAAAGCCGTGCGCGGCCGCGGCATCGAGGATCTCCGAGCGCGGGTGGACGTAGCCGCGGAACCCGATCCTGCGCAGCCGCAGCCAGGCATTCATGCCCGCGAAGCCGAGCCGCACCCACCAGACGTCACGGGGGATGGTGACGGCGACCCGGTCGCGCGCACGGCCGCAGGCTGCCGACGTCAGCTTGCCGGCATCGGGATAGCAGCAGATCACGCGGTGCATGACGACGATGTCGGCGGCTGGGGTGTGCTCCGCTTCCTGGACATAGTCGGCGACGCGGCGATCGATGCGACCCTCCAGCCGGCGCTCGGCGATCAGCTCCCGCGCTGCCTCCTCGTAGCTGTCCACCATCTCGACGTTGGTCGCGTAGCTGGCGCCCGCCTCGAGCAGCTCGATCTGGAGGCAGCCGATGCCGCCCCCGACCTCCAGCACCGCGGCGTCATCCAGGCCGTCCCGCGTGAGCTCGTGAACCAGCCAGCCGGCGGACCCGGTCAGCCCCTTGCGGCGGTAGCGGCGCGCATCCCGCTCGACCGTCTTCGCACCGAAGATGGTGCGGTAGCCGGTCGGCGTGCAGCAGCTCATGCGTCACCGTTTCGGTCAGGCACCGGAGGACGCTCCGAGCGCGGTGGTGAAAGGGCGCTTCTCCCAGTGCGTGAGCGCCACCACAACTCCGCTGGCCGCGGTCAAGCAGGCGACGATGGCGATCGCGGCCGCGGGGCTGGCGAGGTCGGTGCCGATGCCTGCGACCAGCGCGCCGAGCACGAAGCCGAAGTCCCGCCAGAAGCGATACACGCCGACCACCCGGGCGCGGTCGCGCGGCTGGGAGGCGTCGGAGACGGCGGCGATCAGCGTCGGATACACCATGGCGGTGCCGGCGCCGAGCAACAGGGCGGCGACCAGCGACGGCGGGAATGCGCCGCCGCCGGCGACGAGCAGGCCCAGCGCAGCCGCCTGGGTGAGCATGCCCAGCGTGATCAGGGGCTTGCGCCCGGTGTGGTCGCTGAGCCAGCCGGTGAGCAGTTGGCCGGCACCCCAGACCACGGGGTAGGCGGCCGCGACCAGTGCGATCTGGCGCACGCTGGCACCGTGGGCCGCCAGGAACAGCGGCGCCAGGCCCCAGGCCAGCGCATCGTTCAGGTTGTTCACGAGACCGGCCTGGCTGCACGACCGCAACACCGGGTCACGCCAGGTGGCGTGGATCAGCGCGCTCCGCAGCGTATGCGCGGGCGCGGTCGGATCGTGGTCGCGCTGCTCGAGCGCAACGTGGGCGTTGGTGTCCCGCACCCAGACGACCGACACGGCCAGGCCGACCGCCGCGATCAGCGCCGCGCACGGTCATCTGGGTCGGCGCGGCGCTGATCGCGGCGCGAAGGTGGCGGCCAGCGCGCCCGAGACAAAGGCCGTCGCCGCAACCCCCAGGTAGCCGGCCGCCTCGTTCAGGCCGAGCGCGAGGCCGCGTCTGGCCGGGCCGGCGAGGTCGATCTTCATGACCACCGTCATCGACCAGGCCAGACCCTGGTTGACGCCCAGCAGCAGGTTGGCAGCGACGATGAAGCTCCAGCTCGGCGCCAGCCCGATCAGTAGCGGCACCGGCAGCACAACCAGCCAGCCGATGATCAGCAGCCGCTTGCGGCCGACGCGTTCGGCGAGCCCGCCGGCCGCCAGATTGGTGATCGCCTTGGCCGCGCCGAACGCGAGCACGAACGCCAGGATGGCGGTCTTCGACGTCAAACCGAAGTCGTGCTGGCCCACCAGCGGCAGGACACTCCGCTCCAGGCCGACCATCGCTCCCACCAGCGCGTTCAGCGCCACCAGCAGTGAGAACTGGGCGGCGTTCTCACGCAGCCCGAGCCGCACCGGCGTGCTCATGCGGGTGTGCCGGCGATGCCGCGGCGGTTGGCGGCGACGATCCGATCCTGCCCGGGCGGGGGAGGCGGGGTGTCCTCGAGCAGCGCCTCGGCGAACGCCGCGGCGTCCGCGAACCCGAGCATCTCGTTGTGCGCGCGCTCGAACCCGATCGTCGACACGGGGTTGCCGGACAGGCCGCGGCCGCACACCGAGCCG
>DATLLX010000097.1:0-22516 GCA_035537595.1 Gaiellales bacterium | reverse complement strand
GATATGCACTGAGCTGCGACTCAGATGTTGCATCCATCTGACCGGCGTGGCAGAATCCGCCCGTCGGCACGACGCGGTGCCGGGCGAATCGATTTGGTGGAGCGACGAGGCTCCGGTCCCTCTGGTGAGGGGTCGGAGCCTTTGTCATTTCGGAGACGGAGGAGGTCCAGGGTGAGTCCGGATGATCTGACACTCGGCATCAACACGGTGTGGGTGGTGATGGCGGCCGTGCTGGTGATGTTCATGCAGGCCGGCTTCGCGTTCCTGGAGGCCGGCATGACGCGGATGAAGAACGCCGCCCACGTGGCCGGAAAGAACGTGCTCACGTTCGCGCTCTGCTCGCTGGTCTACTGGGCGGTCGGCTTCGGCATCGCGTTCGGGGACGGCAACGGCGTGATCGGGACGAGCGGCTACCTGCCCGACTCGTCGGCGCTGCTGACGGTCGGCACGGCGCCGTTCAGCTTCTTCTCGACCATCCCCGGCGGGGCGGCCTATCTGTTCGAGGTGGTGTTCGCCGGCGTCTCGGTGGCCATCGTCTGGGGCGGCATGGCCGAGCGGGCCAAGCTGTGGGTGTACTTCGCGTTCGGGGCGGTGTTCACGCTGATCTACTCGGTGGTCAGCCACTGGGTGTGGCACTCCAGCGGCTGGCTGTTCGGCCTGGGCATGCAAGACTTCGCCGGTTCGACGGTCGTTCACTACCAGGGCGCTCTCGCCGCGCTGGCCGGCGCGCTGCTGCTGGGGCCGCGGATCGGCCGCTTCGGGCCCGGCGGCCGGGTCAACGTGATCGCAGGCCACAACGTGCCCTACGCGGTGCTGGGCACGATCATCCTCTGGTTCGGCTGGTTCGGCTTCAACCCCGGGTCGACGTTGGGCATCGCTTCCGGCGACCGGATCGGCTACTTCGCCTACGTCGCCACGACCACCAACCTGGCCGCCGCCGCCGGCGGGCTGGGCGGGATCCTGGTCAGCTGGGCGTTCGTGCACCGCAAGCCCGACCTCTCGATGCTCCTGAACGGCGTGCTGGCGGCGCTGGTCGCGATCACGGCGGCATGCGGGTTCGTGGCGCCGTGGGCGGCCATCCTGATCGGCTTCGTTGCCGGCGCCGTGGCCGTGTGGGGGGTGGGGCTGGTCGAGCGGATGGGCATCGACGACCCGATCGGCGCCGTCGCCGTGCACGGCATGGCCGGCGTCTGGGGCACACTTGCGACCGGGCTGTTCGCCGTCCCGTCCCTGGCCTCGAACCTGGCCACCGGCCGCGGCGGGCTGCTCTACACCGGAGATCCGCACCAGCTCGGCGTCCAGGCGCTCGGCCTGGTGGCGGTGGGTGCCTTCACCTTCACGGCCTCGTTCACCGTGCTGTGGGCGATGGACCGGCTGTGGGGCATCCGGGTCGAGGAGCGCACCGAGGTCGACGGCCTCGACCTGGCCGAGCACGGCACATGGGGCTACCCGGAGTTCGCCGAGGTGGCCGGCGTCACCGCGGCCGCCCGCCGCAACGGGGTCGTGGCGGAGCCCAGCCCTCAGGCTGCCTGAGCAGCACCGGCCGGCCGCGGAACGGGGGTTCCGCGGCCGGCCGGCATTCGTGCGATGCGTGGCATTGACAACGCACCTCTCGCTCGTTATGCTCGTGAACGTCGTTCGGCATTGTCGAATCAAAGTCGGAAAGGCCGACTGGGCGAGATGCCGCGTCGAACCACCGCAGGAGGTGCGGATCGATGGAAGAGAATGGGCTTGCACAGAAGCTGGGAGCCGAGGCGCTGGGCACTGCGGTGCTCGTGTTCCTGGGCGCCGGAGCCGTCCCGGCGCTGTTCCTCGCTCGTGGGGCGGTCGGCGGAGCACCGTTCACCGGTGCCGAGCTGTTCGCCATCGCGACCGCGTTCGGTTTCGCCGTCGTGGCGATGGTGTACTCGATCGGCAAGATCTCGGGCTGTCACATCAATCCGGCCGTGACCTTCGCGATGGCGGTCACCCGGCGGATGCCGTGGAGCCAGGCGCTGCCCTACATGGTCGCCCAGTGCGTGGGCGCCACGCTGGGAGGGCTCGCCATCTGGGGCGTGTTCGCCCACAAGGTGCACGACGCCGGCGTCGGCCATATCGCCTACGCCGCCGATACCAGCACCGGCTCGGCCATGCTGAACGAAGGGCTGGGAACCGCCATCCTGCTGTTCACCATCCTCGGCATCGTCGACAAGCGCGGCGGAGCCGACCTGCTGGCCGGCCTGGTGATCGGGCTGATCGTGATCGGCATCATCATCACGGTCGGCGCCCAGACCGGCGCCGCGATCAACCCCGGCCGCTACACCGGCACCCTGATCACCGCCCAGCTGGCCGACCTGAACCCGGACTGGGGGCAGGCGTGGGTGTACTGGGCCGCCGACCTCGGCGGAGCCCTGGCAGGCGTGTTCGCCTACGACCTCCTGGCCACCCCGCGGCGCGTCGCCTACGGCCGGCCGGCGGTGGAGAGCCCGGACGGCAGCGTCGCCGAGTCAGCCGCCTGACCGCAGGCGTTATAAGTCATCTGACAGAGAGGAGCGAGCCGCCATGAGCGTCGTCGCCCAGGTCGTGAAGAAGTTCATCAACGATCCAGACAATGTGGTTCCCGAGGCCCTGGCGGGCGTGGCCGCCGCCCACCCCGGGCTGGTGCGCGTCGATCTCGAGAATCAGCTCGTGCTGCGGGCCGACGCCCCGGTGCAGGGAAAGGTCGGCCTGGTGTCGGGCGGAGGCTCGGGCCACGAGCCGCTGCACGGCGGGTTCGTCGGCACGGGCATGCTGGATGCCGCCTGCGCCGGCGCGGTGTTCACCTCGCCGGTGCCCGACCAGATGGGCGCCGCCACCCGTGCGGTCGACGGCGGAGCCGGTGTGCTTCACCTGGTCAAGAACTACACGGGTGACGTGCTCAACTTCCGGATGGCCGCGGAGCTCGCCGAGGACGAGGGGATCGAGGTGCAGAGCGTCGTCCTCGACGATGATGTGGCCGTCCAGGACTCGCTGTACACCGCCGGCCGCCGGGGGGTGGGCGCGACCGTGCTGGCCGAGAAGATCGCCGGGGCGCGCGCCGAGTCCGGCGGCTCGCTCGCCCAGGTGGCGGACGCGGCCCGCAAGGTGAACGACCGGGCGGGCTCGTTCGGCGTCGCCCTCACCTCCTGTGCGACGCCCGCCAGCGGCAGCCCGATCTTCGACCTCGGCCCGGACGAGATCGAGGTCGGCGTCGGCATCCACGGGGAGCCGGGCCGCCGCCGCGAGAAGCACGCGTCGGCCCACGACATCACCGAGATGATGCTCGACCCGATCCTGGAGGACCTGAAGCCGGCCTCCGGCAGCTCCGTGCTGGCCTTCGTCAACGGCCTCGGCGGCACGCCGCTGATCGAGCTCTACCTGCTGTTCAACGAGGTCAACCGGCAGCTCGGCGACCGCGGCATCTCGATCGGCCGCAGCCTGGTCGGCAACTACATCACCAGCCTCGAGATGGCGGGCGCTTCGATCACCCTGCTCGTGCTGGACGACGAGCTGACGGCGCTGTGGGACGCGCCGGTCAAGACCGCCGCGCTGCGATGGGGGGCATGACGAGCGCGGCGCCCGACGCACTGGACGCCGCAGCAGTCGCCGGCTGGCTGCGCGGGGCGTCGGCCGCGATCGCCGAGCAACGCGACTATCTGACGCAGCTCGACGCCGCGATCGGCGACGCCGACCACGGTTCCAACATGACCCGGGGATTTGCCGCCGTCGAGGTGAAGCTCGACGAGCTCGACGGCGGCACCCCGCCCGGGAAGGTGCTGATCGCCGCCGGCCAGACGCTGGTGTCGACGGTGGGCGGCGCCAGCGGGCCGCTGTGGGGCACCGCCCTGCGCCGGGCCGGCCGGGCGTTGGGCGACGCCGAGTGGGTGGAGCCGGCGCAGCTGATTGCCGCCCTGGAGGCGGCGGTGGCCGGGGTGGTCGAGCTGGGTGCCGCCCAGCCGGGCGACAAGACGATGGTCGATGCCCTGCAGCCGGCGGTGGATGCGCTGCGAGCGGCGGTCGAGTCTGGCTCGCCGGTTGGCGAGGCCGCCGCGGCGGCGCGGGAGGCCGCCGAGGAGGGCATGCGGGCAACGGTGCCGATGCTGGCCCGCAAGGGCCGGGCGTCGTATCTCGGCGAGCGCTCGATCGGGCACCAGGATCCGGGGGCGACGTCGGCGGCCCTGATCATGGCGGCGCTCGAGCGCGCCGTCTCGCCGGGCCGATGAGCGAGCTCACCCTGCGGGGCCACCCGGCTTCGGCCGGAGCGGCGCTCGGCCGCGCCTGGAGGCATGCCGGCGCCCCGCCGGCCGGGGTGGGTAGCGCCGAGGACGAGTGCGAGGCGGTGGCGCGGGGCCTGAGGCTGGCGGCGCACGAGCTGTCCGAGCTGGCGGCCGCGCTGCGGGCCGGCGGGCACGCCGCCGACGCCGAGATCGTCGACACCAACCGGCTGATGGCCGAGGACGCCGCGCTGTTCGATGCTGCGCTGGCGGCCGCCCGCGAGGGGCTGGGCGCCCCCGAGGCGATCGGCCGCGCGGCCGAGCCTCACGTGGAGGCGCTGGCCGGGCTGGACGACCCCAACCTGGCGGCGCGGGCCGCCGACCTGCGGTCGATCGCACGCCGAGCCGGTGAGCTGGCGCGGGGCGGCGGCAGCTCACCGCCGGAGGGCGCGATCGTGCTGGCGGAAGACCTGGGTCCCGGCGACGTCGCTGCCTGGGCGGGGATCGTTGCCGGCATCGTGCTGTCCGAGGGCGGCAGCACCGCCCACGCCGCAATCGTCGCCCGCTCGCTGGCGGTGCCGCTGGTCACGGGTGCGGGCAGCCGCCTGCTGCAGATCGCCGACGGCGAGGAGATCGCGGTCGACGGCGACCGCGTCTTGGTGCTGCGCAGCGTCGACGCCGACACCCGCGACCGGCTGCTGCGGCGCATCGGGCTGGCGGCCGAGGAGGCCGAGCGTGCGAAGAGGGAGCGCCTGGAGCCGTCCGTGACCTGCGACGGCCGGGCTGTGCGGCTGCTGGCGAACGCGGGGTCGGCGGCGGAGGTGCGGGCCGCGCTGGAGGCCGGCGCCGAGGGCGTCGGACTGCTGCGCAGCGAGCTTGCATTCCTCGATGCATCCGATTGGCCGTCGGAGGATCAGCACGCGGAGGCTCTCGCGCCGATGCTGAGCCTGCTCCAGAACCGCCTGGCCACGGTGCGAACGCTCGACTTCGGGGGTGACAAGACGCCTCCCTTCCTGCTCGCGTCGGGCGCCGACAGCATGCTCGGGCCGCGCGGCATCCGGGCGGCGCTGGCGGCCGAGGGCGGCGTCACGCCCCAGCTGCGGGGGCTGATGCGGGTGTCGGGCGAGTCGCTGCTTCGGATCCTGATCCCGATGGTGACGGAGGCGGCCGAGGTGGACGCCGTCCGCGAGCTGGCGCTGCTGGCCCGCGACGCAGTATCTCCGGGGGCGCCCGACCCGCTGGTCGGTGGCATGATCGAGGTGCCCGCCGCGGCGCTGAACGCCCAGGCGATCGCCCGCCACTGCGACTTCCTGTCGATCGGCACCAATGACCTGGTCCAGTACACCCTGGCCGCCGACCGCCAGAACCCCCACGTGGCCGAGCGGGCGGTGGCCTACCACCCGGCCGTCGTGCGACTGATCTCGCGCGTGGTGGCGGCCGGCCGCTCGGCAGGGATCCCGGTCGACGTGTGCGGCGAGGCCGCCGGCGATGCCGAGCTGCTGCCGCTGCTGATCGGCCTGGGGGTGGACGAGATCAGCGTCTCGCCGGCCCGCATCGGCCGCACCCGGCGGATGATCCGCAGCCTTTCGCTCGAGCGCTGCCGGGCGGCGGCCGCCGAGGCGCTGCGGGGGACGACCGCGGCCGAGGTGGCGGCCGTCGCCACGCGCGCCTTCGGCGAGCAGGGGTCAGGCCAGCGACGCGAGCAGGCCGGAGATCACGTCGAGCGCCTCTGACGCGTCCGCGCCGGAGGTCTCCAGCACCACGTCGGAGCCCCCGGTGGCGCCCAGTGCCAGCACCTGGAGGATGCTCTTGGCATCGGCACGGCGCTCGCCCGCGATCAGCGTCACCGACGCGTCGTACGCCGCCGCCGCCCGCACCAGCTTGCCGGCCGGCCGGGCGTGGAGGTCGACGCCGTCGGGCAGCCGCACCGTGCGCACGTGGCCGTTAGAGCTTACGGACATCCCAGGCCTCCTCGGCCGCCGAGCGCACCGCGTCCAGGTCGCCCCCGGTGGCGGCCGTCACCGCGGCGGCGATGGCGCCCTCGACCAGCGGCGCGTCGGCCAGTACGGCGTCGACGCCGTCGGCCATGCCGTCCGCCAGCACGGCGCGGATGCTGAGGATGGCGCTGCCGATATCGGCCAGCACCACCACCCCGGCGCCGGAGTCGGCCTCGACCAGCGCGCCGGCAACTCGGCCGCCGTCGGTGCCCAGGGTGCCCTCGGGCCCGCCGCCGGCGGGCACGATCGTGACGCCGTCTCCCGCAACCTCGCGGGCCATCGCGGCCAGGCCCTCGGCGATCGCGGCCGAGTGCGAGACCAATACAATGCCCGGCGAGCGGGTGTCATCCATGCGGATGATTCTACAATGTCGAACACGGTTCGACAACTACGATCTTAAGGGGACGCGTGGCGATCCAATCCATCGAGCGTGCGGCCGCCATCCTGCGGGCCCTCGCCGGCGGTTCCCGGCGGCTGGGGGTGTCCGAGCTGAGCGACCGGCTGGGGCTGGCCAAGGGCACCGTCCACGGTCTCCTGCGGGCGCTCCAGGAGGAGGGGTTCGTCGAGCAGGACGCCGACAGCGGCAAGTACCAGCTGGGAGGGTCGCTGCTTCAGCTGGGCAACATCTATCTCGACGTGAACGAGCTGCGCGGTCGCTCGCTGGCCTGGGCTGACAACCTGGCCATCCGAAGCGGGGAGGCCGTGCGCGTGGGCACGCCCCACGGTGACGGGGTGCTCGTCATCCACCACGTGTTCCGCCCCGACAACACCCTGCAGATCCTCGAGGTGGGCGCTCACCTGCCGCCGCACGCGACCGCGCTGGGCAAGGCCATCCTGGCCAGCAGCCCCGAGCTCGAGCGCTATGCGCTCAGCGAGGAGCTGCCGCGGCTGACGCGGACGACGATCACCACGCCGGCCGCGCTGCGCAAGGCGATGGACGCGATCCGGGCCAACGGCTGGGCCGCCGAGCGGGAGGAGGCGGTGATCGGCGAGGCGTCGCTTGCGGCGCCGATCTTCGATCGCCGCGGCGAGGCCGCCGGGGCGATCGGGGTGGTCGGGCCTGTGGAGCGAATCTATGACGGCAAGGCCCCCCGCCCCGAGTTGGTGACGCATGTCCGCGACGCCGCCCGAGCCATCAGCCGCGACCTCGGCGGCGGGCGGTACTGAGGTGGCGGCGGCCCGGCCACCGGCGCCGGCCGACCGCCCGCCGGGGCTTCATCCTGCCCTGCGACGCGACGTGCGCATGCTGGGCGATGCCCTCGGCCAGGTGCTGGTCGAGCAGCACGGTCGGCAGCTGCTGGACACCGTCGAGCAGCTGCGCCGGCTGTCTCAGGTCGCCCGGGTGTCCGGCTCCGCCACCGACCTGGCGCCGCTTCGGGAACTGGTCGGCGGCCTGGGTGTGGAGCGGGCGACCCGGGTGCTGCGGGCGTTCTCCGCCTACTTCCAGCTGGCCAACCTGGCCGAGCAGCACCATCGCGTGCGCCGGCTGCGAGAGGGGTCTGGCACCGGCGAGACTGTGGCGGAGGCGGTTCGGGCCGGGGCCGACGTCGCGGCTGCCGATCTGGTGCTGGTGCTGACGGCGCATCCCACCGAGGCGACACGCAGGACGGTGCTGCAGGCCCAGCTGCAGCTGAGCGAGCTGCTGGAGCGGATGGAAGGCGCGGCGGACGATCGCCGCGAGGTGCTGCGCGGCCAGGTGCTCGAGCAGGTGACGATCCTGTGGCAGACCGACGAGGTGCGCTCGGTGCGGCCGTCGGTCTCCGACGAGGTGCGCCAGGGTCTGTGGTTCTTCGAGCGCAGCCTGATCGGGGCACTGGGCGAGCTGGCGGATGAGTGGGCGCAGAGCTTCCCCGGCGACCGGCTGCCGCTGCGCTTCGGCAGCTGGATCGGCGGCGACCAGGACGGCCACCCCGATGTCGGCGCCGCCGAGCTGCGCGACTCGCTGGCCCGGGCGCACGGGCTGCTGATTCGCCGCTACCGCGAGGAGGTGCGGGAGCTGGCGCGGTCGCTGGGCATGTCCGACGCCCTGGCCGGCGCCAGTCCCGAGCTGCTGGCGTCGATCGAGCGGGACGAGCACGAGCTGCCCTGGGTGGCCGCCGAGGTGGGGGAGCGAAACGCCCACGAGCCGTACCGGCGCAAGCTGACCGCCATCCACCGCCGGCTGGACAACGAGGCCACCGGCCGCGACGAGCCCGGCTACACGTCCCCGGCCGAGCTGCGGTCGGACCTCGAGCTGCTGGACGCCAGCCTGCGGGCACACCGGGGAGGGCGGATCGCCGACGGCCGGCTGGGCTCTCTGCGGCGCAGCTTCGAGCTGTTCGGCATGCACCTGGCCCGGCTCGACGTGCGCGTGCACGTCTCCCGGGTGCACCAGCCCGACCGCCGGCTGGCCGACACGCTGGCGGAGGCGGGGGAGGCTCGCCGGCGCTACGGCGAGGACGCCTGCCGGCGGCTGATCGTCTCCGGTGTCGAGACCGCCGCTGACGTGCGGGCTGCCGTGCGGGTGGTGGAGGGCGCCGGGGTGCCGCTGTCGGTGGTGCCGATCTTCGAGTCGATCGACGCCCTCCGCGATGCCCCTGCGGTGATGGGCGAGCTGCTGGCTGACGAGAGCTACCGGCGGCTGGCGCAGGGCGAGGCCACGGTGATGGTCGGCTATTCCGACTCGGGCAAGGACGGCGGCGTGCTGACCGCGCAGGCGGAGATCTACCGCGCCCAGCGCCGGTTGGCGGCCGTGGCCACAGACGCCGGGATCCCGCTTCGCATCTTCCACGGCCGCGGCGGGTCGGTGGGCCGGGGCGGCGGCCCCACCTTCGACGCCATCCTCGCCCAGCCGCCGGGCCATCCGCCCGGCCGCATCGACATCACCGAGCAGGGCGAGACGATCGCGTTCAAGTACATGCCACCCGGCCTCGCCCGCCGCAACCTGGAGTCGGCCCTGGCGGCGGTGCTGCTGGCTGCCTCGGGCGGGGACGGCGCCGGCGCGGAGGATGCCGGCCTGCTGGATGCGCTGTCGGCCCGGGCGCACGCCGCCTATCGCGGGCTGGTGTGGGATGACCCGGGGTTCAACGGCTTCTTCCGCACCTTCACGCCCGTGGAGGAGCTGCAGCTGGTCAACATCGGCTCGCGGCCGGCCAGCCGCTCCCCCGGCCAGGCCAACCTGCGCGACCTCCGGGCCATCCCCTGGGTGTTCGCCTGGACGCAGACGCGGGCCCTGGTTCCGGCCTGGTTCGGCGTGGGCAGCGCCCTCGAGGCCGCCGCGGCCGATCCCGACGGCCTGGCCCGGCTGCGGGCGGCCTATCGCGACTGGCCGTTCTTCCGCACGCTGCTCCAGAACGTCGAGATGGCGCTGGCCAAGAGCTCGATGGAGGTCAGCCGGCTGTACCTGCGGCTGTGCGGCGGCGATGCCGACACAACGCGGGTGTTCGGCGTCATCGAGCGCGAGCACGACGCCGCCCGCGACGGCGTGCTGGCGGTGGTCGAGAGCCGGGCGCTGCTCGATCGCCATCCGGCCGTCCAGCGCAGCATCGCCCTGCGAAACCCCTACGTCGACCCCTTGAACGCCATCCAGGTGGAGCTGCTCTCCGTCTGGCGCGACCCCGGGCTGCCGGACCGGGAGCGGCAGGCGGTGGGGCGGCCGCTGGCGCGATCGATCGCGGGCATCGCGGCGGCGCTTCGCAATACCGGCTGAGGCGGCTCCCCGGGCACCGCCGCCCGCCGCCCGTCATGATCCTCGGCATGGCAGGGTCGGTGGTGCGAGGGATACGGGGCTATGGCTCGCTGGTCGCCGCTCCCGGGGCGAGTGCCGTGATCCTGTGGGGTCTGGTCGCGCGGGTGCCGATCGGCATGACCGCGCTGGGGCTTGTGCTGCTCGTCCGCGGCACCGGCGGCAGCTACGCCGATGCCGGGATCATCACGGCCGCCAACGGCATCGCGATCGCAGTGGCGGCGCCGGTGGGCGGGCGGCTGGTCGACCGCCGCCGGCCGCCGGCGATCCTGCTCGCCTATGCCGTGGCCAACTGCGGCAGCATCGTGCTGCTGCTGCTCCTGGCCTGGGACGGTGCGCCGGTGACGGCGCTCGCGGCGGCGGCGGCGCTGGTGGGCGCCACCTTCCCGCCGATCGGCCCCACCATCCGCAAGCTGTGGCCGCGGCTGGTCAGCTCGCAGGACCTGCGGCAGGCGGCGTTCGCCTTCGAGGCCACCATCCAGGAGATCATCTTCCTCACCGGCCCGCTGCTGGTGGGGCTGATCACGGCGCTGGCCGGCTGGGGCGCCGGGATGGCCGGCGTCGCCATCCTGACCGGGGCCGGGGTGCTGGGGTTCGTGCTGACGGATGCCGTGGCGGCGGTCAGCGCACCCGATCCGGCAGAGCACGCCGACCGCCATCCGCTGGCCGCGCTGGCACCGCCGGGGATTCGCCGCATGGTCGCCTTCAGCGTCGGGTTCGGGCTGACGTTCGGTGCCGTCGAGGTGGCCATGCCCGCGTTCGCCGAGGGTCACGGTGGACGGGCGCTGGGCGCCGTTGCGCTTGCCGCCTGGTCGGCCGGCAGCCTGGTCGGTGGCCTGCTGGCGGCCGGCTACGCCGGGCATGATCCGCATCGCCGGCTGCGGGTGACCAGTGCGGCCTTCGCCGCCGTGCTGGCGCTGCCGCTGATCGCCGGGTCGATCGAGACGATGGCGGCGGCGATGTTCCTGGCCGGCCTGCCCATCGCCCCCAGCTTTGCGATCACCTACGGGCTGGTCGAGGACGCCTCCGTCCCGGGAACCCAGGCCGAGGTGTTCGGATGGCTGAGCATGGCCGTGGTGGCCGGCTACGCCGCCGGCACCGCGGCCGGCGGCATCCTGATCACCCATTCGGGCACGGACGCGTCGATCGGCCTGGGCATGCTGGGCGCCGCGACGGCTGCGGCCGTGGCCTGGCGCCGCGTCTAACCGGAGCGGGGCTCGCCGACCCTGGCCACGGCGTCGATCTCGACCAGCATGCCGTCGAACAGGAAGCCCGCCAGCACGGCCGTGCTGGCCGGGTAGGGCGCCGAGAAGGTCTCGTGGCGCACCCGCTTGAAGGCGTCGTAGTCGCTCGCCCTGGCCAGGTAGACGGTCAGCTTGACCACCGTCTCGAGCGACGCCCCGGCCGCGTCGAGCGTGCGGGCCAGGTTCGAGTACGCCTGTCGCAGCTGGGCCTCGAAGTCGTCGGCATCGACCACGCTGCCGTCGTCGCCGAAGCCGCCGTGCCCGGAGGTGAACACCAGCTCGCCGTCGGCCACCACCGACTGGGAGAACTCCCAGGTCTCGGCGAAGGGGAACGGATTCGGGCCGGCGCGGTTCATCGAGCCGACGATGCTACCGCACGGCGGGCGGCCGCCGAGGCCCCATCGCCTGCTCGAAGGCCAGGCCCACGGCCAGCACCCCTGCGTCGTCGCCGGGGCGGCCGACGATCTGGATGCCCACCGGCAGCCCTTCGCCGGTGAAGCCGGCGGGCACGGCCAGGGCCGGGCTGCCGGTGACAGAGATCCGCGAGCACGACCGCATCCACTCGATGTAGGTGCTCATCGGCCGGCCGGCCAGCTCCGCCGGCCATTCCAGCTCGACCGGGAACGGTGGCAGCTGACTGACGACGGTCACGAGGTATGCGTGACGGGTCATGAACGCGTGCCAGCGTTCGAGCAGGCGTGCCCTGCCGGCCTGGGCGCGGGCGACATCCGCGCCGGACAGCAGCCTGCCCTGCTCGATGTTCCAGCGGATCGTCTGCTTGAGCCCCTGCGGGTGCTCGTCGGCCAGCTCGCCCAGGTCGCGTTCGAAGGCCAGTGCGCGGAGTGTCTCGAAGGCCTCATCGGCCCCCTTGAGATCGGGATCCTCACGCGTCACCAGGCAGCCGATCTCGGCCAGCACCGCCACCGACCGCTCGGTCACCTCGGCAACCGACCGCTCGACGGGCAGATCGCCCAGCGCCGGGCTGAAGGCGATCCGCAGCCCGTGCATGTCGACCTGCGGGATCTCGAGGAAGTTCGAGCCGGCCTGGCGCAGCGACAGCGGCGCGGCGGGGTGGGGGCCGGCCTGGGCCGACAGCAGCAGCGCCACGTCGGGAACCGTGCGGCCCAGCGGCCCGTCGACGCTGAGCGGATCCCAGGGGTCGGATGCGGGCCATGCCGGCACCCGACCGGGAGTGGGGCGGAGCCCGACCACCCCGCAGAAGCTGGCCGGGTTTCGCAGCGACCCGCCCATGTCGCTGCCGTCGGCCAGCGGCGCCATCCCGCAGGCCAGCGCGGCCGCCGAGCCGCCGCTCGATCCGCCCGCCGTCATCGCCGGTGCGTAGGGGTTGCGGGTGGGCCCGAACACCGGGTTGAAGGTCTGCGAGCCGGCTCCGAACTCGGGCAGGTTGGTCTTCCCCAGCAGCACGGTGCCGGCCGACCGCAGCCGGGCGGCGGGCAGCGAGTCGGCCTCCGGGACGTGGTCGGCGAACAGCGGCGAGCCCGAGGTCGTGCGAACGCCCGCCGTTTCGACGCTGTCCTTGTGCAGCATCGGCAGTCCGTCCAGCGGGCCGAGCGGCGCGCCCGCGGCGCGCCGGGCATCGCTCTCGGCGGCTGCCGCCCGCGCCCGTTCGGGCACCAGCGTGACGACGGCGTTCACCGCCGGGTTGACGGCCTCGATCCGGGCCAGGCAGGCCTCGGTCAGCTCGACCGAGGAAAGCTGGCGGTCGCGGAGCAGGGCGGCCAGCTCGACGGCCGGCCGGTCGACCGGCACGGTCACGGCTGCTGGGCTATGCGAACGACCCGGTCGCGGCCGATACCGTCGGGGCCGGCGCTTCGCACCACAGCGATCAGTGCCGCGGCGCAGGCGGGGTCGAACTGCGTCCCGCTGCAGCGCTCGATCTCCATCACCGCGCCCTCCAGCGACAGGGCCTTGCGGTACACGCGATCTTCGGTCATGGCGTGGAACGCATCGCAGACGGCGATCACCCGGGAGCCGAGCGGGATGTCGCCACCGGTCAGGCCGTCCGGGTAGCCGCGCCCGTCGAAGCGCTCGTGGCTCGAGCGCACCAGGGGCACCATGTCGGCGAAGTACGGCACCGGCTCCAGGATCCGGGCGCCGATGTCGGGGTGCTCCTGCATCCGGCGCATCTCGTCGTCGCTGAGCGGCCCCGGCTTGCGCAGGATCTCCTCGGGGATGCCGATCTTGCCGATGTCGTGCAGCAGCGCGCCCAGCCGGACGATCCGGGTGTCGGACGGGGGGATGCCGAGGTGATCGCAGACGGCGCCGGCCAGGTCGGCGATCTGGCTGGCGTGGTCGTTGGTGTAGGCGTCCTTCGCCTCCAGCGCCGCCGCCAGCGCCCCCAGCGTGGCGATGTAGGCCTCTTCCAGCCGCTCCGCCATCTGGGCCCGGGCGACCATCAGCCCGGCTTCGGCGGCCAGGGCCTGGCACAGCCGCACCTCGCCGCCGGCGAACCGGCGCGCCCGCTCGTCGTACAGCTCGATCACCGCGTACGGCTCGTCGTCGACGGCCAGCCGCAGCATCAGCACCGAGGCGTATCCCAGCCGTCGCAGCCAGCGCGCCTCCGAGGGGTCGGCGTCCGGCGCGCCCCGCACGCACACGTACGGCCGGCCGGTGTCGATCACAGCCTTCGTGCGCGGGTAGTCGGCGATCGTGTGCTCCGTCGCGCCGGGCGCCCAGCGGTGCGGCGGCCGCGCGTACCCGGCCCGGTTGCGGATCACGCCGCGCGGCGCGTCGACGACCGAGATCAGGCATGCCGTGGCGTCGGTGAACTCGGTCAGCTGGCGTGCCAGCCCGGCCAACATCTCGGCCAGGTCGTCGCCCCGCGCCAGGGCCTGGGCGGCCTCGATCACATGCAGCGCGGAGTCGAGCTCGTGCGCGGCCAGCGGGCGCACGCCGCCGGAGCGACCCTCGACGGGCGCTTCTGGAGCGGTCGTGTCACCTGCTGATCGGATCCCCATAACCTGAAACCAAGGACGGGTTCTGTCCGCGCCCACGTATCCCTCTTTTGGGGGATACCGGGGGTGTAGGGCCAGAACCGGCGACCGCTGGGGAGCCACGCGACCAGCTGACGTGTGAGGACTGGACGACCGTTTGGTGGAGTGCCACTTGGCGGTCGTTGTCAATGTCAGTTGGCCGGCAAGCGAATCACCTGCAAACCCTCGTCTTTGAAGTGTCACGCCAGTATAGGAACGTGTCACGGTGAAAGCTAGCCCCATGGCGCTCGCTTGGTGCGGCCGGCGGGTGCTGCTGTGGGGGCTAGCGCCGCTGGGCGAGGGCCGCGCGGGCGGCGTCGTCGAACGAGGTCAGCGGGAAGGGCACCAGCTCGCGCAGCCGGTTGTCGTGGGCCAGCGTGGGGACGCGCAGGCCGTCGATCAGCGGCCTGGCGACCGCCGCGTTGACCGGCGTCACCAGCTTCAGCCAGAGGGAGGACAGCCGCGGGGTGAGGATCGGCACCTCGACGATCACGGGGTGCCGGCCGCGGAGCCGGGCGATCCGCTGGATCATGTCGCGGTAGCTCATGGTCTGGGGGCCGCCGGCGTCGAACGCCTGGCCCAGCGCCTCGTCCATGCCGCACACCGCCGCCAGGTAGCGGACGATGTCGTCGAGCGCGATCGGCTGGGTCGGGGTACCGACCCAGCGGGGACAGACCATGGCCGGCAGGCGGTCGACCAGGGCGACGATCGTCTCGAATGCCGCGCTGCCGTCGCCGACCACCATCGCGGCCCGGATCGCGGTCACGGGCACGCCGCCCGTGCTCAGCGCCCGCTCGGTCTCGCGGCGGCTCTGCAGGTGCTCGGAGAGCTCCTCGCGGTCGTCGCCCAGCCCGCCCAGGTAGACGATCTGCGAGACGCCGGCCCGGTCGGCGGCCAGCGCCACGGTGGCCGCAGCCCACCGGTCGCGGCGGGCGAAGTCGGGGGTGCCCAGCGAGTGCACGAGGTAGTAGACGACGTCGACACCCTCGAGTGCGCGGTCGACGTCGGTCGGGTCGGCCACGTCGGCGACCACCCACCTCACTCGAGGATCGTCATCCGGATGCTCGCTGCGCGATGCCGCGACGACCTCGTGCTGCTCGGCCAGCGCCGGCACCAGCGCCCGGCCGATCATCCCCGACGCGCCGAACACGGCGACCCTCACAGCCCGGCCTCCCGGATCAGCCGGCCGAAGTAGCGGCGGCTGATCCGCACGTGGATCCGGGCCTGCACCTGCCGGTACAGCTCGCCGGTCCAGGCCGGCGCGCCCGGCCGGGCGGCCAGCGTGGGGAAGAACCCCTCGATCGCCGACGCCAGCTCGACCCTGGGCTCCTCCGACTGGGCGAACGAGATCGTCCCGCCAGGCCGTCGGGCCAGCATCCCGCCCAGGATCGGATACGTCGCCGACACCGTCGCCCCCTGCGCCCGCAGCGTCGGCAGTCCGAAACGCAGCACGGCCGGCCCGCGGCCGGCCACGCGAAGCTCCATCCCCTCGGCGGTCTCGACCGTGCGCACGATCCCCCGCGTGAAGCCCTCCACCTCCTGCCAGTAGATCCGGCCCAGCCGCAGCGCGCCGGCGTCGTCGGCCTCGACCACCGGGCCGGGAGGGAACACGTGCTGCTGGGACTCCACCGCCCCGTCGGCCGCTCGCCGCTGCGACGTCTTCCAGCCATGCGGTGTCACGTCGGTCATTCCGCCCGCACGGTAGCCCCTGATCGCTGTCACGGGCAGAGCTGCGGCCAGCGCACCGACGCCCATAACAGCAGCGCCATCACCGCGGCGATGACGAGGTAGAACAGCTCCATGTGCGGATCGCCGGTCGATACCGCCTTGCCGATCGCGAGCACCGCCCCCACCAGCCACGCGACATGCGCCACCCGCCGACGATTTGCACGATCACGCAGCATCCGCACGGCTGTACCCGTTCTGGCCCGCGACCGAACGAGGCCGCCCGACCACTCAGCGGAGGTGTCACGGACAAACGGCCGCGGAGGGGCTCGGCCATTTGGCCGGCGTACTGTGTGTCATTTGGTCGAAGGGCGAAGGTGCTGCAAAGAGCATGATCCGACCAGTCACGGCGAAACGCCCTCGTGTCACAGGGCCCGCGGCAGTCGCTGTGACAGCGGTGCTGCTCCGCGATGCTCAGGCCGCCGTGTGGTGCAGCCGGGTGTAGGGCATCCGGAACCCGAGGCGGCCGAAGGTGGTGTAGGCGGGGGTGTCCATGCCGGGGGAGGGGGCCTCGATGTCGGCGATGAAGCCGCTCGCGCCGAGGGCGAGCCCGTCGGAGACGATGGCCCGCAGGATGGCGGCGTCGGGCGCGTAGTCGTCGGTCATCACGCCGGGGACGGGGCCGTCGATCGCCAGGAAGGCGGGCTGGCCCGGGGCCGCCAGGTACATGGTGCGCGCGCCGGCGATGCGGCCGCGCTCGGTGGCCAGGTAGTGGTGCCATCCCGGCCGATCATGGACGCCGCGGAGCCAGGGCCCGGCGTCGACCCCGTACACGCTCGACAGGAAGTCGCTCCAGCCGGCCACGGAGCCGCCGTCGACGCGGGAGACGGTGATCGGGCGGCTCCCGGGCGCCGTGACGGCAGCGGCCAGGGGCGCCCCGTCGCGCACCACCCGGTCCCAGGCTCCGCGTTGCAGCAGCCCTTCGTCCGCCAGCCACCGCTCGTACTCCGCCGGCCGGCAATGGGGCTGGGAGACCAGCATGAACCTGGTCGCCCCAGACCGGCGGAAGCCGGCCACGATGTCGCGCACCGCGTCGCGCGTCGCCGGGGCGACCACGCCGAGCCCGATCGGCCGGTTGAACAACCCGCGGTCGAAGCCGCCGCCGGCGCAGTGCACCACGATGGCGTCGCCGGCCCGCTCGGCCGCCAGGCCGATTCGTGCGGCGTAGCCGGCCGGCGCGGCGGCCACCAGGTCAGCCCAGGCGCGCGCCTCCACGGCCTCGATCGCCGCCGCCTCGGCCGACCCGACAGGCCTCGTGTCCATCGGCGTGGTCATCTCCGCTCCTCTCGTGAATCAGACAGCCTGCCCAGATTCAGTGTCCGGGTTTAGGTATCAAAGATCCGGCATCGTCGAACAGGTGGCGCCGCCACGCGGGACTGTCCGAGCGGGAGGTGGCCGCCACCCTGCAGGGCGCGGCGCGGCGCGGCTGCGGCTGGGCGGCGCCGGCTAGGAGAGCCGGGCCGAGATGCCGATCAGCGCCGGGCCCAGGATGACGATGAAGATCGCCGGGAAGATCAGCAGCACGGTGGGGAAGAGCATCTTCACCGGAGCCCGCATGGCGTGCTCCTCGGCCTCGTTGCGCAGCCGGTGCCTGAGATCCTCTGCCTGCGACCGCAGCATCTGGGCCAGCGGTACGCCCAGCCGGTCGGCCTGGTTCAGCGCCCGCACGAAGCTGGTCAGCTCCGGCGCGTCGGCCCGCTCGGCCAGCGCCGTCAGCGCCTGCGGCCGGCTGGTGCCCAGCTGGATGTCGCGCAGCATCAGCGCCAGCTCGTCGATCAGCGGGCCGTGGAGCCGCTTTACAAGCCGCTGCAGCGCGTGGTCGAAGCTCATGCCGGCCTCGATCGACAGCGTCAGCAGGTCGAGCACGGTGGGCAGCCCGGCCACGATCTTGTCGCGCCGGCCACGCACCCGCAGATCGATCGCGAACGGCAGGCCGATGTAGGCGACCGCGCCGGCGCAGAGGCCGCCAAGGGCGCCCACCGGCATCGAGATGACACCGACGGCGGCCACTCCGAGCACCGCCAGCGAGGCTGCCAATGGCAGCACGATCTTGAGCCCGGCCGCCTCCTCGGGCGTGATCTTGCGCGACCAGCCGGCGGCTGCCAGCTTGGCGCGCAGGGCCTCGGCGGCCTGACCGCTGCCGCCGGGGGCGACCCGGCCGATGCGGGCCAGCCAGCTGCGCAGGTCGTTCGAGCGCTGTGCGGTGGTGTAGCCGTAGCCGGGGATCCTGCCCAGCGTCGCCTCCACCTGCAGCCGCTTGGCGGTGACCGCGCGAAGCAGGAAGAAGAGGCTGCCGCCGACCAGGACGATCGCGAGTGGGAACAACATCAGGCCACCGCCCTCGGCCGCACCATCCGCCGCAGCACCAGGTAGCCGGCGCCCATCATCACCAGGGCGACGGCGATCATCCAGTGACCGGTGCCGGTGCTGAGCAGGGGATCCATGTAGTCGCGGTTGAGCAGGGTGAGGATGGCGGCGATCGCAAACGGCATGGCCAGCAGCACCCGTGCCGACAGCACGCCCATCGCGACCAGCGCCCGCACACGCGCCGCGAACTGCTGGCGCTTGCGCACCGTCTCGGCCACCTGGTCGAAGATCTCGGCCACGTTGCCGCCGATGCGGCGCTGCACGTCGGTGGTCAGCACCACCAGCTCGAAGCTCTCGGAGCCCAGCCGCTGCGACATCTCGTCGAGCGCCTGCTCGATGGGGACGCCCAGGCGCACCTGGTGCTGCGCGCGGCGAAACTCCATCCGAGCCGGGTCGGCCGCCTCGTCGACGATCGTGTCGAGCGCCTGCGCGAACGACCGGCCGGCGCGAAGGGCGCTCGCCCACACCGACAGCAGCTCGGGCAGCTGAGCCTCGAACTGGCGCTGGCGGCGCACCGCCTGCGCGCGAAGCACGGCGACGGGCACCGCAGCCCCGGCCAGGCCGGGGATGGCGAACAGCGGTCCGAACGCCACCGCCAGGAGGACGACGGGAACGAACGCCGAGGCGGCCACGATCAGGGCCACCTTCGCGGTGGGCGCGGAGATGCCCGCTCGGTCCGTCAGACCGTGCAGCCGCTGCCACGCCCAGCGGTCGCCGAACTCGTGCTCGAGGGCGTCGTACAGCTCGGCCATGATCGACTCGTGCTGGACGCGCTCGGTCTTGGTGTCCGCCGAGTAGGGCGACAGGCGGCTGGAGAGCGTGCGGGGCCGGTTGGCCGCCCAGTTCAGGAGCAGCAGGCTGATCACCAGCACCGAGCCGACGCCGATCGCCAGCACCACCCAGTGCCCGTGCGTGCGCCAGAACCCGTAGCTGGCGCCGGAGACGCCGGTGGGAAGCGACAGGTGGGCCGGCGGCGCGCCCTTCACCGACACGTCCAGGGTGCGGGCGGTGGTGTGGGGCAGGGAGATGTCGACGGCGTAGCCGGTCGAGAGCCGCTGCTGGGCCAGCTGGGCCGTGATCGGCTCCAGCCCGGCCGTGGAATCCGTGGAGACGTACCGGCCGCCGGTGGCCGCGGTGATCCGGCGCAGGGCGTCGTCGGTGAAGGAGCCGGAGGAGGTCAGGCCGACGGCCTCGATCTCGACAGGCGTTCGCGCCAGCGTCGACAGCACGTCTGCCAGCTTCGCCCGCGACGAGGTGTCGGCGCCGTCGGAGAGGACGACCACGACCCGCTCGGCGTTGGGGTTGCCGGCCGTCATCCGCGCTGCCTGCAGCACGCCGTCATAGAGGGCGGTGCCCTGCGCGGTCGAGATGCTGCCGAGCGCGTTTCGCACGGCGTCGATGTTGGCCGAGCGAGGTGCAACCACGTGCGCCTGATCGTCGAACACGACCAGGCCGACCTCGTCACCCTTGCCCACCGCCTCCAGCAGCCGCTGGCCGGCGGCGATGGCCGCGGTGATCGGCGAGCCGGCCATGCTGCCCGACGTGTCGATCGCGAGCACCAGGTGCAGCGGCCGGGCGGGGCCCGAGCGCCGGACGCCGGTGATCAGCGCCGCCTTGCCGCCCAGCTGCGCCGCCACCTGGGAAGCGTCCAGGTCGCCGGCGGCCTTCAACTCGACGCGCACGGAGTGCGAGCCCGAAGGCGTGACCTTGTCGACCACGGTGCCCGGAGATCCGGCGGCGCCGGCGGACGCGACCGGTACCAGCAGCGCCAGCAGCGCGGCCGCCCCGGTGATGGCGCGTCGCATCAGGCGCTCCTCCGCTGGCGCGGGCCGCCGCGCCGCAGCACGTCCACCTTGGCGCCGGCCTGGTCGTTGAAGAAGGCCTTGGGCAGCGTGACGCCGTTCGACTCCAGCTTCTCGAGGAAGCCGGGGCGGACGCCCGTGTACTTCAGCTTGCTGGTGACCTTGTCGTCGCCCGCGGCGTCGTCCACATGGGAGGCCAGGAAGATGTCGGCCAGGGTGATGACGTCGCCCTCCATCCGGCCCACCTCGGTGATGTGGGTGATCCGCCGCCGGCCGTCAACCAGCCGCTGGGTGTGGATGATCAGGTCGAAGGCGCTCGACACCTGGTCGCGGATCGCCTTCAGCGGCAGGTCGAAGCCGGCCGTCAGCACGAGCGTCTCGGTGCGGGCCAGGGCGTCGCGGGGGCCGTTGGCGTGGATCGTCGTCAGCGAGCCGTCGTGGCCGGTGTTCATGGCCTGCAGCATGTCGACCGCCTCGGGCCCGCGGCACTCGCCGACCACGATCCGGTCGGGGCGCATGCGCAGCGCGTTGCGCACCAGGTCGCGAATGGTGATCTGGCCCTTGCCCTCGATGTTCGCCGGGCGCGATTCGAGCGAGATCACGTGCTTCTGGGACAGCTTCAGCTCGGCCGCGTCCTCGATGGTGACGATGCGCTCCTTCTCGGGGATGAACGACGACAGCACGTTCAAGAGCGTCGTCTTGCCGGTGCCGGTACCGCCCGAGACGAGCACGTTCAGCTTGCCGGCGACACACGCCTCGAGGAAGGCGGCGGCCTGGTGGGAGAGGGTGCCGAACGACACCAGGTCGTCGATCGTCAGCGGCTCCCGCGAGAACTTGCGGATGGTCAGCGAGGGGCCGGTGATGGCCAGCGGCGGGATGATGGCGTTGACGCGCGAGCCGTCGGGCAGCCGGGCGTCGACCATCGGGCTCGACTCGTCGATCCGGCGGCCGGTCTGGGCGACGATCCGGTCGATCACCTGCAGCAGGTGCCGCTCGGACGCGAACTGGATCTCCGTCTCCTCGATGTTGCCGGCCCGCTCGACGTAGATCGTGTGATGGTTGTTGACCATGATCTCGGACACGTCGTCGTCGGCCAGGAAGGGCTCGATCGGGCCGTAGCCGAGGATGTTCTGGGAGATCTCCTTGACCAGGCGCGTGCGGTCGGCGGACGAGAGCGGGGTGCCGGCCTCGGCCAGCGCCGCGTCGATCGCCTTCTGCACCTGGCCGCGCAGCTCCTCCTCCGGCACCTCGCCTTCCAGCAGGCCCTGGCCGAGCTCGCGCACGGCCTCGGCCTGGGCGCGGTTCTTGATCTCGACGAACGGGTCGTGGACGACGTTCTGCTTCGGCACCAGCGGCTTGCCGGCCGCCTCGGTGCGGCGCAGCCGCCCTGCCAGCGAGCGCTGACGGTCGGGGGGAGTCACCGGGCGCTCCGTGCCTTGGTGACGAGACCGAGGGCCATGTCCTGGAGGGAACGGGCGACCCGCGACTTGGGTGCGTCGACGACGACCGGCTGGCCGCGGTTGACCGACACAGGGATCGCCTTGTCGGACGAGATGGTGTAGGTGATCTGGCGGCGCAGGGTGCGCTCCACGTCGCGGTCCTCGAGCCCGACCTTGGCGCCCGAGCGGTTCATGACGATGCGGACGTCCTTGACCCGCATCTCCAGCAGCTCCAGCGTCTCCAGGGCGATCTTGAGGCTCTTGATGGTGGGCACGTCGGAGGCGCCGACCAGCAGCAGCGTGTCGGTGTGGTCGATGGCCAGCAGGGTGGCCGGCGAGAACAGCGACGAGGTGTCGATGACGACCACGTCGTAGCTCTGGCGGGCGATCTCGATCAGCGGCTCCAGCCGCTCGATGGACACCAGCTCCTCCTCGTCCGGCCGGGTCGGCGCCGGCAGCAGGTCGACGCCGCTCGAATGGCGGGTGACGAAGCCGGCCAGCTTCTCGGCGTCGAGGTCGCCGGGCGACTGCACCAGGTCGAGGATCGTCCAGCGCGGGGACAGGCCCAGCACCAGCGCGTCGTCCCCGGAGTGGAGATCGAAGTCGATCAGCAGCGTGCGCTTGGCCTGGCGGGCGAAGCACACGGCCAGGTTGGTCGCGATCACCGTCTTGCCGGAGCCGCCCTTGGTCGAGAACACGGTCACGATCTGCGCCTCACGGCTGGCCTTGGCATACGCCTGGCTCTGCACCACCGCGAACCGCCGGCTGCGCATCGCCTTGGCCTTCGCCGCGGCCATGCCCAGCGACTCCGGTGCCTGGGGCAGCACCAGCACGTCGTCCACGCCCAGCGCCAGCGCCTCGGCGAACCAGGGGCTGGGGTGGCGCTCCGTGACCGCCACCACTGCGGGGCCGTGGGAGTCGTTCAACGCCAGCCGCATCTCGGCCGGCAGCTCGTCGCAGTCGGCGTCGACGTGCCAGACCAGCACCTCCGGCGACGACTCGACGATCTCAACC
>DATLLX010000096.1:0-3133 GCA_035537595.1 Gaiellales bacterium | reverse complement strand
GCGACGGGCGTCCTCACTGAACTTCAGTTCCTTGTGTGCCATACAGTCCTCCCCTACGCCTTCGCGGCGACCTTGCTCGTGGCGACCTTCGCGAGGATGTCGGACTCGCGGAGGATCAGGTAATCGTCGCCGCTCACCGTGACCTCGGTACCGCCGTACTTCGAATAGACGACCTCGTCGCCCTCGACCACGTCGAGAGGCACGAGCTTGCCGTCTTCGTACCGGCCGGGGCCGGTCGCGAGGACGCGGCCGCGCTGTGGCTTCTCCTTGGCCGTGTCCGGCAGGACGATGCCGCTGATCGTCGTCTCTTCCTCATCGAGGACCTCGACGATGACGCGGTCGCCCAGAGGCTTCAGTTCCATGCTACCTCCATGCGCTCTTTGGGTTTCGACCCATGTTGGCACTCACACATGCGGAGTGCCAACGCACGGGGATGATAGCAGTATCCAACCGGGCGTCAAGCACCTTCCTGGCACTCGGTTCTGCCGAGTGCCAAGGATCGCAAAGGGAACACCGCAGCCAGGCTGATGACCGCGCAAAGGGTGTAGGTGACGCCGTCCGAGGTGGCCTCCGCGACGGCCGCGCCGGCGGCCGGGCCGATGGTGAACCCGAGCCCCCAGCAGACGTTGATCAGGCCCAGCACCACCCCGTGCGGCAGTCCGACCTCCTCGGCCCCTTCGGCCGCCAGGGGGAACGATACGGCGTACTGGGCCGAGATGGCCGGGGCGCCGGCGATGTAGAGCGCCGCCAGGCCCAGCGCCGACAACTGCGGGGGGACGAGCACCGCGCATGCCAGCGCCGCCCCCAGCAACCCGGCGGTGCCCAGGCTGATGCCGCCGAACCGGCCGTAGATCCTGCCCACGGCCAGGTTGGCGATCACCCCGGTGGCGCCGGCCAGGCCGAGCACGACGCTGATCTGGGTCGCCGACCAGTCGTCGCTACCCAGGCTGAGCGGGACCAGCGTCTCCAGGGCGCCGGAGACGACGGCCACCACGATCATGATCAGCACGCCCGCCGCCAGCGACCGGCTGCGGGCCGAGAGCCGCGCCAGGCCGCGCAGGGAGACCGCCTCCGGCACCCTCCCCCGGGCCTCGGCCGGCAGCACCGACCAGGCGGCCAGCACCGCGGCCACGGCGGCGAACAGTAGGAACGGCGCCCGGATGCCGAACGCCTGGCCCAGCGGGCCGGCCACCACCGGGCCCAGCAGCGCGCCGGCGTTGCCCACCGCCATCGACGCGCCGAGCACCTTGGCCCTCCGCTCCCCGGGGAAGGCGCCGGCCAGCCAGGCCAGGCCGGCCGTCCACGAGATGGCCGACGACAGGCCCTGGCCGACGCGGGCCACCAGCAGCGTCGCAAAACCGTCCGCCAGGCCGAAGCCGGCGGTGGACACGGCCAGCAGCACCGTGCCGAAGATGGTCAGCCGGCGGGCACCGAACCGGTCGGCCAGTCGGCCGACGGGGAGGGCCGCGATCAGCACCACGGCGCTGTAGGTGGCGACCACGATGCCGGCCTGCGTCTTCGACAGCCCGAGCTCGTCGGCATAGTCCGGGAGCAGCGGCACCAGCGCGAACTGGAGCACCGCGTCGAGAAAGACGATGGCGTAGATGACGGGGACGAGCCGGCGCACTGACCCGCGACAGTAGATGATCCGTCGCCGCCCGCGGCCTGCCTGCCGGCCGTTATGATGGCGCCGCATGTACGCCCTGAACTTCTACTCGCCGGTCGTCGCCGACCAGCTCAAGCACCGGCGGAAGACGGCGACGATCCGGCTGGGCGACAAGTCGACGAAGTACCGCAAGGGGATGGTGGTCAGCGTCCTGGCCGGCCAGCGGTTCGGCGTCCGGGAGAAGATCTTCGACGCCGTGATCGACAAGGTCGAGGTCAAGCCGCTGCGCGACGTGTCGCCCCGTGAGATCCAGCACGACAATCCCGAGATCCGTCATATCGAGGAGTTCACGACCTTTCTCGGGCAGCTGTACAACCGGCCGGTGACCGAGGAGGAGACGGTCACCGTGATCCATTTCTCAGAGATCAGGGGATGAGCCCGCCGCTCGAGGAACGCCTGCGCCGGCGGCTGGCGGAGGTTCAGGCTGACGACCGCCTACCCTCGGTGTCGGCGGCGCTGGGCCACCGCGGCGACGCTGTGTGGACCGGCTCTGCCGGCCTCGCCGACCCGGAGGCCGGGCGCGAGCCGACGGCCGACGACCAGTACCGGATCGGCTCGATCACCAAGCTGTTCACGGCCATCGCGATCATGCAGCTGCGCGAGGAAGGCGCCCTGCAGCTCGACGACCCGCTGCAGCGGCACCTGGACGAGGCGCCGTCCAAAGCGCCCACGATCCGCCGCATGCTCTCCCACACGTCCGGCATGCAACGCGAGGTGCCCGGGGACGCCTGGATCACGCTGCAGGTTCCCGACCGCGACCAGCTGATGGCCAGCCTTGGCGAGTCCGAGCAGGTGCTCGACCCGGGAACGGCGTTTCACTACTCGAACCTCGCCTTCTCGCTGCTCGGCGAGGTGGTGGCGCGGCTGCGCGACCAGGCCTGGCGGGACGTGATCCGGGAGCGGATCACCGGACCGCTGGGCATGGAGCGGACGTCGCCGGAGCCCAGCAACCCGCGCGCCACCGGCTACCTGGTGATGCCCTACTCCGACGAGGCTCGGGCCGAGCCGGAGCTCGACCTGGGCGGCGCGGAGCCGGCCGGCCAGCTCTGGAGCACCCCCTCCGACCTGCTGCGGCTGGGTGGCTTCCTGGCGTCGGGCGAGGGTGACGTGCTGCGGCCGGAGACCGTGGACGAGATGCACGCCGTGCAGGTGATGACCAACCCCGAGTGGACGCTGGGTTGGGGCCTCGGCCCGATCCTGTTCCGCCGCGGCGAGCGGATCCTGGCCGGCCACGACGGCGCCATGCCGGGCTACCTGGCCAGCCTGCTGTACGACCGCAAGACGCGAACGGTCGCCTCCGTGCTGACCAGCTCGGGCGCCGGCCACGACCCCTACGAGATCGCAGCCGGCCTGCTCGACGAGGCGGCGGCCGATCTGGCCGCCGTGCCCGACATCTGGCGGCCCGGCGAGGCGCCGCCGACCGAGCTCGAAGGTGTGCTCGGCGAGTGGTGGTCGGAGGGCGAGCAG
>DATLLX010000095.1:0-3310 GCA_035537595.1 Gaiellales bacterium | reverse complement strand
CCACCGGCACCGCAGCCGCGCTGCCGCGGTGAGCGGCGCTAGGCGCCCGGGCGGGCGGCCGGCTGAGGAAGCAGTTCGGCGGCCTGGAGGGCGGCGGTGGCGCCGCTTCGAAGCGCGCCCTCGAACCAGCCGGCCTCCTCGTGGGCGACGTCGGAGCCGGCGAAGACGATGCGTCCGGCGGGAGTGAAGCGGGCCGGGTCGACCAGCTCGACGTTCCCGGCGGGCGCGGTCAGCCAGGTGCCGCGTGATGAGGGGTCGGCGATCCAGTCGTGGTGTGCGAAGTCGACCAACTCCGCCTCGGGGAAGAACGTCCGCAGCGCCCGCTCGACGGCGGCGCCGCTGGCGGGGTCGAAGCCGTCATCCTGCCAGCCGAACCCGGTGACAATGGTCTGCCCGTCCTGCTCGCCGTCGGCATACAGCCAGTTGAGGCCGCGGCCGACGCCCACCGCGATGCCGTGCGGCGGCACGCCGCGGGCGAGCATCAGCACCTTCACGGCCGCGCCCACGTTGGCGCCGGCGGCCTCGCCGGCCGGTGTGGGCAGGGCGGGGGTGAAGCGGATCCCGGGGATGCAGTTGATGGGAACCGCGAGCACCAGCGCGCCGGCGGCCAGCGTGTCTCCGCCGGCGGTCGTGCAGGAGACCGTGCCGTCGGCCTGCGAGATCGCCGTCACCAAGCTGCCCGTCCTGACCTCGACGCCGGACGCCATTCGCTCGGCGAGCGCACTCCAGCCCTCGGCCGGCCCGTGCGCGAGACAGGTGACCAGGCCCGTCAGGCCATCGTGGCCGGCGATCGAGCCCAGAGCGTCCGCCACCGCCCCGAGCTCCGGCCGGGCGCCGCCCATCAGCTGCCACCAGCCGAGCAGGAAGTCGCGCAGCGGCGGGCTGGGCGACAGCCGCCCAACGTACTCGAGCGCCGACAGACCCCAGACCGCTGGGTCGGGGGCCATGGCGTCGCGCCGCATCGTTGCCAACGCCGCTTCCAGAGTGCCGATCTGCTCCCAGGGAACCGGCAGTCCGTGGCGGAGCGTGCCGTCGGTGAACCAGCGCGCGTGCTCGGGGCCGGGGTAGTCGCGGACACCGAGCCCGTAGCGGCTGAGCTCGGAACGCACCTCGCGGTGCTCCGGCGTGAACCACGACCCGCCCAGCTCGACCAGCCTGCCGCCCAGGCTGGCGCTCAGCCCGCGTCCGCCGACCCGATCCCGAGCCTCCAGCACGACCACCGAGCGACCGGCCTTGGCCACGTCGCGGGCCGCCCGCAGCCCCGCCAGCCCGGCGCCGACGACGATCACGTCCGCATCACTCATAGCCGCGACTCTACCGGTGCCCCCGCCGTCGATCTGGGGATCTCCCCGACGCCAACCCTGCCGTCGCCCCCTACCGTCGAGTCATGGCATCCAATCGCACACCCGAGCAGGCGGCGTCGGTCGCGACGTCAGGGTCGTTCGCCCTGCTGCTGATCTGCTTCGCCTTGCCGTTCTTCACCATCTCGCTGTCGACGTGCGAGGGGCCGGATCGCAGCAGCACTGTCGCCGTGACGGGGATCGACATGCTTCGCGGCGACCAGGTGCCGGTGCAGAACCTGACCTCGAGCCCGTCGTCGGCCTACGGCGACCGCGAGGTGCAGGAGGCCGCCGCCAACGGCCACGCGCCGGCCGTGACGGCCGCGCTGCTGGCCGCACTGGCGCTGCTGACCGGGCTGCTGCGCTCGAGCGCCGCTGCGCGGATCACGGTGGGGCTGGCGGTGGTCGAGGTGTGGGCGGTGATCGTGCTCGGGCTCGCCGTGCAGACGGGCTCCGTCGACGTGTCCGCACGCTCCGGCTACTGGCTGGCGATCCTGGCCGCGGTCGCAGCCACCCTGGCGGCGCTCGTGGTCGCCTACAAGCGCCGCGACCGGGTGCCCGACGTCGCCGGTCGCAGGGCGGCCGGATTCTGGATCAGGGCGCTGGCATGGACGATCGACGCCGCCATCCTGGGCTGCGCCGTCGTGTTGGTGTCGGTGGCCGTGCCCGGGACGAACGGCCTGATGTGGCTGGTGGTCGCCGGGCTGGTGCTTGCCTACCGGCCGGCCTTCGAGGCATCGCCCTATCAGGCGACGCCCGGAGCGCGGCTGCTCGGGCTGTGGGTGATCACCCCCGATGGCGGGCGGATCGGGGTTGGCCGGGCGGCGTTGCGATCGACCTGCGAGATCCTGTCGCTGGTGCTCACCCTGGGCATCGGCCACCTGCTGTGCGTGTTCACCCCGGATCGCCGGGCGCTGCACGACGTGCTCGCGGGCACCGCGGTGACCCGGCGGGCCAGCGCGGTCGCGCCCGCACCAGCCGCAGACAGGGCACAGGGCACCGTGCCGGCGGTCGAGCTGCCGTAAGCAGCTACGGCCCGGTGGTCGCGCCCAGCGCCTCCCGGATCTTCTCGATCGCCGCCCGCTCGCTGTCCTCGCCGCCGCCGGCGGCGTTGCCGACCGACTCGGCGACATCGAGCACGAACTGGCGGTAGGCGACGGCGTCTTCGGGCGACTTGGCCTCGAGCGTGGCGATGCTCGCCCGCAGAGCCTCCAAGGTCTCGCGCTCGACCTTGTCCGGCGCGGCGGTCATCCCGAATCCGGTGCCGTGCTCCTTCGACAGCTCGCGCACCAGCTCGCTGTCGGACGACGTGCGCGCCCCGGCCAGGTGCTTGGCCAGCGCCCCCGCCTCCTTGAACGAGTCGAAGAAGCTGCGGTCGCTGACCGAGACCAGCAGGCCGGCGCCCGCGGCCCCCTTGTGCAGCTGATCCCACTCCGCCTCGCTGAAGTCCGTCTTGGTCGCCATGCGCCCATCTCCTCGTGTCGTCGCGGTCAGTGTGAGGGTCTACCACCGGCAGCAGGTTTTCAATCGGCCGTCGGGTATCGTGGCGCCCGGCCCGCATGACGACCTTTGACGTCCATCAGCATCTGTGGCCCCCGGCGGTCGTGGAGTTGCTGACGCGCCGGCGCCGGCCGCCCTGCATCTCCGAGGGCACCGTCCGCATCCCCGGGCGCGCAGCCTTTCCGTTCGACGAGGCGCAGGGCGACGTCGGCTCACGGCTGGCCCAGCTCGATGCCGAGGGAATCGACGTGGCGGTCGTCTCGCTGTCGCCGACCGACTGCTTCGACGCCGAGCTGACCGAGGCCTGGGAGGCGGGCATGCTGGAGCTGTCGCGGGCGGCCGGCGGGCGGCTGGTCCCGCTGGCGGCGGGCCGCGCGGCGCCGGGCTTCGCCGGCGTCTGCATCTCGGCGGCTGACGTGATCGGCGGTTTCGACCGCCTGGCCGGGCCGGTGGCGGCCGCCGGTGAGGTG
>DATLLX010000094.1:0-14649 GCA_035537595.1 Gaiellales bacterium | reverse complement strand
GTCGTTCCTGGTCTACCGGATGGCCGGCGTCGGCGCCGACGCGGCCGACTCGCTGCACTCGGTCGCGCTGGGCGCGCTGGCCCTGGCCCTGATCGCCAACTTCGGCTCGGTCGCGCTCAAGACCGCTGTGTGGAAGCGTGCGGTCGAGGCGCTGCCCGGCTCGCCGCGCCCCGGCTACCGCGGGCTGCTGCCGGCCGTCTTCATCGGCTTCCTCGGCAACACCGTCCTGGCCGCCCGGCTGGGCGAGGTGGCCCGGGTGGCCGTCGTCTCCCGCCGCCTGCGGGCGTCCGGCTCCCCGGTGCCCGCCGCCGCGCTGGCCGGGACGCTGGTCGCCGAGCAGCTGGCGCTGGGCGCCGCGCTGCTGATCCTGGGCGCCGGTCTGACCGTCACCGTCGTCGACCTTCCGGGTTGGGCGCTGACCAGCATGATCGCCCTCGCCGCCGTCGTCATCTCGGCCGTGCTCGTGGCGGTGCTGTCCAGCCGCATCGGCGGCCGGGTACCGTTCTCCGCTCCCCGGCGACTGCGCCGGCTGGCCGGTCCGGCTGCCGAAGCGCTGCGGGCCAGCGGCCACCTGTCCCGCGACCCGCGGGCGATGTCCGCGGCCATCGCGCTGGGCATCGCCTCCTGGGCGCTGCAGATCCTCGGCATCTACTGGACGCTGCAGGCGTTCGGGCTGCCGCACACCGCGGCCTCGGCATCAGCCGTGTTCCTGGTCTCGACCCTGGTCGGCCTGTTCCCGCTGCTGCCCGGCAACGTCGGCGTGTTCCAGGTCGCCGTGGCCGGCATCCTCGCCGCCTCGTTCGGCGTCGACGCTGCGTCCGGCGCGGCCTTCGGCATCGGGCTCCAGGCCGTCGAGGTTGTGCTCGGCGCCGGGCTGGGCGCGGTCTTCCTGATCGCCGAGGGACTGTCGCTGAGCGACCTGCGGCGGAGCGCCGACCCCGAGCCGGTCACCCAGATCGGCGCCCCCGAGTTCGCCCTGGCCCAGGCCGCCTGACACGGCGTCAGGCGGCGCCGGCCATCGCCGGCACGGCCTGCAGCCGCGGGTCGAGCCGGGTGATGAACGCCGGTCGCTCGGAACGCAGATACTCGACCACCGCCTCAGGCGACCGGTCGCAGGGCAGCACGGTCTTCCACGACCACACGTGCTCGGCGAGATGGACGTCGCCGGCCGCGACCGCTGGCAGCCGCTCCCCGGCGATCCAGGGAAAGACGTCCGACCGGTTCAGCACCTCGTAGCGGTCGACCAGCGTCCTCATCCGGTCGGGGTCGGCCCAGAACGCGCGCGTCGTCCGCTGCGGGACTGCGTCCAGCTCGCCGGCATGGGGATGCGCCGCCACGATCGCGGCGCCCCGAGCGCGTGCTGCGCGCATCGCGGCGCGCGGCCCGTCATCGACCGGCACGAACTCGTGGAGGCCGATCGCCAGCGCGTGTGCGGAGCGGTCGGGATCGGGGTCCGAGTACGTCAGCTCGAGGCCGGGGATCAGGATCATGCCGTATGCGCGGAGCGCCCGTTCGGCCTCGATCTCGATCGCCGCCAGGTAGCGGGGATGCGTGTGCTCGTCGACCATCGGGCCGCAGGGATCGGCGCCCCGTACCACATGGTCGGTCACGCACAGCACATCGACGCCGTGGCGGCCGTGCAGGTCGACCAGCTCGGCGAGCGCCATCTCGCCGTCCGAGAAGGTGGTGTGGGAGTGAAGCTCGCAGACGAGCGGGGTGGATGTCTGATGCGCAGAGGTTCTCATGGCACCAGCGTGGCACCGGCCGCAGCCCCGGTGGGTGGACATCCGGATGGTGGATGGAGAAGAAGCGGGTCGCGGGAGCTGCCTCAGCCGGCCTTCCACTTGATGCTGCAGCCGACCGGGGTCGTCTCGGCGGGATCGGGATCCTCGCCGGCCAGCAGGGCGTCCAGCGCCCCCCGCAGCCACGCTGCTTGCAGCGCGGGCTGGTCATGGTCGGCGTCCGGCGCGCCCCGGTAGCGCAGCCGCAGTTCGCCGTCCAGCACGAACACATCGGGGGTGGTGCGGGCGTCGTAGCCGCGGGCCACCTCCTGGGTGGGGTCGTGGAGATAGGGCATCGGCCAGCGCTCGGCCTCGACCCGTGCCCGCATGGCCTCCGGCGAGTCGGCCGGGTAGCGCGAGGCGTCGTTCGAGTTGATGCACAGCACCTCCACGCCGCGCTCGGCGTAGTCGCGGGCCACAGCCGCGATCCGGTCGTGCCAGGCGAGCGCGTACGGGCAGTGGTTGCAGGTGAACACCACCACGGTGGCGGGCTCGCCGGCGCGGTCGGCGAGCCTGTGGGCGCCGCCCTCGGTGTCGGTCAGGTCGAACGCGGGCACGGTGAATCCAACTGTCATTTCAGCCTCCGGTCGAGCTCCTCGCGCAGCAGCACGGGGTCGGGGGTGGGTGAGACGCGGCCGTCGGCGAGGTGATAGATGCGGCAGGAGAGACCGACTGGGTCGGTGTCGCCGGGCGGAAACAGGTCGTGTCCGGCGACGCGGATGGTGGGCGAGCCGACGAACCGTTCGCGGTCGGCCTCGTCGTCGGTGGCGATCTCCCGCATCTCGACGACGTCGGGGTCGATGCCGCGCTCCTCGAGGGCTGCGCGAAGCTCGGCCAGCGCAGCCTCGGTCGACGGGCAGCCTTCCCACCACAGCAAGCAGATCGACGGGTTGGCCTCCACCATGGGAGCATAGATCGGTACAGTCTGCCGCTCGGATGGCTCGCGACCCGCGTCATGACATCCTGTTCGAGCCGGTCAAGATCGGCCCGAAGACATTGCGAAACCGGTTCTATCAGGTTCCGCACTGCACCGGCTTCGGTGTCGAGAAACCGTGGTCGCAGGCGCGCCACCGGGCTCTCAAGGCAGAGGGCGGGTGGGCCGCCGTCTGCACCGAGTACGCCGCGGTCAGCCCGGAGAGCGATGAGACGCCCTACGTGTCGGCGCGGATCTGGGACGACCACGACGTCCGCATGCTGGCCCTGATGTGCGACGAGGCCCACGAGCATGGCGCCCTGGCCGGCATCGAGCTGGGCCACACCGGCGTGCAGGCCGAGAACTCCGAGTCCCGCCTGCCGGCGGTGGGGCCGTCCCAGATCGCCAGCGACTTCGCGGTGGGCGTGATCCCCAAGGCGATGACCAGGCGCGACATCCGCAAGCTGGCCGCCGACTGGGCCACCGCGGCACGCCGCTCCCGCGATGCCGGCTTCGACATCGTCTACGCCTACGGCGCGCACACCTACCTGCTGGGCCAGTTCCTGTCACCGCACTACAACCGCCGCACCGACGAGTACGGCGGGTCGCTCGAGAATCGCGCCCGGCTCTGGCTGGAGGTGCTCGAGGCGGTGCGGGAGGCGGTCGGCGACCACTGCGCGATCGCCTGCCGGGTGGCGGTCGACCGGCTGGAGGCGCTCGGGGTCGACCTCGATGAGGGCCTCGAGTTCATCCGCCTGGCCGACCACCTGGTCGACCTGTGGGACGTCAACGTGGGCTCGATCTCGGAGTGGTACAAGGACTCCGGCCCGTCCCGCTTCTACGCCGAGGGGTGGCAGCTCGACTCCACCCGCCACGTGCGGCAGGCCACGGCGAAGCCGATCGTGGGCGTCGCCCGGCTGACCAACCCCGACCTGATGGCCGACATCGTTCGCAGCGGCGCCTGGGACCTGATTGGCGCCGCCCGGCCGTCGATCGCCGACCCCTTCCTGCCGGCCAAGATCGACGACGGCCGGATCGACGAGATCCGCGAGTGCATCGGCTGCAACGTCTGCATCTCGAAGGCCGACTCCCGCCGCCACATCGGCTGCACGCAGAACGCGACCGCGGGCGAGGAGTTCCGCCGCGGCTGGCATCCCGAGCGGTTCGGGCGGGCGGCGAACGCCGACGGCGACGCGCTGGTGGTGGGCGGCGGCCCGGCGGGGATGGAGTGCGCCATCGTGCTGGCCAAGCGCGGCTTCCGCCGGGTCAGGCTGGTCGACCGGGCACCGATGATGGGCGGTCACCTGGCCCTGCTCACCCGGCTGCCGGGCCTTGGCGAGTGGGGCCGGGTCGGCGCCTGGAGGATGGTGCAGCTCAACCGGCTGCCCGCAGTCGAGCTGATCACCGACACCCGGCTGGACGCCGCCGAGGTGCGCTCCACGGGGGCCGCGGTCACGGTGATCGCCACCGGGTCGTCGTGGGCCCGCGACGGCCTGAACGGGTTCAGCCGGGCGCCGATCCCCGGCGCCGATGCCTCGTCGGCCCACGTGCTGGTGCCGGAGCAGGTCGTGCTCGAGGGCAAGCGCCCGCCCGGCCGGCGGGTGGTCGTGTATGACGGCGACGGGTACTTCATGGCCACGGCGATCGCCGAGCTGCTCGTCCGGGAGGGGTTCGAGGTGCGGCTGGTCACCGGCCACGAGCTGGTCGCGCCGTTCGCCGACGAGACGCTGGAGGCGGCTCCGTCCCGGGCGCGCATGCACGCGCTCGGCGTCGCCATGCACCGCGGCGTCACGCCGGTCTCGATCGAGCCCGGCCGGTTCAGCGGCCAGGACGAGTTCGGCGAGCCGTTCGACGTCGAGTGCGACGGCGTTGTGCTGGTCACTCAGCGGCTGTCCGACGACGCCCTCTACCACGAGCTGGACGGCTCGCTGCCGGCCGTCTACCGGATCGGCGACTGCGTGGCGCCCCGGCTGCTGGCCGACGCCGTCTGGGACGGCCACCGGCTGGCCCGCGAGATCGACTCGGCCGACCCCGAGCTGGCGCTGGCTTACCGCCGCGAGCGGCCGTCCGACGAGCTGCCGCCGCCTCCCAGCTGGCCGGAGCTGGTCAGGCTTCCGCGGCCGCCGGCGCCCGCCACCCGGCGGGTGGAGCTGGTGAACGGGGATGCCGCGGCCCGGATCGCCCAGCTGGCGGCCGAGGCCGCGCCTGACGTGGTGATCTGCGCCGGTCGCGGCGCCGGCGACGATCTCGCCCCCTACCGGGCGCTCGCCGAGCGGTTGGGTGGCCGGTTCGCCGTCACCCGGCCCCAGGTCGAGGCGGGGCGCGCCGGCCGCCCCGAACTGGTCGGCGCGTCGTCTAGCACGGTGCAGCCGCGGCTCTACCTGGCCTTCGGCGTGTCCGGCGCCCTACCGCACCTGGCCGGGATGCACAGGAGCGCCACCGTGGTCGCCATCAACACCGATCGCGGCGCGCGGATCTTCGACCATGCCGACATCGGCATCGTCGCCGATGCGGGGCAGATCATCCGGGAGCTCCAGGCGGCCGGCGTCAGCCGGTGAAGCGGAACGAGGCGGCCACCTCGTCGCACACCCGCCTGACGTCCGCGTACCGGTCCTGCGGGGCGGTGCACGAGAACTGGTAGAGGACGCCGTCGCGGGCGGTCACGTAGTCGACCTCGGTCACCGGCGTGCCGTTCACCTTGAGGTCGTACTCCAGCGTGGTGGCAGGCTGGGAGCCGAGCATCGCGCCGTCCTGCCGCCGCGCCCGGCTGGTGGCCGCGCTGGTCGAGCTGACCTGTTGCTCGATCTGGGAGGCCGCCTCGGCCCGCAGCGAGTCGTCCGACCCGGTGTAGGTGGTCGGGCTGCGCACCAGGAGGACGTTGGTGGCGAAACTGGTGTCGCGCCGGCTCTGCCTGCCCGCTTCCGTGTCGTCCAGCGCGAACATGCTGCCGGGCTTGGCGATCAGCGATGCGAAGCGCTGGATCTCCTCCTGGGTGAAATCGGTGGTGCTGCCGGAGCGGATCAGGTCGGCCACCTTCGCCCGGTCGAGGGCCGTCCAGCCCGATGGAATGGTGAGCTCGTAATCGCCGCCGCTGGGCTGGAACGCCTTGCCGCCGGTCGCGGTGGTCGAGACCGGCTTCTCCGACGTGGCCGGGGCGCTGGTGCTGCTGCTGCCGCCGCCGCAGCCGGCAAGCAGCGCAGCGACGAGCACGGCGATGGGCATGACTCGTCGCATTGAGGGCAGACTACTCACAGTGTCGGGCGAACCAACCAGGAGGACGACGTGACGGATCAGGCCGTGGTGGTCATCGGTGCCGGCTCCACCGGCGAGGCGTTCGTGTCGGCGTTTCGGGAGCACGAGCCGGAAACGCCGATCACGGTGGTGGAGCGGGAACTGGTGGGGGGCGAGTGCTCGTACTACGCCTGCATGCCGACCAAGGGCCTGCTCCGGCCGCTGGAGGCGGTGCACGCCGCCCGCCGCGTACCCGGTGCCGCCGAGGCGGTTACCGGCGATGTCGACGCCGGCCGGGTGTTCTGGCACCGCGACCAGATCACCGGCAGCCTCGACGACTCCGCCCAGGAGGAATGGCTGGCCGCGAAGGGCGCCGAGCTGGTTCGTGGACAGGCCCGGGTGGTCGAGCCGGGGCTGGTCGAGGCTGCCGGCCGGCCGATGGCCTACGACCGCCTGGTGGTGGCCACCGGGTCGGTGCCGGCGATCCCACCGCTCCCCGGCCTGGACGATGTCGAGTACTGGACGAATCGCGAGGCCTCCCAGGTGAGGGCGATCCCCGAGAGCATCGCCATCGTCGGCGGGGGGCCGGTGGGCTGCGAGTTCGCCCAGCTGTTCTGCCGGATGGGGGCGAGGGTTGCACTGATCGACGCCGCGCCGCGCCTGCTCTCACGAGACGACGCGGAGGCCGGGCAGCTGCTCGCCGAGACGCTGGAGGAGGAGGGCGTGGAGCTGCACCTGGGCGGCGGTATCACCCGGGTCGCTGCCGGTGTCGAGGTGATGCTTGAGAGCGGCGCCACCGTCAAGGCCGAGCGGCTGCTGATCGCGACCGGCAGGCGAGCCAACGTCGACGACCTGGGGCTGGAGGCGCTGGGCGTGACGGTCTCGAAGCGGGGCGTGGAGGTCGACCAGCGGCTGTGTGCGGCCGACGGCGTGTGGGCGATCGGCGACGTCACCGGGATCGCCATGTTCACGCACGTCGGCAAGTATCACGCCCGCATTGCCGCTGCGGACATGGCGGGTGTGACGTCGGTCGCCGACCACACGGCGATCCCGGCGGTCACGTTCACCGATCCGCAGGTGGCGTCGGTGGGGAGGACGGTCGGCGACGGGCTGGTGTTCGGCTCCCGGCGGGTCGACCAGCTTCCCCGCACGTCGACCTACGAGCGGCCCAAGCGGCCGGGGCTGCTGAAGCTCGCGGCCGACCCCGGCCGCGGGGTGCTGGTGGGAGCGGTGGTGGTCGGCCCGGAGGCCGGCGAATGGCTCGGCCAGTTGACCCTCGCCATCCGTGCCGGCGTACCGATCGACGTCCTGCGGGACACCATCCAGCCGTACCCGACCTTCTCCGAGGCGATCCAGTTCGCGCTTCGCGACCTGCCCCTGTGACCCGCCTGGAACAACGGGGTCAGACCCCGTTGTTCCGCCGGCCCAGGGCGATGCGCAGGTCGGCGGCGGCCCGGATGCCGCTGCGAAGCGCACCCTCCATGGTGGCGAACCACTCACCGGCGGTGTGCTCGCCGGCGAACGCCAGTCGGCCGACGGGGCGGGCGAGCGCCGCGTCGTCACCCTCCGGCCGGCCCGCCTCCTTGGTCGAATACGCGCCCTCCTCCCAGGCCGAGACGATCACCTCGCGGCTGTCGACCGCGAGGTCGGGCCGCAGCGCCTCGACCGCCTCCAGGTACGCCGTTCCCCGCAGCAGCGGCGCCACCGCGGGCGCCGACCCGGCGAACGCGCTGACCACCGGCGCCACCTCGCCGTCCGGCCCGCGAGCCGTCCAGGTCCAGAACCGGCCGGGCACGGACAGCACGGAGCTGGGCGGAGGGGGGCGCCTGAGCGGTGCGAACAGCTTGGCCGCGTCGCCGTAGACCACTCGCTGGAACGCCGCTGCCTTCCACTCGGGCAGCGGTGGATCGAACGCGATCGCCGCCAGCGCGTGTGCGGGAACGGCGAGCACGCAGCCGTCCGCCTGCATCCCGTCGACCGAGACGCCGTCGCCGTTCCAGCACACCGTGCGGACACGGGCCGACCGCCGCAACTCGAGCCCCTCGGCCAGCCGGGTGGCGACGGCCTGGTTGCCCTCGGCCACGCGCCGGGCCTCGGACGGCTCGAAGGCATGCAGGACGTCGCGGACGGCGGCCGCGGCGATGCGGTCGGCCGGGTGGGCATAGGACACCGACACCCGGCAGGCGATCAGCTCCCGCGCTCCCGCATCCAGCGGCAGGCGGTCGAGCAGCGCCGCCAGCGAGACCCCGTCCAGCCCACCGCGGCCGACCGCCTCGGACACGAGCCGGCAGGCCTCCGCCAGCTGCCGGCGGGTGGTGCCGATGCCGTCCCGCGGCTCGCGGTCGCCGAAGCTCATGCCCATCGGTGACAGCCGCAGGCCGAGCCGCCGCACCGTGGCCGGGAGCACCTCGTAGCCGTCGGTGACGAACTCCGCTCCCATCTCGACGGCGGCGCCGGTCCCTGTCGCGGCCGTCCACACCCGGCCGCCCACCCGGTCGCGGGCCTCCAGCACGACCGGCTCGATCCCGGCGCCCCGCAGCGCGTCCGCGGCCGCCAGCCCGGCCAGCCCGGCGCCGACAACGCAGACCCTCATCGGAGGTTGATCACGAAGAGGATGATGTAGCCGACCATCAGGAACGTCCAGCCGGCCAGCGAGACGACGTCCAGCAGCCGCCGCCAGGAGATCGTCAGCCGCTCCCGTACGGTGGCGTCGATGGCCTCCAGGCTGGCCAGCTTGTCGCTCACGCTGCGCTTCCAGTCGTCCAGGTACAGGTTCTGCACCAGCAGCGAGTAGACGTGTGCCGAGTACCACTCGCCGACGAACAGCAGCGACTGGGACGTCCGCTCGAACTCGAGCAGCAGCTCCAGCCGGCCGTCCACCACGCTCGCCACCACCCGCTGGGTGGACGGCCGCCAGCGCCCTCGCACCGTTGCCAGGTGCGCCCGCACGTCGCGCAGGTGCTGCTCCATCGCCTGGTCGAGCATCCGGTAGCGCAGCAGCTGGTACTTCGCGATCACGCACAGGTCGACGTCCGACTGGTAGAGGCCCTGCTCGGCGATGATCACCGCGCCCAGCCAGTCGACCACGGTCATGTCCGCCTCCGACCAGCGCGCTCGCGCCCGCAGGATCTGCTCCACCTGCAGCTCGTCGGGCGCCTTCGGCAGCGACCGCACCAGCCGGGCCAGGGCGGCGCCGTGCTGCTCGATCAGGACGTCGGGTCCATCCTCGGGAGTCGGTACGAGCACGATCGAGTACTGCTCCCAGACCGCCGGTGCGCCGGCCCGGTCGAGCAGGTCGGCCCGCACGGCCTCCTCGACGGCGCGCTTGCGCACGGCGGCGTCGCCGGCCAGCGGCCGGTCGATCCGAAAGCCGCACTCGTAGACCACCGCCAGGCCGTCGAACTGCTGGCAGCGGATGTCGACCGCCACCCCCTGCGCGTCGAATGTGAACCGGTCGGCGGCTCGCACCTGGATGTCGACGGCGAACGAATCGGGTGCGTCACGGGGTGCCCGCACCGGCGCCGTCGCGCCGTCGGCTTGCGAGCGAAGCGGCGCCAGCAGCAGATAGCAGAGCTCGATCTCGGCGGGGTCGGACACCGCGCAAGGCTACCGGCTCCAGTCCCGGTCAGGGCTCGCGAAGCGCCGCGTCGCCGGCCGTGGGCGCCGCGGCCAGCCGGGCGAGCATCTCCACCGATCGCCGGCGGGCGGCCGCATCGGTCACCGGCACCGTCGCCATTAGCTCGTCCGCGCCCGTCTCCTCGATCAGCGTCCGCAGGCGCGCGTGCACCGTGGCAGGGCTGCCCACGGCCTGCGCGGCCAGATGCTCGTCGAGGAACGCCCGCTGGTCGTCGGTCCACGGGTGTGCCGCCACCTCCTCGGCGGTCGGGAAGGGGCTCGGCGGATGCCCCGACCGCAGGCGCAGGAACGACAGCGCCCACGCCGACGCCAGCCGGCGCGCCTCCTCGTCGGTGTCCGCGCAGACCACGCTGACCGTGAGGATGGCGTGGGGGCGGGGCAGCTCGGCCGATGGCTGGAACTCGTCGCGGTAGAGGCGCATGGCGAGCGTCGAGAAGCGGGCGCTGAAGTGGTGGGCGAACGCGTAGGGCAGGCTCAGCGCCGCCGCCAGCCGGGCGCCGTAGTCGCTCGACCCGAGCACCACCACGGTGGGCGATTCGACCGGCCGCGGATAGGCGAGCAGTCCCCGCAGCGGGTCGTCGGCCGGGAACCCGCGCAGATAGCCGAACAGCTCGTAGAGCAGCTCGGCAAGGTCGTCGTCGCCGGCCCCCCGTCGCAGCGCCAGCATGGTGCGCCGATCGGTGCCCGGCGCCCGGCCGACCCCGAGGTCGATCCGGCCGGGATGAAGCGCGTCCAGCGTCGCGTAGCGCTCGGCGACCGTCAGCGGCGAGTGGTTGGGTAGCATCACGCCGCCGGAGCCGACCCTGATCCGCCGGGTGATCGCCGCGGCGTTCGCCACCAGCACCTCCGGTGCCGTGCTGGCGATGCCGGGCATGCTGTGGTGCTCCGCGTACCACAGCCGGTGGTAGCCGAGCTGGTCGCCCAGGCGGGCCAGCTCGCGGGCCCGATCGAGGGCGTCGGCGGACGACTCCCGGGCGGTCACGGGCACCACGTCCAGCAGCGACACGGGGATCCCCAGCGGCTGCAACTGGTCGCCGCCGGTCATGCTCAGCCGTTCCGCTCCTTGCTCGTGTTGCGCATCGCCCTGCTCAGCGTCCGCCACCGCTTCCGCTCGTCGGCTCGGGCGCGGGCGTCCAGCTTCAGCTCCTGATGCCGCAGCTCGCGCTGCAGGTGGTCGTAGCTCTCGAGCCGGTCGGCGTTCAGCGTGCCGGACTCGATCGCGGCCAGCACCGCGCAGCCGGGCTCGTGCTGGTGGGTGCAGTCGGAGAAGCGGCACACGGCCGCCAACTCCTGGATGTCGGCGAAGGCCTGCTCCAGCGCCTCCTCGGCCTCCCACAGCCCCACCGACCGCATGCCCGGCGTGTCGATCAGGACGCCGCTTTGGGGCAGCGGCACCAACTCGCGGTGGGTGGTGGTGTGCCGGCCCTTGCCGTCGTCGCGGACGGCGGCCGTGCGCATCCGCTCGTGGCCCAGCAACCGGTTGATGAGGGTCGACTTGCCCGCTCCCGACAGCCCGATCAGCGCCACCGTCTGGCTGCCCATGTGGTAGCGGGCGAGGCCGTCGAGCCCCTCGCCGGTGACCGAGCTGACGGCCTGGATCGGCGTGCCGAAGGCGATCGTCTCCGTCTCGGCGACGGCAGCGTCCAGCCGGTCGGCCGCCAGGTCGGCCTTGGTGAGGACGATCACCGGCCGCGCCCCGCTCTGCCAGGCCAGGGTCAGATAGCGCTCGAGCCGGCGCAGGCTCCAGCGCTGGTCGAGCGCGGTGACCACGAACACGTTGTCGACGTTCGCGGCGACCACCTGCTCCGCCGTCTGCTCACCTGCCGCGTGGCGGACGAACTGCGTACGCCGCGGCAGGATGGCGTTCAGCACGGCGCCCGACTGCGAGGTCTCGGGGGTATAGGCGACCCAGTCGCCGACGGCCGGCTCGAGATCTCGGGAGCCGATCATGGTGCGCACCGCACCGGTGCCCGCCAGCACCGTGCAGAATCCGCGGTCGACGCGGCTCACCCGCGCGGGCAGGCGGCCGTGGCCGGTGTGCTCTGCCAGCTCCCGCTCCCAGTCGGCGTTCCAACCGATCAGCGCGAGACGGGCATTGGGGTCGGCCGGCGCATCGTCCGGCCACCAGGTGTCACTGCTCAACTTTCCTCCAGGGAAATGGTGTGTCCCCGGCGGAACGGCAGTGCTTTCAGGGCCGGCCGGCCGCGCGGGGGTGGATGGAACTGGCGTTGGCTCGAGGGTCAGGCATCTGTCCACACCTCCCGTGGTCGCGCGTCGTTGGCGAGCACAGTGTAGCCCACGATCGACCTGCGCGGTTTACGCATTCCCTCGCTAGGGTACGGGCCGCTCCAAGTGCGGCGCCGTAGTGGGGCGCCGCGAACGCTCCGAACAGAGATGCGACCGTCGAGATCACCTGGCGGCCGCATCGTCGTGCTGTGCGGCGCGTGGGTCCGTAATCTCGTGGGGAGTTTTTACTCTGAGGAAAGCACTGGTCGTCGCCTTGGCCTGTCTCTGCGCCACAGCGGGCGTGGACACGGCATCGGCAGCCGATTCGACTCCGAGTCCATCGGTCGATTCGGCGACAACGGCAACGAAGATGGATCGGGTTCGTCTGTGGCGGCACCGGGTTCGTGTCGCTCGAGCCTCCGCCATACGCCACGCCCATCGGGTGGGCGTGAGCCCCCGCAGCATGGCTGTGGAGCGGCGGACGGTTGGCATCGGGTACCTGCGCTGGCTGCGTGACCTGTGGGTCAGTCGGGACAACCGCTGGGTGCGCCGCTACAACCGGACGGCCCCGAAACTGCTGTGCATCCACAGCCACGAGGGCGCGTGGAATGCGTACAACCCTGCCGGGCCGTATTACGGCGGCCTTCAGATGGACAGCTCATTCATGTGGGCCTACGGCGCCGACAAGCTGGCCAAGTACGGCGGTCGCGATGCCCGCTACTGGACGGCCCGCGACCAGCTCGCGGTCGGGTTCCGCGCCGTTCGCGCTCGCGGCTTCACGCCGTGGCCGAACACCGCCCGGGCCTGCGGCCTGCTCTGAGCGCCTGCGGCCGGGGCCGCGCCGTGATGGCGTGGCCCCGGCCGGCTCGCCGAACCCTCTCAATATTCGGCCCCGCTGCCGATAAGGGTCACATGGCCACCCATGATCGCCTGCGGGCGTTGGTTGACCTTGCCCGCACACTGTCGGCGAGCCTCGACCTCGACGACGTGCTTCGCCGTGTCGCCGGCCACGCGACCGCCGTGACCGGCTCGTCGGCGTGCTCGGTGTCGCTGTGGGACAGAGAGCGGGACTCCCTGGTCACCCTGACCGGCTGGTTCGGGCAGATCGCCGGCGAGATGGACGCCGGCCAGGAGGAGTTCCTGCTGTCCGACTTCCCGGCCTCGCGCGACGTCCTGGAGCGGCAGCAGACACGGCTGATCCGGGTGGCCAACGAGGCAGACGACCCGTCGGAACGAACCCTGCTGGCGGCCGAGGGATATGCCTCGCTGCTGATGATCCCGCTTGTCTCCCGCGGCAGGTGCCTGGGGTTGATGGAGATCGTCGACGAGTCCGATCGTCTGTGGGACGACGCCGACCTCGACTTCTTCCGCACGCTGGCCGACATCATCAGCGCCGCCGTCCACAACGCCGTGCTGCGCAAGCAGAGCACGGAGGCAGAGGAGCGCTACCGCACCCTGGTCGAGAACCTCCCGGCGGTCACCTACCTCGACATCGCCGGCACCGGCCAGCCGGTCTACGTCAGCCCTCAGGTCGACTCGCTGATGGGCGTGGCTCGTGCAGAGTGGGAGGACGGCCCGGACGGCTGGACGCACCGCCTGCACCCGGACGACCGCGCCGCCGTCGAGCGGTATGAGCACACCGTGCGCACGGGGGAGCCGTTCAGCGCCGAATATCGCCTGGTCGCCGATGACGGCCGGGTGCGGTGGTTCCGGGACGACGCGGTCGCGGTCCGCGATCAGCGCGGCGAGCCGCGGTTCATCCAGGGAGTGATCTTCGAGGTCACCAACCAGAAGCAGGCCGAGGCCGCGCTGCGCGAAAGCGAGCAGCGGTTCCGCGAGCTGCTGGAGAACGTCCGTCTGGCCGCCGTCGCCACCGACGCTGCCGGCCGCATCGAGTTCGTCAACGACTACCTGGCGGAGCTGACCGGCTGGCGGCCGGCGGAGCTGCTCGGCCGGACCTGGCTGGAGGCGTTCACGCCCCCCGGCGAGCGGGAGGCCGAGACCGAGGTGTTCACGCTGCTCGGATCGGGCACGGTGGTTGCCCACCGGGAGAGCTCGCTGCTCACCCGGGCCGGCGCCGAGCGCCTGTTCTCCTGGAACTCGACGCCGCTTCGCGACCCCGACGGCCGGGTGATCGGTGCGACGTCGCTGGGCGAGGACATCACCGAGCGGCGGCGCGCCGAGCAGGAGCTGCATCACCTCGCCTACCACGACCCGCTGACCGGGCTGCCCAACCGGATCCTGTTTCACGAGCACCTCGACGTCGCCCTGGAACGGGCAAAACGGGCCGACCGCGGGGTGGCCGTGCTGTACGTCGATCTCGACGACTTCAAGCTGGTCAACGACAGCTTCGGCCACCAGACCGGCGACCTCGTGCTCTGCCGGGTCGCGGACAGCCTGCGCGGCGCGGCCTCCGAGGCCGCGCTCGTGGCGCGCCAGGGCGGCGACGAGTTCCTGCTCCTGCTCGAGGCCCCGGTCAGCGAGCTGAGCGGGCTCGCGGTGGACGTCGCCGAGCGCCTCCGCGCCGCGCTGCGCCGCCCGCTGCCCGTCGGCCCGATCGAGATCTCGGCCAGCGGCAGCATCGGCATCAGCCTGTATCCGATCGACGGCCAGGACGGCTCGACGCTGCTCAAGCATGCCGACAGCGCGATGTACGCCGTCAAGCAGCACGGCCGCGACGCCTACCGGCGCTACGCCGGCGAGGCCGACGGGCAGCGGGCGGCGCAGGGCCGCGCGGATGCGCTCGGCGACGTCCACCGCGACGCCGCTCAGCTCGGCGACCGGCGCCTCGAGCAGGAGCAGGAACTCGTCGCCGCCCTGGCGCGCCACGAGCGCGGCCTCGGAGGCCGCGCCGCGCAGGCT
>DATLLX010000093.1:0-7053 GCA_035537595.1 Gaiellales bacterium | reverse complement strand
CACCTACGTCGGCCCTGACGCCGGCTCCGGCTCACCGTCGCTGGTGGTTTCGCGCGACGATCTGGCGGACAGCGTGTCGCTGGCCCGCTACGCGGCGATGCAGGACGCGGCCATCCGCGCCGGCATCGAGGGCGTCGAGCTGGTCGAGGATCGCGAGACGACCGTGGCCGGCCGCCCGGCCATCCGCCACACCTACCGCTGGTCGTACGGCGAGCGGAGCATGCGGCAGCGGCTCTGGTGCCTGGTGGCCGAGGGCAGCGGATACGCGATCGTCGCCTCGGCGGCGGACGCCGAGTTCGAGGGGCTGCGCAGCGTGTGGGCCGCAGCCGTCGCCTCGTTCTCCCTGGAGTAGCCGGTGCGGATGCGGGCCATCGTCGGCTACGACGGCAGCGGGTTCCATGGCTGGGCCCGCCAGCCCGGCCTGCGCACGGTCGAGGGAGAGCTGAGCGCTGTGGCCGGCCCCCGCCTGGTGGTTGCCGGCCGCACCGACCGCGGCGTGCACGCCGATGCCAACGTGATCTCCTGGGACGACGAGCGGCCGCGCACGGCCGGCGAGCTCAATGGCCGCCTACCGGCCGACCTGGCGGCGATCCGCTGCGAGATCGCAGAGCCCGGGTTCGACGCCCGGGCGGATGCCCGGTCGCGGAGCTACGTCTACCGGATCCTCAACCGGCGCGCCCCCGACCCCCGGTGGCGGCGGTTCGAGCTGCATCACCCACGGCCGCTCGACGAGGGCCTGCTGGGCGCGTGCGCGGAGGTGATCCGCGGCCGCCACGACTTCCGGGCGTTCACCCCCTCCGAGACCCAGCACGTGCACTTCGAGCGCACCGTGCTCGAGGCGCGGTGGGTGCGGGAGGGAGACCGCCTGACCTTCCAGTTGACGGCCGACGCGCTGCTCCGGCACATGGTGCGGATCCTGGTCGGGACGATGCTGGAGGCACCGGATCCCGACCGCCTCTCAGACCTGCTGGCCGGTGCGCCTCGCTCGGCGGCCGGTCGCACAGCGCCGCCGCACGGGCTGACGCTGGCAGGCGTGAGCTACGACGGCTGGTCGAGCTCTGCCGTCACGAGCTCCGCCGGGCGCTCGTAGAACGCCGCCAGGCGTTCGGCCTCGCGGTCGAGCATCTGCCGTTCCGCACTGTCGGTCGGCGCGACGTCTCCACGCGCGCCTCGACCCGGTCGTCCAGCAGACGGGGCTCCCACATCCCTTGCACCCTGCCGTCCACCAGCACGCAGTTGTGCCCCGCCGAGCCTTCGTAGCGGCCCCGCGGGTGAGCGGCCAGGCGGCGGTGGACGTCTCGGGCCACCAGATGCTGGCGCCCGAACCGGCTGCCCAACAGGTAGCAGTCGTATCTCGACACCAGGCGCACGCTCGGCGCTTCGGCGGCGGCATCCAGATCTCCCCGGAGCATGTGGGCGGACGTGCGGCCGACGGTGACCTCGACGACCTCGTCGCCGAGCTCGGCCAGCAGCCTTGCGCAGTCCTCGGCCGTCAGCAGCTTCGGGGCATACCACGCTGCGATGTCCTTCGAGCGGGCGGGCCCGTACGCGTGCAGGTAGCGCCTCACGATCTCCCGCAGCGCGTCGCGGGGATCGGGTGGGGTCTGGTCGCCGACCCAGTCGGCGGCCCGGACGAATGTCACCCTCGATCCCCGCGGCGGCCCGAAGGAGAGGACTCCTGCGATGCCTGCCAGCGCGATCAGATCGGCTCGTCCCGCGGCCAGCCGCTCCTCCGCCCAGGCGCCTGCCCGTTTGGAGGCGGCCGCCGCCAGCTCCGACCGCTCGAGCGGGCCGTCTGCCAGGGCCGCATCGACGGCGTCGAGCAGCTTCGCCGCCCGCCCGGGCGAGATGGCCCACGGCGCCGTCCACCGCCGGCCGATGGGAACCGCCCTCCGGGCCGCCATCCACAGGCCGAGGTCGGCCGCAGGGAGCAGGTGCACGGTGTCGCGCGGGCCGAACGTCCGCACCAGGGCCCCCCGGTCCGCCAACCCCGTCCGCACATCGTCCCGGGTCAGCAGATCGACGCGGAGGCCCAGAGCGAGCTCCGCAGCCGGAGGGCTCTGTGCCTGGATCCCGCAGGTCGAGCGGACGACGTCCACGATCTGTCGCTTTCGCGCCCGCGTGCTCAGAAAGCTCTGCTGCAGCCGCCGCCCGATGATCGCGTCCCATCCGAGCCGGGCCGCCGGGTCAGGCACCCTCCACCTCGATGCCCAGGCCGGCCGCGCAGTCCACGAACGCGCCGTACAGCACATCGGAGTAGAGGACGTGACGCACGTCGCGCAGGCCGTCCGACGCCCGGGCCGCCTCCAGCGAGGCGGACAGCGCGATCGGGGCGGCGCGGTAGCCGGGGAAGCGGTACACGCCGCAGGAGATGGCCGGGAAGGCGATCGACTCACAGCCGAGCTCGTCCGCCACCTTCACCGAGCGGCGGTAGGCGGAGGCCAGCAGGGCCTCCTCGTCGTTCTCCCCGCCCGCCCACACCGGGCCGACGGTGTGCACCACGTGGCGGGCGGGCAGCCTGCCGGCGGTCGTGGCCTTGGCGTCGCCCACGGTGCAGCCTCCCAGCAGCCGGCACTCGGCCAGGATCTCCTCGCCGCCGACCCGGTGGATGGCTCCGTCCACGCCCCCGCCGCCCAGCAGGGAGGTGTTGGCCGCGTTGACAATCGCGTCCACCTGCACGCGGGTGATGTCGCCCTTCAGAATGGTTACGCGGACGTCGTCGGACACGCCGATAACGGTACCCGCAGCCGCGTTGCGCCAGTCCATCCAGGTCTGCCGTGACGGCCGGCCGCGGGAAAGCGGCGGTCTAGACTCGGGTGCGATGCGCATCCTCCTGACCAACGATGACGGGATCACCTCGCGCGGCCTGTTCGAGGCGAAGCTGGCGCTGGACGCCGTCGGCGAGGTCTCGGTGATCGCGCCTGACGCCAACCGCAGCGGCGTCGGCCGGGGGATCACGATCCACCGCTCGCTGCACGTCGCCGAGGTCGAGCTGCGCGACGGCACGATCGGCTACGCGACCGACGGCACGCCGGTCGACTGCGTCAGGTTCGCCGACCTGGGGCTGGTCGGGGAGCGCCCCGACCTGATCGTGTCGGGCATCAACTACGGGTACAACCTCGGCGACGACGTCACCTACTCGGGGACGGTGGCCGCCGCCTTCGAGGGCATCCTGCTCGGCATCCCCGGGATCGCCATCTCGCAAGGCAGCCCGACGGCGACGGCCGACTTCCGCCGCCACGAGGCCTACGACTTCACCGCCGCCGCGGCGCTCCTGCCGCGGCTGGTCGGCGAGGTGGAGCGCAGGGGGCTGCCCGGCGGCACCATCCTGAACGTCAACGTGCCGTCGCAGCCGGCCGGCGCCACCGTGGCCCGCCTGGGCAAGCGGATCTATCGCGACCGGCTCGATGTCGAGTCCGACGAGGAGGGCCGGCGCCGTTACCGAATCTACGGCGTCGATCCGTCCTATCACGACGAGCCGGGCACCGACTTTCGCGCCATCGCCGAGCAGCGGATCTCGATCACGCCGATCCACCTCGACCTGACCAGCGCCGGGGGGCTGGAGGAGGTCGCCGCGTGGGATCTGGAAGGCGTCGTGTGAGCTAGGGGGCGAGGATGTTGAAGCCCATCATCTTCTGCTCGCCGTCGCGTTCCTGAAACAGGGCCAGCCGGCAGTTGTCGAGCCAGAGCCGGCGGTGATTCCGGGGTGCGCCGCCGAGAAAATGGCTGCATACGATGAGCCGGGCCAGCGACCCGTGCGTGACGACCAGCGTCGACCCCGGGAGGCCGGCGTGGTCTGCGAGGAACGCCGATGCGCGGGCCAACGCGTCGTCGAACCGCTCGGTGCCCGGCGGGAACTCCGTGCCCAGCGCGTGCCAGCCATGGTAGGCCTCGGCCAGGTCTCCGGCCGCGATCTCGGCCGACGTCATGCCCTCGAACGGTCCGGCGTCGATCTCGGTCAGCCGCTCGTCGACCAGCACCGGGCAGTCCGCTGCCTGGGCCGCCGCGATCAGCTCGGCCGTCCGCCGGGCGCGGCTGAGCGGGGAGGCGAAGACGCGATCGATGCCGACGGCCGACAGCGCGCGGGCCGCCTCGGCCGCCTGCTCCAGGCCGGCGGCGCTCAGCTCGACGTCGGTCCTGGTGGTGAACCGGTGCTCGGCGTTCCAGACGGTCTCGCCGTGGCGCATCAGCATCAGCCGCTCGCGCATGACCGGCTGCGCCTCAGGCCTCGGCGAGCAGGCCAGCGACGTCGAGCGGGTCTGTCACCATCAGCAGCTCACCGTCGCCATCCACCGGCCATTCGTCACGCGGCCGGTCGCGGTACAGCTCGATGCCGTTGCCGTCCGGATCGCGCAGGTAGATGGCCTCGCTGACCCCGTGGTCGCTGGCGCCATCGATCGGGACGCCCAGCTGCAGCAGGTGCTTCAGCGCCCGCGCCAGGTCGCCGCGCGTGGGGTAGAGCACCGCCAGGTGGAACAGGCCGGTCGTGCCCGCCGGCGGTGGCGGGCCGCCGTGGCTCTGCCAGATGTTCAGGCCGATGTGGTGGTGGTAGCCGCCGGCCGACAGGAACGCGGCCGACGATCCGTACCGCTGCTGGAGCTCGAAGCCGAGGGCGTCGCGGTAGAACGCCTCGGCGCGGTCGAGGTCGGACACCTTGAGGTGGACGTGGCCGATGCTGGTTCCCGGGGGGATCGTGTAGGCCATGGCGGGGAGGCTAGTCGATCCGCCGATCCTCCCGCGGGCGCCCGGGTACCCTTAGCGCGTGCATGACTACCCGGTCTGGCTGTTCGACTTCGACGGCACGCTGATCGACACCGAGGAGGTGATCCTCGACTGCTATCGCGAGGCGGCGCTGGGGCTGTGGGGCCGGGAGCTGCCGGAGGCGGTCGTTCGCGAGAATATGTCGCGCACCCTGCGTGAGGCGTCGCAGCGGGTGGCGGGCGAGCAGGCCGACAGCTTCTTCGACGCGTACGTGTCGCACAGCCTGCGCAGGCACGCCGAGTCGGTGTTCGCCTACGACGGAGTGACCGAGATGCTGTGGCGGCTGCGCGACGCCGGCGCCCGGATGGGCATCGTCACGTCCAAGCTGCGGCCGAGCGTGAACCTGGTGCTCGACCAGGTCAGCTACGGGCCGGCCTTCGAGGTGATCGTCACCGTCGAGGACACCGAGACGCACAAGCCTGACCCCGAACCGATCCTGCACGCGCTGCGGCGGATGGGCGTGTCGCCCGAGATGGCGATCTACGTCGGCGACTCGCCCTACGACATCATGGCCGCCCGGGCGGCCGGCGTGGCGTCCGGCGCCGCGCTGTGGGGCCTGCACCCGCCGGACGACCTGCTCGAGCTGTGGCCCGACCACGCGTTCGCCTCGCCGGCGGAGGTCGCCGCGTGACGGCGACAGAGCGCGCAGCCGAGCTTCGCGACCGGCTGCACGACGCCAATCACCGGTATCACGTGCTGGACGCTCCGACGATCTCGGACGGCGAGTACGACGCCATGCTGCGGGAGCTGCAGGATCTGGAGGCCGAGCATCCCGAGCTGGCCACCGCCGACTCGCCGACGCAGCGGGTGGGGGCGGTGGCCGCGTCCGGGTTCGCCCCGGTCGAGCACCTGCAGCCGATGCTGTCGCTGGCCAACGCCCGCAACGAGGACGAGCTGCTGGCGTGGGGCGAGCGCGTCCGCAACGGTCTGGCCGGAGAGGCCTTCCAGCTGGTCACCGAGCCCAAGATCGACGGCCTGGCGATCTCGCTGCTCTACCGCGACGGGGTGTTCGTCCGCGGGGCGACGCGGGGCGACGGCGTCGTCGGGGAGGACGTGACCGCGAACCTGCGCACCGTGCGGACGATCCCGCTGCGGATCCCCGAGACCAGCGAGGTGGAGGTGCGGGGCGAGGTGTATCTGTCCCTGGCCGGGTTCCAGCGGGTCAACACCGAGCAGGCCCAGGCGGGCAAGAAGCTATTCATGAATCCGCGGAATGCCGCCGCCGGATCGCTGCGCCAGAAGGACCCGCGCATCACCGCGACCCGCCCGCTGGCGATCTTCGTCTACGCCCTGGGCGCGAACAGCCTGGGCATCGAGTCGCAGTGGGAGGCGCTCAGCTGGCTGCGCGACCAGGGCTTCCGGGTCAACGATGGCGTCGAGCTGCACGACGACGTGGGCTCGGCGCTGGCCGAGGGCCGGGCCTGGGAGGAGCGCCGCGCCGAGCTGGACTACGACATCGACGGCGCCGTGGTCAAGGTGTCGAGCTTCGATCAGCAGCGGCGGCTGGGCACGGTCGCCCGCGACCCCCGGTGGGCGATCGCATTCAAGTTCGCCCCCACCACCGCCGTGACCAGGCTGAATGAGATCGGCATCAACGTCGGCCGCACGGGCGCGCTCAACCCCTACGCCGTGCTGGAGCCCGTGCAGGTGGGCGGCGTCACCGTCTCGCTTGCCACCCTGCACAACGAGGAGGACATCAACCGCAAGGACATCCGCGAGGGTGACATGGTGATCGTGCAGCGGGCCGGGGACGTCATCCCCCAGGTCGTCGGGCCGCATTTGACCGAAGGGTCGGGCCGCCGGTCGGAGCCGTGGAGGATGCCCGCCAACTGCCCGGCCTGCGGCACCCCGATCGTGCAGCCCGAGGGCGAGGTCAAGCACCGCTGCCCCAACCCCTCGTGCCCGGCCAAGGGGTACGAGTGGCTGAAGCACTTCGTCAGCCGCGGCGCCATGGACATCGACGGGGTTGGGGAGAAGCTGCTCCGCCGGCTGCTCGACGAGCAGCTGATCGCCCAGCCCCACGACCTGTACGACCTGACAACCGATCAGCTGCTCGGGCTGGATGGCTTCCAGCAGCGGTCGGCGGAGAACGTGATCTCGGCGATCCAGGCGTCCAAGAGCCGGCCCTTCGGCCGGGTGCTGTTCGCCCTCGGCATCCCCCACGTGGGCGGCGTCACCGGTCAGGCCCTGGCCGACGCGTTCGGCTCGATCGATGCTCTGATCGACGCGTCTCCCGAGGAGATCGCCGCAGCCGAGGGCGTCGGCCCGGTGATCGCGGAGGCGGTGTCGATC
>DATLLX010000092.1:0-28362 GCA_035537595.1 Gaiellales bacterium | reverse complement strand
GGAAGCAGCGGTGCGATCGCCTGCAGCAGGTTGATCGCGTGCCGCTGGCCGACCCACCGGCCGACGGCGAGCAGGAGCGCGTCCGCGACCGGGCGGAGCGGGCCGGAGAGGCGGTACGGGGCGAGCAGGGGGAGATGGAGGAGCGCGCTCACCGCCAGACCGAGCGCGAGATCGGGGCCGACTCCTAGGCCGCCGTCGCGGCCCTGGCCGCGTCCGCCTCCAGGAAACTGAGGACGATGCCCTCGATCTCGTCGGTATCGTCGCCGGCGGCCAGGATCTCCTTCCGCGGCAGCGTCTCGTCCGTGTAGGCGTCGATCACGGCGGGGTGGATGTACGCCGATCGGGCGACCGCCGGCGTGTTGCCGAGCTCGTGGGCCACCTGGCGCACTGCGTCCGCGATCGAGGCCTTCGCCTCCGTCGTGCTCTCGGGTGGATCGGCCTCGGCCAGCGCCCGGGCGGCCAGCACGGTGCCGCCCAGCGTGCGCAGGTCTTTGGCGCTGAACCGATCGTCGCCGGCGATCTCGCGCAGGTAGTCGTTCACATCCTGCGAGCCGACATCGCGGGCCGTGCCGTCCTCGTCGAGATAGGCGAACAGCTCCTGGCCCGGAAGGTCCTGGCATCGGCGGACGATGCGGGCCAGCCGCCGGTCGACCACCTTCAGCTCATGCTGCTTGCCGGACTTGCCGCGGAACGTGAACAGCACCGAGCTGCCCCGCACCCGCACGTGGTGGTTGCGGATGGTGGTGGCGCCGAAGGACTCGTTGAGGCGCGCGTACTCGGAGTTGCCGACCCGCATCAGCGTGTCGTCGAGCAGCTGGACGACCGCCGCCAGCACCTTCTCCCGCGGCATCCCCGGGCGGCCGAGGTGCTCGGTCACCCGCTCCCTGATCCGGGGTAGCGCCCGGCCCATCTCGGTCACCCGGTCGTACTTGGCGGCGTCCCGGACCTCGCGCCACTGCGGGTGGTAGCGGTACTGCTTGCGGCCTCGCGCGTCGCGGCCGGTGGCCTGAAGGTGGCCGTTGGCCTGGGGGCAGATCCAGACGTCGGTCCAGGCCGGAGGGATAGCCAGCGTCCGGATCCGATCCAGCACCAGCTCGTCGGTCAGCGGCGAGCCGTCGACGCGGCGGTAGGAGAAGCCCCTGCCGCAGCGGCGCCGGCGGATGCCCGGGCGGGCATCCGTGACGTAGCGCAGGCCGGCCGTCTCGGCGATCGCCAGGGCTTCGTCGTCGGCGATCGCTTCATGGACAACCGTCATACCCCACCCGTCCTCGTCCGAGCCTGATCCACTGTGCCACAGGCCGTTTCCCTGCGCCGGGCACGGCGAAACCGGGGCCGGGTGATCCGAGTGCCCTGCTACCCTGCAAAGCACGGGCGATCAGGTTCGCCCCGTGAGGTTCTCGCTTTTCGCCGGTTCGTGCTCGTGCGGTACTCGGGTCAGGCAGCACCTCTCCCGAATACACCGTTGCAAAGGAGCACCGGCATGACAGCACCTACGTTCAGCGAGCTCGGCGTGTCCCCACCCGTGGTCGACGCCCTCGCTGCCCGCGAGATCTACCACACGTTCGCCATCCAGGCCATGATCGCCGAGGATGCCCTGGCCGGCCGCGACGTGCTGGCCAAATCCCCAACCGGCTCCGGCAAGACGCTGGCCTTCGCCGTCACCATCATCGAGCGGATCTCCCGCGACGACCTCGCTCCCGCGGCGCTCGTGCTGGTGCCCACCCGCGAGCTGGCCGTGCAGGTGACAGAGGAGTTCGAGACGCTGGTCGGCGCCCGCGACCTGCGGGTGGCGGCGGTCTACGGCGGCGTGGCGACGCGCGCCCAGGCCAAGACCGCCCGCGGCGCCCACATCCTGGTGGCGACGCCCGGGCGGCTGACCGATCTCATGCAGCAGGGCGTGGTCAACCTCTCCGCCGTGCAGATCTTCGTCCTCGACGAGGCCGACCGGATGCTCGACATGGGCTTCAAGCCCCAGGTCGACCGGATCGTGCGCAAGCTGCCCGAGGAGCGCCAGACCATGTTCTTCTCGGCCACGCTCGACGGCGAGGTGGGCGTCCTGGCCCGCGCCTATACGGTCGGCGCCACCCGCCACGAGGTCGAGAACCCGACCTCCACGGTGGAGCAGATCGAGCACAAGTTCATCCCGGTCACGCTCGACAGCAAGCTTGACGCTCTGGTCGATCTGCTGCGCGAGAGCGACGGGGTCTCGATCGTGTTCGTGCGCACCAAGCGGGGCGCCGCCCGGCTGGCCGAGAAGCTGCAGAAGCGCGGGCTGTCGGCCGATGCGATGCACGGCGACATGACCCAGGTCGCCCGCGAGCGGGCGCTCGACCGGTTCGAGAAGAGCAAGGTGAAGACCCTGGTCGCCACCGACGTCGCCGCCCGCGGCATCGACCTCGACCACGTCACCCACGTCATCAACTACGACCCGCCGGAGGACAACAAGGCGTACGTCCACCGGGTCGGCCGCACCGGCCGGGCGGGGCGCAGCGGGATCGGCGTGACGCTGGTGATGGCCGATCAGCAGGCCGACGTCAGCCGGATGGCGGCGCGGCTCGAGCTGAGGGACGAGTTCGAAGCCGAGGGCATGAAGACGGCGCCTCCGCGCCTGGTCTACTCCTCGCGCGGCCGCGGTCGCGGCGGCCGCAAGCGCTTCTAGCATCCCTCGGAGTGGGGATCGACCTGTCCGCCCGGCCGGCCGATCCGAACCACATGAGCTATCGCATCGTCATTCCGGTCGCGCTCGCAGGGGCCGTCGTCGCCGCCGCGGCGGCGCTGCTTGCGCTTCACTGAGCGGAACACCGGGGTCTGACCCCGTTGTTCCGCGGCGTCAGACCACGATCAGGTCGTGGGGCAGCTGGCTGAGGCTGACCGGGCCGTCGGCCGTGCACGCCACGGTCTCGCCCAGCTTGACGCCGAAGCCCTCGTCGGGCAGCCACAGGTTCGGCTCGATCGTGAAGCTCATCCCCGGCTGCATGGTGTGCGGGTCGCCCTCGGCCAGCATCATCGGCTCCAGCCAGGTCGGGGCGTAGGCGATGCCCAGCGAGTAGCCGATCCGGTGGGCGCGGTTCTCGACCAGACCGACCCGCTCCAGAACCGCGTTGCAGGCTCTGTTCGGGGCGTCGGGGTCGGCCCCCGGCCGCACCTCCTCGATCGCCGCCGCGTGGGCCTCCGCCAGCCAGGCGGCCACGTCGCGCGCCCGCAGCGAGGGCTCGCCCAGCGAGGCCGTCCGCATCAGCACGGCGTGATAGCGGTTGCACACACCCGCCAGCTCCAGGATCACCAGGTCGCCCTGGCCGATCGCGCGGGGCCGGGCCAGCGCATGGATCATCTGCGTACGCTCGCCCGACACGATCATCGGCGGGATCGCGGCGTGCTCCGATCCGGCCGCGCCCAGCGCCTCCGCCATGATGCCGGCCACCGCGGTCTCCGAAATCCCCGGCTCGAGAGCCTCGACGCCCGCCATCAGGGCCAGGTCGGCCGCGCGTGCCGCCTTGCGCTGGTACTCCTGCTCCAGCGCCGACTTGACCACCCGCTCCTCGGCCACCGTGTTGGTGGCGTCGACGAAGCGGGCGTCGGGAAGCGCCGCCCGCAGCTGATCCCACTGGTAGGGCAGCAGGGTGAAGGACGACAGCTCGACGCCGATCCGGCCGCTCTGGAGGCTCAGCTCCGACACCCAGTCGACAACCTTGGCCACCGGGTCCTCGGACACGATGTCGTAGTAGCGGGCGTCCCGGATGCACGACGTGTAATGGACGCCGGCTGATTCCATCGTCCGGGTGAGGAACCGTGGCTCGTCCAGCCGGTCGGTGATCAGCAGGCACTGGAACCACAGATAGCCGAGCGTGTCGTAGCCGGTCAGCCAGTTGATGTTGTCCGGCATCGTGACCAGGACGGCGTCGATCTCCTCGCTGCGCATCCGGTCGAGCACGCGGCCCAGGCGCTCGTGGTAGGTGTGGACGGGGAAGGCAAGATCCATTGCGGGCGGGTCCTCCTGCGGGTCGGTGGCGGCGCAAGCGTATCCGCTGGCCGCCGCCTCGCCGGGCAGGGTATGGTCGGCCCATGGCCGACGATGAGGCCGGGGCGAACCCCGGTGAGACCGACAAGGAGCGCGTCGACCGGGAGCTGATCGAGCTCCTGAACGAGGTTCGGGTGGCGCTGCCGGGCGTGCAGGTGCTGTTCGCGTTTCTGCTCACGGTTCCCTTCCAGCAGGGGTACTCGAAGCTGACCGAGTTCCACAAGGACATGATGCTGGCCGCGCTCCTGTCGGCCGCGGTGTCGATCATCCTGCTGGTCGCGCCGACCGCCCACCACCGGATCCTGTTCCGCCAGGCCAACAAGCAGAAGCTGCTGTTCCTGGCCAACCGGCTGCTGCTTGCCGGCACCGTGTTCCTGGCGGCCTCGATCTCGATCTCGGTGTTCGTGGTCACAGACATCTTCATCAGCAGGCTGTGGGCGTCCATCTCGACGGCTCTGCTGGCGGCGCTGTTCGTGATCCTGTGGTACGTCGTGCCGCTCGGCATGCGGCTCCGCGACTAGCGCGCGGCCGCGGCGGCTGGTAATGCCGAGCATCGAGAAGGCCAATGCAGTTCTCCCTTTACATCCGTTCGATGGGAGAGCACAATCCGCTCGCTTGCACCCTTCGGAAGGATCAGCATGACCGCAGCAGAGGCGACCCACGCCGTCTTCGAGGCGTGGGAGCGCGGCGATGCTGACGGCGTCGCGGCGCTGTTCGCGCCCGACGGGCGCTACGAGGATCCGCTGTTCCCCGAGCCGCTGATCGGACCGGCGGCGATCAGGGACGGCGTGGCGCCGGCGATCGCCGACATCCGGGACCTCCGCATCCCGGTCAAGCTGATCGCCGAGCACGGCGACACCGCGATCTGCGAAGCGTCCTTTCTGTCCGAGCTGGCCAGTGGCGACGGCCGGCTGGACTTCGAGTTCGCGATGGTCGTCGAGATGCGCGACGGCAAGATCGCGCGACTGACCGAGTACTTCGACGCCAGCCCCTTCCAGCAGTGACCAGCCAGATGCCCGCCCGCATGCAGCCGCTCCACTACACCGTCCGCCGCTCGCCGTACTTCGACCGCACCGTGGCGCTGGGCGCGATCGAGTTCATGGTCTACAACCACATGTACATGCCGCTCGACTACGGCCGCGATCCGCAAGAGGACTACGAGGCGTTGGTCGAGCGGGTGACCCTGTGGGACGTGGGCGCGGAGCGGCAGGCCGAGCTGCGCGGCGCGGACGCCCTGCGATTCGCCGACTACCTCAGCCCCCGGGCGCTCTCGGACCTGCCGGTCGGCGGTTGCCGGTTCACCCCCGTTTGCGACGACGCCGGCGAGATCATGACCGACTGCGTGGTGCTGCGGCCATGGGAGGACGTGGTCTGGTTCTCCCACGGCGACGTCGACCTTGAGCTGTGGGCGCACGGCCTGGCCCTCGCCGGCGGCTTCGACGTCTCGGTGCGGGAGGCCGACGTTCCGCCGGTGCAGGTTCAGGGTCCGCTCGCGCTGCGCGTGCTCGACCCGCTGACAGGCGACGATCTGTCCGCGCTGCCCCGCTTCCGCTGCACGGTCACCAGCGTCGCCGGCGTGCCCGCCGTGGTCTCCGCCACCGGCTGGAGCAAGGAGCCGGGGTTCGAGGTCTACCCGCTGGGCAGCGACCGTGCCGTGGAGATCTGGGACGCCATCTGCGCCGCCGGCGAATCGTCGGGTCTGCTGGTCACCGGCCCAAATGTGATCCGGGCCGTCGAGCAGGGCATCACCGACACGCAGTACCGCATGAACTCAGGCATGAACCCAATCGAGGCGGGGCTGGGGCCGATGCTCGACCTCGACCGGCCATCCTTCGTCGGCCGCGAGGCCCTGCGCCGGGTGCGCGACGGCGGCCCGGCGCGGCACACCGTCGGCCTCGTCGCCGACGGCGACCCCGTGCCCTGGCTCGAAGACTTCTGGCCGCTCGAGCTGGAGGACGGCACCCCGGCCGGGGTGGTGCGCTGGGCGGTGTGGTCGTACGCGCTCGATCGCAACATCGCGATCGCTCTCGTGGACGCGGGGCACGCCGATCGGTCGGCGTTCGTGATGCAGACGCCGGCCGGCCCGATCACCGCCCACACACATCCGATTCCGTTCGTCGAGGGGAGCTCGTCATGAACAGCAACCAGCGAGACCCGATCCGCATCGCCCTGTCCCGGCGCCAGCTTCTGCGCCGGGCCGCCCAGCTCGGCGTCGGCGTGCCGGCCGCCGGGTGGCTGCTGGCGGCCTGCGGAGGCAGCTCGGCGTCGTCGTCCGGGGGCACGACCGGCGGCGCTGCGTCGGCGCCCGCGAAGGTGGAGGGCACGGCCATCCTGCACAACTACGCCGGCTGGATGGGCAAGGACAACATCAAGCACTTCCGGGCGCAGTATCCGGGCGCGAACATCAAGCAGGTGACCGCGGGGGATATCTCCAGCTCGGCGACCGCGCAGACGCTGAAGGCGAATCCCGACGCCTACGACTTCGCGCTCGGCGATCAGGCGTTCGTCGGCCAGGCCCTGGCCGCCGACATCATCCAGGACGTCGACTTCGACAAGGTGCCGAACATCGCCAACGTGGACGCCAAGTTTCACGAGGCCTTCTCCCACGGCGTCCCCACCGACTACGGCAAGGTCGGCATCGGCTACCGGAAGGACATGGTCAGCGAGCCGATCGCCTCCTGGGCCGATCTCTGGAGCCTGGCCCCCAAGTACTCGGGAAAGATCGTGTTCCTCGACTTCGACCGCGACACCATCGGCTCCGCCCTCCGCTACAAGGGCTTCTCCGGCAACACACAGGACGAGTCGGAGCTGGAGCAGGCAAAGCAGGCGCTGATCGACATCAAGCCGCACCTGCTGGCGATCAAGGGCTACGACGTGGCCGCGTCGCTGGTCAAGGGTGACGCCGCGATCGTCATGGACTGGGACTACGACGTCGCCCTCGGACAGGGCCAGGACCCCAACATCGAGTGGGTGCTGCCCGAGGAGGGGGCGATGGCGTACCTCGAGGGATGGTCGGTGATCAAGGGCACCGACAACGTCGATCTGGTTCACGCGTTCATGAACTTCTTCCTCCAGCCCAAGGAGTACGCCGACTTCGTCAACACCACCGGGACGGCCTACGTGATGGACGCCGCGACCCCCTACATCAACGCGTCGATCTCGGAGAACTCCGCCCTGATCGTCGATCCGGCGACGCTCGAGAAGGTCGAGTTCGAGAACTTCCTGGGCGAGGCGACCGCGCTGTACTCCAAGGCCTGGGACGAGTTCAAGTCGGCATGAGCCGATGATTGCCGGTCGCCGCAACCAGCTGCTCCGCGGCCTGCTCGGCCTGCCCACGTTCGGGTACGTGCTGGCGTTCTTCCTGGTGCCGCTGGTGATGATCGCCGTCTACTCGTTCGCCCGCGTCAGCCTGGTCACCTTCGACATCTCGTTCGACTGGAACCTCGACAACTACCGGCAGATCCACGACCCCCTCTACTTCGACACCCTCGTCCGCTCGATCGTGCTCTCGGTGGGCGCCACCGCGGGCTGCCTGCTGCTGGGGTTCCCGCTGGCCTACTTCATCAGCCGCCAGCCGCCGATCTGGCAGAAGCTGCTGCTGGTGCTGGTCATCGTCCCCTTCTGGACGAGCTTCGTCGTCCGCACCTACGCCATGGTCAACCTGCTGGAAGGGCACGGGCCGCTGGCCGACCTGCTGCGCGGGCTGCACGTGATCAGCGGCCCACTGCAGGTGCTCTACACGCCCCGCGCGATCGGCATCGGCATCATCTACTCCTACCTGCCGCTGATGGTGCTGCCGATCTACGTCGCGCTGGAGCGGATCGACGACGACCTGCTGGCCGCTGCGGCCGACCTCGGCGCCGGCCCGCGGCGGGTGTTCCGCCGCGTCGTCCTGCCACTGGCGATGCCGGGCGTGGCGGTCGGCTGCGTGATCGTCGGCATCCCGGCGATGGGCGAGTACGTGATCCCCGAGATCCTGGGCGGGGGCAAGACGCTGATGCTCGGCAACATCATCACCACCCAGTTCCTGACGGTCGGGGACATCCCGTTCGGCTCGGCGCTGGCCGTGTCGCTGATGGGGGTGATGGCCGTGACGCTGCTCGCGACCCGGCGGTTCACAAGGGTGGAGGCCCAGTGATCATCCGCAAGCACGCGTTCACCGCCGCCGTGTCGCTGCTGGTGGTGATCTTCCTGTGGGCGCCGCTGGTGATCGTGGCGGTCAACTCGGTGAACAGCAACCCGCTGCTGGTGCGCTGGGACGGCTTCACCACCGACTGGTACCGGCAGGCGCTATCCAACTCCGACGTGCGGGCCGGGCTTCGGGCCACGATCACCATCGCCGCCGCCTCGACCGCCGCCTCGCTGGTGATCGCGGTCACCGGGTCGCTGTGGTGGCGGCGGGCCGGCCGGCGCGGAAGGCGGGCGTTCGATTCGCTCACCTACCTGCGGATCATGCTGCCGGAGGTGGTCTTCGCGACCGCGCTGTTCCTGGTGTTCACACGGCTGCACCTGCAGCTGGGGACGGTGGCCGTGGTGATCGGCCACACGGTCTGGAACAGCGCCTACGCAACGTTGATCGTGCAGGCTCGCACGGCGTCGCTCGACCCCGCGCTCGAGGATGCCGCCGCCGACCTGGGCGCCAGCCCGTGGCGGGTGTTCCGCCGGGTGACGATGCCCGGCCTGCTGCCCGCCATCGTCGCCGCCGGCCTGCTCGCGTTCACCTTCTCGTTCGACGACATCGTCACCACGTTCTTCCTAAACGGCAGCGACACGCCGACGCTGCCTGTCGTGATCATGTCGATGATCCGGTTCCGGATCAGCCCCGAGATCAACGCCATCGGCATCCTGGTCATGCTGTTCACGGTGACGATGTTCGCGATCGCCTTCCTGGCCGTGATCCGGCTGGGCAGGGGGGCCCGCCGGTCGCTGTCGCTCCCGGAGACGCCGGAGTGACGGCGCCGGCCGTCAGCATCGAGGGCGTGTCCAAGCGCTACGGCGAGGTGGTGGCGGTGCAGCCGCTCGACCTCGAGATCCCGGATGCCAGCTTCTTCTCGATCATCGGGCCGAGCGGCTGCGGCAAGACGACCACGCTTCGCATGCTGGCCGGGCTGGAGACGCCTGACGGCGGGGTGATCCGCGTCGGCGGGCAGGACGTCACCCGCACTCCCGCCTACCGCCGCCCGGTCAACACGGTGTTCCAGAGCTACGCCCTGTTCCCGCACCTCGACGTGCAGGAGAACGTCGCATTCGGGTTGCGAGAGGAGCGGCGGCCGAGGGAGGAGATCGATCGCCGGGTGCGGGAGATGATGGAGCTGGTGCGGTTGACCGGCCGCGAACGAGCCCGCCCGCGCCAGCTGTCGGGTGGCCAGCAGCAGCGCGTTGCGCTGGCACGGGCCCTGGTCAAGCACCCGGCGGTGCTGCTGCTCGACGAGCCGCTGGGGGCGCTCGATATGAAGCTTCGCAAGGAGCTCCAGACCGAGCTCAAGGACACTCAGCGGCGGGTCGGCATCACGTTCGTGTACGTCACCCACGACCAGGAGGAGGCGTTCTCGATGTCCGACCAGGTGGCGGTGATGAACGAGGGGGTGCTGGAGCAGGTGGGCGCACCGCAGGAGGTCTACCGCCGCCCGTCCACGGTGTTCGTGGCCGATTTCGTCGGCCAGGCCAACCGGTTCGCCGGCAGCGTTTCGGGGCCCTCGGGCGAGGGCTACCAGGTCGCCGTCGAGGGCGCCGGCACGGTCGCCGCGCAGGGGCCGCTGGGGCTTTCCCCCGGGGCCGGTGTGTCGGTCGTCGTCCGGCCGGAGAACATCGGACTGGACGGTGCGACCGGGTTCCCGGCAACGGTCACCTCGGTGTCCTACCTAGGCCCCTCACGGTCGGTGCGCCTGGATGCCGGCGGCCTCGGCCCGATCCTGGCGACGGTCGCCGGCGACGGCCGGCCGGTGGCCGAGGGCGACCGCGTGAACGTGTTTTTCAGCGCCGCCGACGCCTGGATCATCCCGTGAGCCACCGGCTGCCGGCGGGTGCGGACGTGCCCTACGATGAGCGGCCGGTGAGGCGGATCGACCACGCCTGGATCCCGCTGGCCGACGGCACCCGGCTGGCCGCGCGGATCTGGCTGCCGGCGGACGACGAGCCCGTGCCGGCGGTGATGGAGTGCATCCCCTATCGCAAGAACGACAACACCGCGGTCGCCGACGATGGCCGCCATGCCTACTTCGCCCAGCGCGGGTACGCCTCGATCCGGGTCGACATCCGGGGCTCTGGCGACTCCGACGGTGTGCTGCTGGACGAGTACCTGGCCCAGGAGCAGGACGACGCCTGCGAGGCGATCGCCTGGGCCGCCGAGCAGCCCTGGTGCACGGGCGCGGTGGGCATGATCGGCTACTCGTGGGGCGGGTTCGCGACCCTCCAGGCGGCGGCCCGGAGGCCGCCGGCCCTGCGGGCGATCGTCACCGTCGACTCGACCGACGACCGCTACGCCGACGACGTACACTACATGGGCGGCTGCGTGCTGGCCTATTACATGCTGTCCTGGGCGGCGTCGATGCACGTCTACGCGACGCTGCCGCCAGACCCCCAGGTGGTCGGCGAGCGGTGGCGCGAGGCTTGGCTCGAGCGTCTTGAATCGGCCCACCCGATGGTCGAGCCCTGGCTCACCCACCAGCTCCGCGATGGCTACTGGAGGCATGGGTCGGTGTGCGAGGACTTCGGTGCCATCGAGTGCGCGGTGTACGCCGTGAGCGGCTGGGCCGATGGCTACCGCAGCGCCGTGCTGCGGCTGATGGAGGGTCTCACCTGCCCGAAGAAGGCGCTGATCGGGCCCTGGTCGCATACGTATCCGGTCGAGGCGCAGGCGCCCGGCCCCGCCATGGGCTTCCTTCAGGAATGCGTGCGCTGGTGGGACCAGTGGCTGAAAGGCGCCGACACCGGGATCATGGACGAGCCGCAGCTGCGGTTCTGGATGCAGGAGCCGGTCGCCCCGGCGCCGACCTACGCGGAGCGCCCCGGCCGCTGGGTCGCGGAGCGCTCGTGGCCCTCTCCCAGGCTGGAGCAGCGCCGCCTGCTACTGGGCGACGGGACGCTGGGGCAGGAACCCCAGCCGGCGGTCGAGCTGACCCACGTCGGCGCGCAGGAGCACGGCATGGACGCGGGCGACTGGGATCCGTTCGGGGGGCCGGCCGACCTGCCGCCCGACCAGCGGGCCGAGGACGGCCGATCGCTCACCTTCACGTCGCCCCCGCTGGACGAGCCGCTGGAGCTGCTCGGCGTGTGCGTCGCGCGGCTCGAGCTGGCGGCCGACCGCGAGCGGGCGCTGGTCTCGGTGCGCGTGTGCGACGTCGACCCGGACGGCCGCTCCTGCCTGGTCACCCGAGGCCTGCTCAACCTCACCCATCGCGAGGGGCACGATCGCGTGGTGGCGGTCGTGCCCGGCGAGCGGATGGCGGTCGACGTGCCGATGAAGGCGATCGGCCAGCGCATCCCCGCGGGTCACCGGCTGCGGCTGAGCGTCTCGAGTACGTACTGGCCATGGGCGTGGCCGTCGCCTGACCCGGTCCGGCTGACCCTGCTCAGCGAGGGGAGCGCCCTGCTGCTGCCGGTTCGGCCGCCGTCGGATGCCGATGCCTCGCTGCCCCCCTTCGAGCCGCCGGCGCTGGCGGCGCGGCCGCCCGTCGAGATCCTCGAGCTGCTGCCCGGTGACCAGACCACCGGCCGCAGCATCGCCGACGGCACGTTCACGTTCGAGCACCGCTACCCACACGTCAGGTTCAGCCTGCCGGAGAGCGGGATCGAGATCGAGCGCTACGAGCCCGACCGGTTCGCGATCGCGGCCGACGATCCGCTCTCCGCCCGCGCCCGCTGCGAGCGCAGGTTCGTCACCGCGCGGCCGGACGCCGGCTGGCGGACGACGATCGAGTCGGAGAGCGAGATGGCCGCAGACCGCGAGGTGTTCCGCGTGACCACCACTCTCCGCGCCTTCGAAGGAGCGGAGTGCGTGTTCGCCCGGGCGTGGAGCTTCGTGATCCCGCGCCAGGGTGTCTAGCGCTCAGCCGCGGCGCTCCCGGTAGCGGCGGATCAGGGCACTGGTCGAGGAGTCGTGCCGCAGGTCGGGATCGTCCTCGGCCAGCTCGGGCACGATCCGCTGGGCCAGCACCTTGCCCAGCTCGACGCCCCACTGGTCGAAGGCGTTGATGTCCCAGACCACCGACTGGGTGAAGACAAGGTGCTCGTAGAGCGCGACCAGCGACCCCAGCACGGCCGGCGTCAGCCGGTCGGCGAGGATCGTGCTGGTCGGCCGGTTGCCTTCGAAGACGCGGTGGGGGACGAGCTCGGCGGCGACGCCCTCGGCCGACACCTCGTCGGCGGTCTTGCCGAACGCCAGCGCCTCGCCCTGGGCGAACACATTCGCCATCAGCAGGTCGTGATGACCATCCAACGGGTTCAGCGGCTGGCAGAACCCGATCAGGTCGCAGGGGACGAGCACCGTTCCCTGGTGGATCAGCTGGTAGAAGCTGTGCTGGCCGTTGGTTCCCGGCTCGCCCCAGTAGACCGGCCCGGTCTGGTAGTCGACCGTTCGCCCGTCGAGCGTCACGTGCTTGCCGTTGGATTCCATCGTCAGCTGCTGCAGGTAGGCCGGGAAGCGCTTCAGGTACTGGTCGTAGGGGAGCACGGCGACCGTCTGGCAGCCGAAGAAGTCGGCATACCAGACGCCCAGCATGCCCATCAGCACCGGCAGGTTCTGCTCCAAGGGCGCGGTCGCGAAGTGCTCGTCCATCGCCCGGAACCCGGACAGCAGCTCGTCGTAGCCCTCGGGCCCGATCGCGATCATGGTCGACAGGCCGATGGCCGAGTCCATCGAGTAGCGGCCGCCCACCCAGTCCCAGAAGCCGAACATGTTGTCGATGTCGATGCCGAAGGCCTCCACCTGCTCGGCGTTCGTGGAAACGGCGACGAAGTGCCGGGCAACCGCCTCCTCGCCCACCGCGTCGACCACCCACCGCCGGGCGCTGCGGGCATTGGCCATCGTCTCGAGCGTCGTGAAGGTCTTCGACGAGACGATGAACAGCGTCCGCGCCGGGTCGAGGTCGCGGGTCGCCTCCACGAAGTCGGTGCCGTCGACGTTGGATACGAACCGGAGCACGAGCCCGCGGTCGCTGTAGTGCTTGAGCGCCTCGTGGGCCATCACCGGCCCCAGATCACTGCCGCCGATGCCGATGTTGACGATGTTGGTGATCGGGGCGTCGGCCCCGCCCAGCCAGGAGCGGTCGCGCACCCGGCGGGCGAAAGCGGCCATCCGCCCCAGCACCTCGTGGACGTCGGGCACCACGTCGTGGCCGTCGACCATGATCGAGGCGGAGCGCGGTGCCCGAAGCGCGGTGTGGAGCACCGCCCGGCCCTCGGTCGAGTTGATCTTCTGGCCCGACAGCATGGCGTCCCGCCGCTCGGGGACGCCGCGCTCGCGGGCCAGGTCGATCAGCAGCTCGAGCGTCTCTCCGGTCACCCGGTGCTTGGAGTAATCCAGCAGCAGCCCGGCTCCCTCGGCCCGCAGCCGCTCGCCGCGCCCGGGGTCTTCGGCGAACAGCTGCCGCAGGTGGGTGGCCGCAACCTCGTCGTGGTGGCTCTCCAGCCGCTTCCACGCGGCCGTCTGCCGGAGCGGGGTCACGCGCTCGGCTTCTCGCGGTGGCCGCCGAACTGGAACCGCATCGCCGACAGCACCCGGTTTCCGAAGTCGGCCTCGCCCTGCGAGCTGAATCGCGAGAATAGCGCCGAGGCCAGCACCGGCACCGGCACTCCCTCGTCGACGGCCGCCTGCACCGTCCACCGGCCCTCGCCGGAGTCCGACACCCGGCCGGCGAAGCTCGCCAGCGCCGGGTCGTCGGCCAGTGAGATGGCCGTCAGGTCGAGCAGCCAGGATGCGATCACGCTGCCTCGCCGCCACAGCTCGGTGATCTCGGCCACGTCGAAGTCGTACCGGTAGAGCGATGGGTCGCGGAGCGGGCTGGTCTCGGCGTCCGACTCCCGCTCGTGCAGGCCGGCGTCCGCGCGGTGCAGGATGTTGAGCCCCTCGGCGTAGGCCGCCATCAACCCGTACTCGATGCCGTTGTGCACCATCTTCACGAAGTGGCCGGCGCCGGCCGAGCCGCAGTGAAGGTAGCCCTGGTCGGCGGTGCCGTCGCCCTCGTCGCGGCCGGGGGTCGGCGGCGCGGCGTCGGTGCCGGGTGCCAGCGTGGCGAAGATCGGGTCGAGCCGGCCGACGGCGTTGCGGTCGCCGCCGATCATCAGGCAGTAGCCGCGTTCAAGACCGAACACGCCGCCGCTGGTGCCGACGTCGACGTAGTGGAGGCCCCGGGGCATCAGCTCGCCGGCCCGGCGGATGTCGTCGTGGTAGTAGGAGTTGCCGCCGTCGATGACCACGTCGTCCTCCTCCAGCAGCGGTACCAGCTGGGCCAGCGTGGAGTCGACAACCGCCGCCGGCACCATCAGCCAGACCGCCCGTGGCCGCTCCAGCTTGGCGACGAAGTCCTCGAGCGACTCACCACCCGCGGCGCCCTCGCCCTGGAGCGCCTGCACGGCCTCGGGGTGCACGTCGTAGACCACGCAATCGTGGCCGCCGGCGATCAGCCGCCGCACCATGTTGGCTCCCATCCGTCCCAGTCCGATCATGCCGAGCTGCATCAGTGAATCTCCCTTTTCGACGTACGCGCGCCGAGGCCGCCCGTAGTGTTCCATACCCGAATGGGGACGTTTCGCCTGGCCGGGTTGCGGGCAGTTCCCTGACAACGAGGAGGTAGCTCATGTTCAAGAATCGCAAAAAGCAGGCAGAGCGCGGGATGGACAGGCTGGCGGCGGTCGCACGGCGCGACGACGTCCGCAAGGACGCGATGAAGGTGTGGTCCGACGTGCGGTCTCTGGCCCACGACATGACCAGGTCCAGGCGGCGCAAGAGCCGCTACCGGGCCTTCGCCGGCGTGGCGGCTGTGGCCGGCATGGCCGGTGCCGCAGCCTGGGCGCTGCGCGGTCGCCGTGACGAGGCCGCGATGGGCTTCGGTGGCGACTCCGCCCCGGTCGACTACGCGGCGTCGCGCTAGCCAGCTTCGCGTGGCGGAGCAACGGGGTCTGACCCCGTTGTTCCGCCGACCCGTGCCGTGACAGCGCGGCGGGGGGTGCCGTAAACTCGCGGCATGCACTCCTCCTACGCTCTCGAAACCAGCGACTTCTCCGTCGAACGCGACGGCAAGTCGGCACCGCTGTCCGAGCTGTGGCCGGGCGGCTTCACGCACGAGGATCGGCTCGGAGTCCTGCTGGCGAACCCGATGGACGCCGTCGGCTGCTCGAACCTGATCTCCGGCACCATCACGCTGTTCTACGACAACCTCAAGCAGACCCAGGGCACGGGCAACTTCTTCAGGTACTCCGACGCCTACCTGTTCGGGGTGGGCTGCGAGCCGGGCGACTTCAACCAGCTCGACGTCTGGCCGCTGCACAAGTTCGTGACCATCCTGCAGCCGTCCACCGAGGCGGTGCTGGAGGCGCTGATCGACCGCCGGATCACCGTGCTGGCGATCCCCGAGACCGGCGCCCGCTGCCGCGGAGAGGTGGTGCTGTCGACCTGGAACTGCTTCCTCGACATCGTCCGCTGCGTCGTCACCTACTCGCCGCGCACCGGGCAGGCGCGCGACGCGGACGTCTCGCTGGTCGGCAACCGGGTGGTCGAGAGCTATGTCGAGCAGGCGATCTTCACCACCCCAGGCATCGATCACGGCGAGCAGGCCCGGCTGCGGCGCCTGCGCCGGAACCTCGACCGCGAGGAGAAGCAGCCGGTGGAGAGCTACCGCACGCTGAGCACGCCGATGGCCGCCCGCTCGCTGCTGGGCGTGACGCAGGTGCTGCCGCCCGGCCACCAGGAGCTGACCCGGCGGGCCACGCCGACCACGATCATGCCCGTCGAGGTGGCGATGCCGCCGCTCGACGCCGACTCGGCCCCTTTTGACACGGCCGCCGCCGCGGCCCTGCAGGTGGGTGGGCCGGCCCCTGCGGGCGTCTATCCCGACGGCCTGCGGCGCACGGCCTTCGATGCCATCCAGCGGCGGATGGGCGGCGAGTTCGCGGAGTTCGAGGACTGGTCGTGGATCTCCGACTTCGGCGATCCCGTGTCCGAGCACAACACCGTCCGCCACGCGGTCGGCATCTGGGACGAGTCGCCGCTCCAGAAGTGGCTGTTCACCGGCAAGGACGCGCTGGCGGCGGCCGATCACCTGTTCACGTCCGACATGGCCTCGCTGGACGTGGGCCAGGCGCGCTACGGGCCGTTCGTCGACGCCAACGGCAAGATGCTCGGCGACGGCGTGGTCTACAACACCGGCGACAGCAAGCGCGGGATCCTGGTGGTGACCGCGCTCGAGAGCGATGCCGCCCACTTCCGGCGAACGCTGGGCGACCGCTTCGACGTGGAGATCGAGCAGGTGACCGAGCGGATGCCGCACCTGCAGGTGCAGGGGCCGCGCTCGCGGGAGCTGCTTGAGTTGCTGACCGATGCCGACGTGGCCGGGCTGAAGTACTTCCGCTTCACCGCCGAGCCCGTCACCGTGGCAGGCGTCGGGGGGTGCCTGGTCTCCCGTACCGGATATTCCGGCGAGCTCGGCTACGAGGTGTTCTGCCCGCCCGAGGGTGCCGAGCAGCTGTGGCAGGCGCTGCTCGACAGCGGCGCCTCCATGGGGATCCGCCCGTACGGCCTGGCCGCGGTCGAGTCCTTGCGCATCGAATCCGGCCTGATCTTCCTCGGCTACGACTACTTCCCCGGCGTCACCTCGCCCTTCCACATGAGCCTCGACCGGATGATCAAGCTCGACAAGGGCGACTTCCACGGCAAGCAGGCCCTGAAGGCCGAGGCCGATGCCGGCATCACGCACCGCATGGTCACCCTGGTCGTGGCCGGCGAGGAGGCGCCCGACTATGGCGCACCGGTGTACTCGAACGGCCGCGGAGTGGGCAAGCTGACGTCACCGTCCGCCGGCCGCTCGCCGACCGTCGACAAGGTGATCGGGATGGCCTCCATCGAGACCGAGCTGACCGAGCCCGGCACCCAGGTCGAGGTGGCCATGCCCGACGGCCGGCTGGTGCCTGCGATCGTCGACGTCTACCCGATCTTCGACCCGCAGAAGGAGCGGCCGCGATCGTGACGCTTCCGGCCGTGTCCCCGGACGCCCCGATAGCCATACTGGCAACGGGCGCCGGGGGGACGGTGCTGCGCGACCACCTGGCCCGCCGGCTGCCGCACGAGGACTTCGTGCTGCTGCTCGACACGGCCTACGCACCATATGCCCGCCGCCAGCCCCGGGTGGTCGTCAGCCGGGCTGGGCAGATGGCCTCCGAGCTGGCGGGCTACGCACCCAAGCTGGTGCTGCTGGCGTCGGCGCAGGCTGCCGCCGACGCCCTGCCCGCCGTCCGGGAGCGCGCCGGGGCGTCGGTTGTCGCGATGGAGCGGATGCTTCCCGTGGCCGCGGCGGCGGCCGGCGGCATGCCGATCGCCGTGGTCAGCGGCGCCGACTGCACCCGCGGGCTCCAGCAGGCCCGTGGGCTGAGGCGCCAGCGCGGCGGGCTGGGCGCCGTGCCGGTGACCTGGCCCGGGCTGGCCGCGGCCGTCGATCGCCACGGGCCGTCGTCGGCGGCGGTGCGCGAGGTCGTGGCCGGCGGCATGGGAGCCCTGGGGAGCGTGCGAGGCATCCTGCTGGGCTGCTCGCATTCGGCGGCTGCCGCACCCCTCGTCCGTGAGCTCGCTCCTGATGGCGTGGCGGTGGTCGACGGGCTGGCGGTGATCGCCGACAGGGCGGTGCGGGCCCTGCGCCGTGCCGGCGCCCTCGCCCGCCGCAAGCGGGCCGGGCGGACGATCCTGATCGGCACCGACCCCGCCGGCGGCCAGCGGGCCCTGGCCCGCGCCTCCGTGCGCGGGGGCTGACGTGCCCGGCAGCTCGGGCCAACGCTTCAGGAGAACCGCCGCCCGGTTCGAGGGATCGCCGGCGCCGCGGCCGGTGGCGCCTATCCTGTCCGGCGATGCAGCTTCTCGACCGGCTGGAGCGCTACTACGATGCCGTGCCCCGCGGGGACGCCGCAGCGGAGCAGGTCGGCCCGTTCACGCTGTTCGTGCGCAACGGGCCGGGCTGGCCCTACTACGCGCGGCCGTCGCTGGGGGCCGGCGCCTTCACAGCGGCCGACGTTGAGGCCGTGCGGTCGCGGATGCGCGAGCTGGGCGTCGTCGAGCAGCTCGAGTGGGTCGGTGAGGTGTCGCCCGAGCTGGCAGCGGCGGCGGCCGGAGCCGGCCTCAACGTCCACGACCATCCGCTGATGACGCTCGACGGCGACGTGGTCGCCCCGCCGCCGCCAGATGGCGCCGTGATCGAGATGCTGCCGGGCGCCGGCGAGCTGGCCGCCGTGGAGGCAGTGCAGCAGCTGGGGTTCGGCCAGGCGGGCACGGAGCCCGGGCCGGCCGGGCTGGAGGAGCTTCGGGCCGCGATCGAGGTCGTGCCGCCGGGTCGGGTGGAAGCCCAGCGCGACGCGGTGAAACGCGGCCTCAAGCGGCATGCCGCGGCGCGGATGGACGGGGCGATCGTCTGCGCCGGAGGACACAAGCCCGTGGGCGATACGACCGAGATCGTGGGCGTGGCCACCCTCCCGGCCTACCGCCGCCGCGGGCTCGCGGGCGCGGTCACGGCCGAGCTGGCGGCGGACGCCCGCCGCGGCGGCGCCGACCTGGTGCTGCTGTCCGCCGGTGACGACGACGTCGCCAGGCTGTACGGCCGGCTGGGCTTTGTCCGGGTAGGCACCGCCTACATCGCGGAGCCGCCGCAGTGAGGCCGCGGGTGGTTTGGCTGCGCCCGGCAAGGGTACCGTTGCCTCGGTGAGCACTCGTGTCGACGGCAGGCGCCGGGCGGTGGTCGAGTCCGTCCGGCCATGCATCTCGTGCGGGCGGTTTCCGGTCAAGCGCACCTTGGGCGACGCGCTCGAGGTGACCGCCGACGTGTTCGGCGACGGCCACGACGAGCTGGGCGCGGTGGTCCGCTACCGGCACGAGTCCGACCGCCGCTGGACGGAGGCGTCGATGGCGCCGCTCGGCAACGACCGCTGGCGGGCATCGGTGCCGCTGCCCAAGCTGGGCCGCTACCGCTACGCCGTCCGCGCCTGGGTCGACCCGTTCCGCACCTGGCGGGGGCAGCTGGAGCGGCGGATCGCCGCCGGTCAGGACGTGTCGGTCGAGCTGCTGGTGGGGGCCGGGATCGTGGCCTCCTCAGCGGCGTCGGCGGGGCGCGCCGCGGCCGCACAGCTGAGTGAGCGGGCCGAGAGGCTGCAGGCGGCCGCCCGCGACGGCGACCAGGCGGCGGGAGATGCGCTCGACCGGGCGCTGCTCGACCTGATGGCCGAGCACGGAGCGCGACAGCACGCCACCGAGTCCGCGGAGCTGGAGGTCTGGGTGGAGCCGGAGCTGGCGCGATGCAGCGCCTGGTACGAGCTGTTCCCGCGCTCGCTGGGCGGGCCCGGGCGCCATGGCACGCTGAAGGACGTCACCGGCCAGCTCGAGCGGATCGCCGCCATGGGCTTCGACGTGCTCTACCTGCCGCCGATCCATCCGATCGGCGAGCAGAAGCGGAAGGGCAGGAACAACGCCGAGAGCTCGAAGCGGGGCGATCCCGGCAGCCCGTGGGCGATCGGCTCGAAGCTCGGCGGCCACACGGCCGTTCACCCCGAGCTGGGCACCGTGGACGATGTCCGCGATCTGGTGGAGGCATGCCGCGGCCACGGCATCGAGCTGGCGCTCGACCTCGCCTTCCAGTGCGCGCCTGACCACCCGTGGGTGAAGGAGCACCCGGACTGGTTCCGGCACCGGCCTGACGGCAGCATCCGCCACGCGGAGAACCCGCCCAAGCTGTACCAGGACATCGTCCCACTCGATTTCGAGAGCGAGGACTGGCCGGGTCTCTGGGACGCCCTGCTGGAAGTCGTGCGCTTTTGGATCGGCCAGGGCGTCCACGTTTTCCGAGTGGACAACCCGCACACGAAGCCGTTCGCGTTCTGGGACTGGCTGATCGGCGAGGTGAAGCGAGACTCTCCGGAGGTGATCTTCCTATCCGAGGCATTCACCCGGCCGAGGGTGATGGAGCGGCTGGCCAAGGGCGGGTTCACCCAGTCCTACACGTACTTCGCCTGGCGGTCGGCCAAGTGGGAGCTGACCGAGTATCTGACCGAGCTGACGCAGACCGAGCTCGCCGAGTACATGCGCCCCAACTTCTGGCCGAACACGCCGGACATCCTGACCGAGCAGCTGCAGACCGGCGGCCGCCCGGTGTTCGCCGCCCGCCTGCTGCTGGCCGCCACCCTGGGCGCCAGCTACGGCATCTACGGGCCCGCCTTCGAGCTGATGGAGGGGCGCAACCTGCGGCCGGGCAGCGAGGAGTACCTCGATTCCGAGAAGTACCAGCTGCGTGAGTGGAAGCCGGGGCCGGAGGGCACGCTGGAGCCGCTGATCACGGCCGTCAACGTCGCCCGCCGCGACCATCCGGCGCTGCGCCGCAACGACGGCCTTCGCTTCCACCACGTCGACAATGACATGCTGATCGCGTACTCGAAGCACGACCCGGCCAGCCGCGACACGGTGGTGATGGTGGTCAACCTCGACCCCAACCACATGCAGGCGGGCTGGGTCGGACTCGACCTCGGCGCGCTCGACATCGACCCCGCCCAGCCGTTCCAGGCTCACGACGTGCTGGACGGCTCGACGTACCTCTGGAGCGGGTCGCACAACTACGTCGAGCTCCGCCCCGACCAGTCGCCCGGCCATATCCTCCACCTGCGCAGGCACCTGCGCACCGAACGAGATTTCGAGTACTTCGGATGAGCATGCCCACCGTACGGTTGCCGGTCGTGGCCGGCGAGGCCGAGCACTGGTACCAGGACGCGGTCATCTACGAGCTGCACGTGCGCTCGTTCGCCGATTCCAATGACGACGGCATCGGCGACTTCCGGGGCCTGACCCAGCGGCTCGACTACCTGCAGGACCTGGGTGTGACCGCGCTCTGGCTGCTGCCCTTCTACCCCTCGCCGCTGCGGGACGACGGCTACGACATCGCGAACTACCGCGCGATCAACCCGGCGTACGGCACGATGCGCGACTTCAAGCGGTTCCTGCGGGCGGCTCACGACCGCGGGCTGCGGGTGATCACCGAGCTGGTGCTCAACCACACCTCCGACGAGCACGCCTGGTTCCAGCGCGCGCGGCGGGCGCCGGCCGGCAGTCCCGAGCGCGACTTCTACGTCTGGAGCGACACGCCTGACCTGTACCCGGAGGCACGGATCATCTTCCAGGACTTCGAGGCCTCGAACTGGACCTGGGATCCGGTGGCCGGAGCGTACTTCTGGCACAGGTTCTACTCGCACCAGCCAGACCTCAACTGGGAGAACCCGGAGGTCGAGCGCGAGATGTTCGACATCGTCGACTACTGGCTGGAGATGGGCGTCGACGGCCTCCGCCTGGACGCGGTGCCCTATCTGTTCGAACGCGAGGGCACGAACTGCGAGAACCTGCCCGAGACCCACCAGGCGCTGAAGGCGCTGCGGCGTCACGTGGACGAGCGGTTCCCCGGCCGGATGCTGCTGGCGGAGGCCAACCAGTGGCCCGAGGACGCCGTTGCCTACTTCGGCGACGGCGACGAGTGCCACATGGCCTTCCATTTCCCGCTGATGCCGCGGATGTTCATGTCCGTGCGGATGGAGGACCGCTACCCGCTGGTCGACATCCTGGCCCAGACCCCGCCGCTCCCCGAGGGGTCGCAGTGGGCGATCTTCCTGCGCAACCACGACGAGCTGACGCTCGAGATGGTGACCGACGAGGAGCGCGACTACATGTACCGCGTGTACGCCGAGGATCCGCAGGCGCGGATCAACCTCGGCATCCGCCGCCGGCTGGCGCCGCTGCTGGGCAACGACCGCCGGGTGATCGAGCTGGTGAACGCGCTGCTGCTGACGCTGCCGGGCACGCCGGTCATCTACTACGGCGACGAGATCGGCATGGGCGACAACTTCTACCTCGGCGACCGAAACGCCGTGCGCACGCCGATGCAGTGGAGCGGCGACCGCAACGGCGGCTTCTCGAGGGCCAACCCGCAGCGGCTGTTCCTGCCCGTGATCGCCGACCCCGAATACGGCGCGGTGAACGTCGAGGCCCAGCAGAGCAACGCCAGCTCGCTGCTATGGTGGATGAAGCGGATGATCGGCCTGCGCAAGCGCCACACCGCCTTCCGCGGCTCGATCGAGTTCCTGCTCTCCGAGAACCGTCACGTGCTCGCCTTCGTGCGCGAGTACGAGGAGGAGCGGATCCTGGTGGTCGCGAACCTGTCGCGGCGGGCCCAGTACGTGGAGCTCGACGTCCGCCATCTGGACGGCCTGGTGCCGGAGGAGCTGATCGGGCACACCGAGTTCCCGCCGCTGTCGGCCGAGCGGCCGTACGTGCTGACGCTCGGCCCGCACGACTTCTTCCTGTTCGCGCTGCACGTACCCGAGCCGCGGCCGGGCGACGCGGCGGCGCCGCCGCCCGCGATCCGCAGCTCCAACGGCTGGGCGGGCGTGTTCGAGCGGCGGGGCCGGACGCAGCTCGAGGAGGCGCTGGCCAAGCACCTGCCCCGCCAGCGCTGGTTCGCCGCCAAATCGCGCAAGATCCGCCGGGTCTCCGTCGGCGACGCCATGCGGCTGGGCCCGGTCAGGGGCGAGCCGGTGGGCTACCTGTGCCTGATCGACGTCGAGCTGACGGACGGGGAGCCCGAGACCTACGTGCTGCCGCTGGCGGCGCGGCGGGTCGACGATGCCCCGCACGACGATCCGATCGCGGTGGTCAGGGGCGGCGAGGGCGACGTGCTGCTGGTCGACGGCGCCGACGACCCCGCGGTCGCCAGGGCGCTGCTCGAGCTGATCCGCCGGCGCCGCCGCGTGGCCGGAAGGTCGGGCAGCCTGGAAGGCGTGCCCGAACGGTCGCTGCGCCGGCTGGCCGCCGGCCATGACCTGACTCCGGCGCCGCTGGGTGCCGAGCAGAGCAACAGCTCGATCGCCTTCGGCCAGGGGCTGATCATGAAGCTGTTCCGCAAGGCCGAGGCGGGGACGAATCCCGAGGCTGAGCTGGGCGGCCTGCTGTCGGCCAAGGGCTTCGAGCACGTGCCGCGGACGGCGGGCGTGCTCGAGTACCGGCGGGCGAAGGGCGCGCCGATTACCGTCGGCGTGGTGCAGGGATACGTCGCCAACGAGGGAAACGCCTGGGCGTACGCGCTGGACGAGATCGGCAGGTTCCTGGAAGAGGCGCTGGCCCGCGAGGACGGCCCGCCGGCACCGGCGCCGAACGACCCGCTTGGCCCGCCCCAGTCGGCCGAGGTGTCCGAGATGGTGGGCTCGTTCGAGGAGGTGGCGCGGCTGCTGGGCCAGCGGACGGGCGAGCTGCACCGGGTGCTCGCCTCGGCCGCGGCACCCGATGCGCCGGAGCCGTTCTCTGCGCTTCAGCAGCGGTCGCTGGTGCAATCACTGCGGACGCTCGTCCGCCAGACCTTCCGGTCGGTGCGCCGTGCCGGTGGAGACGGCATGCCCGACGGGCTGGCCGGCCGGGAGGAGGAGGTGTCGGCGCTGCTGGCCGAGCTGCTGGCCGACCGGCTGTCGGGAAGCCAGATCCGCACCCATGGAGACCTCCACCTGGGCCAGGTGCTGTGGACCGGCCGGGATGTCGTGTTCATCGACTTCGAGGGCGAGCCGGCGCGCGCGCTGGGCCAGCGGCGGCTGAAGCGATCCCCGCTGCGCGACGTGGCGGGCATGCTGCGCTCCTTCCACTACGCCGCCTACGCCGGGCTGTTCCAGGAATGCGGCCGCGACGACTCCACCGGCGGCCGGGCGGAGGGATGGGTGCAGGCGTGGCGGGCCGCCGTGTCCGCCGCCTTCCTGCGCGGGTACCGAGATGCGGTCGCCGGGGCCGGCTTCGTACCTCAGGACGATGCCGAGTTCGGCCGGCTGCTGCGCCTGTTCCTCCTGGAGAAGTCGGTCTACGAGATCGGCTACGAGCTCGACAACCGGCCCGACTGGGTCGCCATCCCGGCCCACGGCCTCGACGAGCTGCTCGGCCCATGACCGGCGGCCGGCAGGCGCTCGGCCGCCTCGCGGCCGAGCTCGGCGTGCAGCGCGCGTACACCGACATCGCCGGCAGGCGGCGCACGGCTTCGGCCGCCGCGCTGGCCGCCGTGTGCACCGCGCTCGGCTGGGAGGCGGCCGAGGACGGCCGGGGCGCGGACGCCGCACTGCGCGCCCTGAGGGCGGGCCGGGCGGCGTCGCTGGCCGATCCGGTCGCCGTGATCCGCGACGGCGCATCGCCGGCGATCGGCGTCCGCCCTCAGGGCGGCGGTGCATTGGAGTGGCTACTGCAGCGGGAGGACGGCCGGCAGCTGTCGGGGACGGCCTCCTCTCTTGACCTGGTCTACCGGGAGGGAGGCTCGTGGTGGATGCCGCTGCCCGGCCCGCTGCCGGTGGGGCGCCACCTGCTGACGCTCGAGCAGGGCCGCCGGGCGCAGGAGGTGCACCTGTTGTGCGCCCCCCGTGCGGCGGTGGCACCCGACGACCGGGGGTGGGGGCTGTTCCTGCCGCTCTACGCGCTGCCCGGGCGGTGGGGGATCGGCGACATGACCGAGCTCCGGCGGCTGGTCGAGTGGTCTGGTAAGCGGGGCGCGGCCATGGTCGGCAGCACGCCGATCTTCGCCGGCTTCCTCGACCGGCCGTTCGATCCCAGCCCCTACGCGCCGGTCAGCCGGCTGTTCTGGAACGAGGTCTATCTCGACCCGGCCGCGGCGCCCGAGCTCGAGCGCAGCGCCGCCGCCCGCGAGCTGCTGGGCTCGCCCGGCTACCAGGAAGCGCTGGCGCGGCTGCGGGCCGCGCCGCTGGTCGACCATGGCGGCGCGATGGCGGCCAAGCGACAGCTGCTGGAGGCGCTGCTTCACGCCGTGGCCGGGGAACGGCGGGCGAAGCTCGAGTCGCTGCGCGCGGAGCAGCCGCACCTCGACGCCTACGCCCGGTTCCGCGCCCGCTGCGAGGCGGCGGGGGGCGGATGGCCGGCCTGGGCGGACGACGATCGGCCCAGCGACGATGCCGCCGAGTACCACGCCTACGTGCAGATGCTGTGCGCCGAACAGTTGGAGGCCGCCGGATCTGCCCATGCGCTCTACCTGGACATGCCGCTGGGCGTCCACCCCGACGGCTTCGACACCTGGCGGTTCGCGGACAGCTTCGTCGACGGCCTGTCGGTGGGGGCGCCGCCGGACGAGCTGTTCGCCGGCGGCCAGGACTGGGGGTTCCGGCCGCTGCATCCCGAGCGTACCCGCCAGGACGGCCACCGCTACCTCCAGGCCAGCCTGGACGCCCTGCTGGGCCGCGCCGCGACCGTCCGCATCGACCACGTGATGGGATTGCACCGGCTCTACTGCGTGCCGTTCGGCATGGGGGCGAAGGAGGGGGTCTACGTGCGGCAGCCGGCGGAAGAGCTGTACGCCCTGCTGGCCATCGAGTCGCACCGTCACGGCACGGTGCTGGTGGGCGAGGATCTGGGCACCGTGCCGGGCGAGGTGCGGACGGCGATGCGCCGCCGGGGCCTGCTCCGCTCGTTCGTGCTGCAGCTCGAGCTGCAGCCGGACGCTGATCCGTTCGCGGAGGTGCCCCGGGACGCCCTTGCGGGTACCAACACGCACGACATGCCGACTTTCGCAGGATTCTGGGAGGGCGAGGACATCGAGCGGCGGCTGCGCATCGGCCTGATCGGCGCTGCCGATGCAGAGCGCGAGCGCGAGCTGCGGTCGGCGCTTCGGGCCGCCCTGACCCGGTCGCTCGACCGGCGCGGTCACGCGGCCGACACCGAGCGCGACGCCTATCGGGCGGCGATGCTCGAGCTGGCGGCGTCGGCTGCGCAGCTCCTGGTCGTCAACCTCGAGGACATGTGGGGCGAGGCCGAGCCGCAGAACCTGCCGGGCACCAGTCTCGAGCAGCCCAACTGGCGGCGGCGGGCCCGGTATGGCGTCGATCAGCTCGACGATGTGCCAGGATTGGCGGCGAGCCTGGCCGCGATCGCCGGGGCACGAGGGAGGGCCGCATGAGCCGGTCACTGGACCGCACCGTGGTGCGCCACGACGTCAGCTTGCTGAGCGACCAGGACCTGTACCTGTTCAACGAGGGCACGCACACGACGCTGGGCGAGCACCTGGGCGCCCATCCGATGGAGGCGGGCGGGGCCGCCGGCACCTCCTTCGCGGTCTGGGCGCCGGGGGCGCGGGCGGTGTCGGTGGCCGGCGACTTCAACGGCTGGCAGCCGGGCAGCCATCCGCTGGCACCCCGGGCCAGCTCGGGCATCTGGGAGGGTTTCCTGCCCGACATCGGCGCCGGGACGCTCTACAAGTACGCGGTCGAGTCCGACCTGGGCACGGTGCTCAAGGCCGACCCGTTCGCGCTGTACAGCGAGCAGCCGCCGCGCACGGCTTCCGTGGTCTGGGAGCTCGATCATGCCTGGGCCGACGACGACTGGATGGCGGCCAGGGCGGAGCGGAGCCGGCTGAGCGACCCGATCAGCATCTACGAGATGCACCTGGGGTCGTGGCGGAAGAAGCCCGAGGACGGCGACCGGCCCTTGACCTACCTGGAGCTGGCCGAGCAGCTGCCGCCCTACCTCACGGAGATGGGGTTCACCCACGTCGAGTTCCTGCCCGTGATGGAGCACCCGTTCACCGGCTCCTGGGGCTACCAGTCGACCGGATACTTCGCCCCCACCAGCCGGTTCGGGACGCCGCAGGAATTCATGGCGCTGACCGAGGCGCTGCACCGCGCCGGCATCGGCGTGGTGCTGGACTGGGTGCCGTCGCATTTCGCGACCGATCCTCACGGGCTGGCGCTGTTCGACGGCACCCACCTGTACGAGCACGCCGATCCGCGGCAGGGCTTCCACCCGGATTGGGGCAGCTACATCTTCAACTACGGCCGCAACGAGGTCCGCAGCTTCCTGATCTCGAGCGGGATGCACTGGCTCGACCGCTACCACGCCGACGGCCTGCGGGTGGACGCCGTGGCCTCGATGCTCTACCTCGACTACTCCCGCAAGGAGGGCGAGTGGGTGCCCAACCGCTACGGCGGACGCGAGAACATCGAGGCGATCGAGGTGATGCGGGCCCTGAACACGGCGATCTACGAGCGGCATGAGGGCGTCCAGACCTACGCCGAGGAATCGACCGCGTGGCCGATGGTGTCGCGCCCCACCTACCTGGGCGGCCTCGGCTTCGGATTCAAGTGGGACATGGGCTGGATGCACGACACGCTGTCCTACATGCAGCAGGACCCGGTGTACCGCAGCCACCACCACCACATGCTGACGTTCCGCGGGCTGTACGCCTTCACCGAGAACTACGTGCTGCCGCTGTCGCACGACGAGGTGGTGCACGGAAAGGGATCGCTGATCGACAAGATGCCCGGGAACGAGTGGCAGCAGCGGGCCAACCTGCGGCTGCTGCTGGGCTACATGTACGGCGTGCCCGGCAAGAAGCTGCTGTTCATGGGCGGCGAGTTCGGCCAGCGGCGGGAGTGGCACCACGACCGCAGCCTCGACTGGCACCTGCTCGCCGAGCCCGGCCACGACGGCCTGCGGCGGTGGATGGCCGACCTGAACGCGGCCTACCGGTCGCAGCCGGAGCTGCACGAGCTCGACTCCGACCCGCACGGTTTCGAGTGGGTTCACGTGCACGATGCCGAGGCCGGGGTGCTGGCATTCGCCCGGCATTCCGCCGGCGGTGGCACGGCGCTGGCGGTCTGCAACTTCACGCCCGTGCTGCGGACGCACTACCGGGTGGGCGCCCCGCTGCCCGGACGCTGGCGCGAGGTGCTGAACTCCGATGCGGAGATCTACGGCGGCAGCGGCGCCGGCAATCTGGGCGGAGTGGACACGTCCGCCGAGCCGCTGCACGGCCGGGAGCAGTCGCTGACGCTGACCCTGCCGCCGCTCGGGTTCGCCCTGTTCGTGCACGAGCCGGGCGCGTGAGCAGGCCGATCCCCGGTGCCCGCTCGACGGGCGGCGGCGCCACGTCCTTCACCGTCTGGGCGCCCCGTGCCGGAGCGGTCGAGGTGCACCTGCTCGACCCGGACGAGCGCCACCCGCTTCGTCCCGCGGGCGACGGCTGGTTCGCCGCGGAGCTGGACGGGGTGGCGCCCGGCCGGCGCTATCGCTACCGGCTGGATGGCGGCGACGAGGCCGCCGACCCGGCGTCGGCCCACCAGCCCCAGGGGGTGCACGGGCCTTCCGAGGT
>DATLLX010000091.1:0-5863 GCA_035537595.1 Gaiellales bacterium | reverse complement strand
AGCGTGGCCGGCTCCGGTTCGGGGAATGTGACCGTCGCCCCCTCGACGAGGCGAAAGCTTTTCGGCCGCCGGTCGCCGTCGACCAGCACCTCGCCGGTCTCGATCAGCCGTTCCGCCCGCGCCCGGGTGCCCACCTCGTCGGCCGCGGCCAGGAAGCGGTCGAGCCGCATCCCCGCCTGCTGCGGCGTCACCAGCCGGTCATGCATCGACCGTCTCGGCGTGCGGCGCCGGCCGCCCCCGTTCCAGCCGGGAAAGCCCGATCAGGAGCAGGATCACTCCGGAGACGATGAAGGTGTCTGCGAGGTTGAACGTCGGCCAGTGGCTGACGTCGATGAAGTCGACGACATAGCCGAGCCGCAGCCGGTCGGCGAGGTTGCTGACCGACCCGCCGATCAGCAGGCCCAGCGCGACCGGGAACAGGGCATGCCGCGACCCGGAACGGGCGAAGTGGACGAGCATCCAGGCCACCGCCACGGCGGTCAGGAGCGTGATCACCTCGAGCCTGCCGGGGAAGATGCCGAAGGCGATGCCGTCGTTGCGGACATGGCTGATCGAGAGGAACGGGAACAGCTCCCGGCTCTCGCCCAGGGCCATGTTGGCGACGATCAAATGCTTCGTCACCTGGTCGGCGGCGACGGCCGCGGCCGCCACCGAGACCATCCCGACCCACTGGAGCGAGCCGGCCCGCTCGGGCTCCGGCTGCGGATCGGGCAGCTGCTCGATCAGCCCCGTTCCTCCAGCCTCTTGCATTCGATGCATTTCGTCGCGTGTGGCAACGCCTCCAGCCGGGCCTCGTCGATCGGCTCCCCACACCGCTCGCAGATGCCGTAGGTGCCGTCCTCGATCCGCTGCAGCGCCGCCTCGATGCCGGCCAGCAGACGCTCTGCGTTGTCCTCGAGGCCCTGCTCGACCTCGCGGTCGAGGGTCTCGGTCGCGCTGTCGCCGAGATGCGAGTCGACGCCGTCCTCGTCGGTGGCGTCCTCCAGCGAGGTGCCCAGGTCCTCCTGCAGCTCCTCCAGCTCAGCGGCCACGCGGTCCCGCTCCGCGACGAGCTTCTGCCGGGCCTGCTCCAGATCAACGCTCACACCGTCTCCTCTCGTTCGCCGGAGGCTGCGGCCAGGACGCGTCGGTGCGCGCAGGGCCGCAGTCCCGGATTTCGACCATCGTGCCCCGGCCCCCCGTTCCCGTCAGCATCCGCATGCCAGCGACGACCGAGGAGCGCGCTGCTCCCGGCGAGACGCGGACGCGCAGCCTGGTCACTGGTTGGGTCATGAACGGTCGGAAACGCGGTGGCAGGGCCCCTGTCCGAGTATACCCCTGCCCCTTCGGCCCAGTCCCGGGCCGGCGGCGTCAGACAGCGGGTGCCGTGTCGGCCATGTCCGGGTGGTAGCGGTGCGGCTCGTCCTTCCTGAACATGGTCACCGTGCCGTTGATCTCGAGGATCGCGGTCTCCACCTCGCCCAGGTCGGCGTACCCCTGCCGGCGGGCGATCGACCGCAGCTCGGGCAGCGACACGTCCTCACGACGCAGGGCGTGCCGCAGCACCTTGCCGTGCTCGATCAGGACGGTCGGCTGGCCCTCGACCAGCGGCTGGAGCCATGGAAGCCAGAACACGCTGCGCGACACCAGGCCGTTCAGGGTGAACAGCGCGGCCGCCCCGATCACGGCGCCGGTGACGCTGTCGTCGGGGCCGATGATGCCGTTCTGCACGGCGTTGGCCACCAGCAGCAGCACGGCCAGGTCGAGCGTGTTCGACTGGCCCAGCTCCCGCTTACCGGCGATCCGGAAGGCGACGATCAGGAACAGGTAGATGAGCAGCGCACGGAGGATCTTCTCGCCGACCGGGAGCGGAAGGCTGAAGATGTCATGCCACACCGGAGCTCCGCGGGCCGATCAGCGCCGGGGCGGGTCGCCGGCCGTGACGAGCAGCTCCTCATGATCGCGCACCGTCTGGAGCGTCGACCCGAGCAGCGAGCGGAGGCGAGCCCGGAAGCGCTGCTCCTCGGCCCGCAGGCGCTCGACGTCGCGCTGCACCCGCGAACGTTCGGCGTAGGCCTTGTTGACGATCTCACGAGCCTTGGCCTCGGCTTCGCGGACGGCCAGGTCCGCCTGCTGCCCGGCCGAAGACTTCATGTCGTCGGCGGCCCGCTGGGCCGTCAGCAGCGCGTCGCGCATCGCCGTCTCGGTGCCGCGCAGCTCGCCGAGCTTGGTCTCCAGCTCGTGGACGCGGTCCTCGAGATTGGCGCGGTCGCGCCACACGGCCTCGTACGCCTCGGTGGCGTGCACCATGATCTCGTCCACCTCGTCGCAGCGGTATCCGATCAGGCGGCGGCGGGGGCGCTGGTGCTTGAGTTCAACGGGTGAAAGTGACATGCGGACGGGGTTCGGCGCCCGTCCGGCGACTCCTCCCCGCCGGGCTACGTGAAGCTCCGCAGCACCGAGACGATGATCGCCCGCGCCAGCTGGAGCACGATGATCGCGATCAGCGGCGAGAGGTCGAACATCCCGATCGGCGGGATGATCCCGCGGAAGATCCGCAGATACGGCTCGACCGTGTCGTACAGCACTCCTCGGATCCGGCCCAGCCAGATGTTGTACGGCAGCTGGAACCAGGACAGCAGGATGTGCACGATCAGGAACAGCATGTAGATCGTGAACACCCAGTTGATCAGCGAGATCACCGTGTCCATGCGGCGCTACCCTAGCTCGCCGGCCCGGCGCATCGCCGCCGACACCCCGTCGATGATCGAGGCCCGGGTGCCCTGCCGCTCCATCTCCGCCAGACCGGCCGCGGCCGTCCCCCCCGGCGAGGTGACCATCCGGCGAAGCACGCTGCAGGGCACGTCCTCCTCCCGCAGCAACCCGGCCGTGCCGGTGATCGTCGACAGGATCAGCGTCCGCGCCTGTGCGTAGCTGAGCCCGCTGACGATGCCGGCGTCCTCGAACGCCTCCACGATCAGGGCCAGGAAGGCGGGCCCCGACCCCGACAGCGCCGTGGCCGCATCGAACTGGCGCTCGTCCAGCGGCACCACCTCGCCCAGCTTGCGGAACGCCTCCAGCACCCGCTCCTCGGCCGCGGTGTGGGTGAACCGCCCGGACGAGTAGGCGAGCGTGCCCTGGCCCACCTGCACGCCGACGTTGGGCATGAACCGGAAGACTGGGGCGTCGACGTCGAGGATGGTCTCCAGGGTGGCCGTGCGCACGCCGGCGGCGACCGACGCGATCGCCTTGCCAGGCGTGATCAGCTCCGAGACGTCGCGCAGCACCCGCTCGACATCGACCGGCTTCACGCACAGGACGACGATGTCGGAGCGGCGGACGAGCTCCTCGTTCGACTCGACGTGGCCGATGCCATGGGCCGCGGCGAGCGCGGCGGCCCGGCCCGATCCGCGGTCGGTGACCAGCAGCCGGTCGCCCACGCCGGGATCTTCGCGGGCCCACCCGCGCACCATCGCACTGGCCATGTTGCCGGCGCCGATCAGACCCAGCACGGTGTCGGAGTTGCCGCTCACGGAGCGGAGAGCGTACCCGAAGCCTCGACGATTAGAGTCCCGCCAGCCGCATGGTCACGATCCCCTCGCAGCTGGCGGAGAACATCGTCCACTGGCACGGGCCGGCGGGCGAGCGGTGGCTGGACTCACTGCCGGCGCTGGTGGGCGATCTGGAGCGGCGCTGGCACGTGCGGGCGGACGAGCCGTACGGCGACGGCGGCGCCGTGTCGTGGGTGGCCCCGGTAACGCGTTCGGGCGGCTCCCAGGCGGTGCTCAAGGTGTTTCTGCCCGACCTCGAGAACGAGCAGGAGCCGGAGGCGCTCGAGCACTACGCCGGCCGCGGCGCTGCGCGAGCGCTCCGCGCGGAGCCGGGCGCGATCCTGCTGGAACGGCTGGTGCCGGGAACGCCGCTTTGGGACGTCGAGGACGACGACGAGGCCTGCCGGATCGCCGCCGCGGTGCTGCGGGAGCTGTGGCAGCGCCCCCGGGCCGGCCACCGCTTCCGCCCCCTGGCCCAGGACGCCGCCCGCTGGGCGACCGAGATCCCGGCCACCTGCGAGGCGGCCGGGAGGCCGTACGAACCGGAGCTGGCGGCGCTGGCCGGGCGGCTGGCGGGGGAGCTGGCGACCGCTCAGGGCGAGCAGGTCGTGCTGCACCAGGATCTCCACGGGGGCAACATCCTGCGGGCCGAGCGCCGGCCGTGGCTGGCGATCGACCCCAAGCCGCTGGTCGGTGAGCGCGAGTTCGATCTCGCGTCGCTGATCCGCGACCGCCGGGACACGATCACCGAGGCCACCGTGCGGCACCGGCTCGACCTGCTGTCCAGGGAGCTCGGCCTCGACCGGGAGCGGGTGCGGGGCTGGGCGATCGTCCATGCCCTGGCCTGGGGCGTCGACTCGGGCGGTGCCCACGACCGGATGGTCGACTGCGCTCGCTGGCTGGCCGACGCCTGAGACCCGCCGGGTGTAGGGTTGCCACATGGCGTTGAAGCCGTACTTCCTCCGCTTGATGTCGGCCGAGCGGCGACACCGGATCGACACCGCGCCCACGTACGTGGAGCAGCGTGGTCCGTCGCATCGCAGCACCTGGCTGGTCGGGGGCACGCCTGACAGCCACCGGCAGATCACCACGTCCTCGGCGCCCCGGTAGGGCACATGCGCTCCCGCCGGTGACCCTGGCTAGTACTGGTTGAAGAAGCCGCGCTCCATCAGCATCGCCTTGTCCTCGGCGGTGACGCTGACGCTGGCCGGCGTGAGCAGGAACACGCGGTCGGCGACCCGCTGCATGGAGCCGTCGAGCGCGTAGGTGAGGCCGCTCGAGAAGTCGATCAGGCGCTTGGCCAGGTCGGACTCGGCGGTCTGCAGGTTGACGATCACAGGGACGTCCGACTTGAGGCTGTCGGCCACCTTCTGCGCGTCGTTGAACGACTTGGGCACGACCAGGCCGACCTGCGGCGCCGGTCGCGGGGTCTGGGCGTGGCCGTTACTGGCCGCCCGCGCCCGGCCGCGGGCGGAGACCACTCGCTCCGGCGGCTCGTCGGAGAAGATCTCGTCGAAGTCGGCGCCGGCCCGCCGGCGGGGGTTCAGGCGGCGGACGTTGGGCCGCTCGCTGTACGTCCGCTCGAGGTCCTCGTGGGCGGCCGAGCCGTCGTCGTCGAAGTAGTCGTCGTCCCAGTCCTCCTCCTTGATTCCGAAGTAGACCTGGGTGCGGTTCCAGAAGTCACGGACGCTCATTACCGGACACTTTACCGGCCCGGCGGGACGAATCCTGCCAAGGGGCCTCTAGCGGCGGGATCGCGCGAACAGCACGTTGACCAGGACGATGCCGATCCAAGCCACCACCACGCCCGGCAGTTCGGCCGTGCTCCCGGCCACGGCGGTCACCGGAATGCCCAGCGCGATCGAGCCGATGGCGACGCCGATCTGCCCAGGCATCGGGTCGTAGTCGTCGTCCTCCTGCTCCGCCAGCCGCTGGTCGACCCGCGCGTCGATCTCGGCGGAGACCCGCTCCATGAACGCGTCGATCAGCTCCTGGTCATGCCCCTCCGGCAGCTCCCGGCGGGCGGCGACCAGCGCCTCGACCTCATCCCGCGCCACCGGATCCTGACGGCCGGGGTCGCTCACACCTCACCCTCCCAGTAGTCGACTGCGTCGCCGAGCCGGAACAGCTTGCCGGGCGGCCAGACGCCGACCTTCTCGGAGTCCGGATACACGCACACGCTGACCGTCCGCCTGGTCGACAGCATGGCCACCCGCAGCGGGTCGCCGGTGTCGTTCGTCACCTTGTGCGCGCCGGCCTCGCCGATCGCGAAGCAGACCGCGTCCCACGGCCCCAGCACGTGCTCGCCGTCGGGCGTCCGCACGGTCGCCGAC
>DATLLX010000090.1:0-2415 GCA_035537595.1 Gaiellales bacterium | reverse complement strand
CAGCAGCTCTGAGCCCGGATCGGGTGGCAGCGCACCGGGCCAGCGGCGCACGAACTCGTCCAGCGCGGCGTGGACGATCTGGCCCCGCTCTGCGCCGCCGGGGTCTGCATCGAGCGGGTCGAGCGCCCGCAGGGACAGAATGCGGCTCGCATAGACAGCGTAGGGATTCCGCATCAGCCGCTCGACGTCCGAGACCCAGAGCTCACGCGGCCGGGCCGAGAGCGGTGGTCGTGGCTGCGGCCGCGGGATCGGGCGCGGCGGGCCGTCGGGCTCATCTAGACGGCCCGCCCAGCCTGCAATCTCGGCCCGGCCGGGGGCTGGCGACCCGGTCGCAGACAGCAGGGCCTGTAGCCGCACCAGCCACCGCGACGCCACCGTGGGTGTCCCATGCTCGTCCTTGGCGGCCCGGCTCAGCACCAGCTCGCGGGCGCCCGCGGCGGCCAAGAAGGCGTGCGCGGCGATACCGATCGCCTGCTCCGCTGGCGGCAGCCCCATGCCGGCGCGCATGGCCCGGTTCAGCCAGGGGCCCGAATCGGGTGCGGGCGGCCAGCTGCCCTCGTTGAGTCCGCCCAGAATGACCACGTCGGCGTCGACCAGCCTGCCCTCGAGCTGACCGAGAACCGCGAGGCGAGGGTGCGCGGGACGGTCCGGCCGCACGTTCGACGTCGACATTAGGATGGCGAGCAGCGGTGGGTACGCGATGGACGGTATGCTGCCCGCGGCGTCGGCGGCCTCGGCCAGTACGGCCATGAACTCTCGGGCGGCGCGACCGGCTTCGCGCGCCCATAGCTCGCCCGGGTCGCCGCTCTCGTCTGCCGCGAGCCACTCCGAGAAGGCGAGATGCCGAGCCAGGATCTCCGCCAGGGGCAGTTCAGCGGTCTCGAGCGCGGACGTGAGCGGCAGGGCCGCGGCGGCGATCCCGTCGAGCCAAGGGCGCAGTTCCGCAGTGCCTTCCACCTCGGCGAGTGCGCCGACTAAACCCGCGAGCCCGCCTTCCCGTCGCGGTCCGCGCAATGCACTGCGGTCGAGGCGGCGGGCGCGCTCCCGAAACTCTGCGCGCACCATCCCACCGGCAGCGAGAGGATGCTTTAGCGCAGCCAACCGGTCGACCGGCGAGGTGTCGCCCGCGGCCAGCAGGGCGGTCAGCAGGAGGAAGCCGCCGGGCGGCGTCTGGTCGAGCGGCAGGCCGGCACTGTCGTCGAGAGCGATACCCCAGCGACGCATCTCTGCCGCCACCCGGCGGCCGAGGCTGCGGCTCGGCGTGATCAGGACGGCCTTGCGGTCCGGAGCCTCCAGGGCCTCGCGCAGGCGGAGCGCGATGCGCAAGGCCTCGCTTGCCGGATCGGATGCCACGTCGACCTCGATGCCGGTCACGGCGGCAGGGTCGAGCTGGAGATCGCGCCAGGCCTCGGTCAGCGCGGCGGGCCGGAAGCTTTCGGCCCAGAGACGCTGACGCGGCGACGGCGGCGCGTGCCCGGCAGTTGCAGGCCAGTCGGGTACCGCGTCGCGTTTGATGCCGATCACTCCAAGCAGGCGCCTAATGCCGTACTGGGGGTGGACCGGTTCGATTGCCTCCCAGGCACGGTCGTCGAGCGCACGGTCGAGGCCCTGCAGAACGACCTCACCCCGTGGTAGCCGCGCCACGGTGGCGAGCAGGCGGGCCACGGCGGGAATCGTGCCGGTGATGCCGGCGGCGACGACGCCTCCCGCGGGCGGGCGTTCCCGCCACAGTGTCGCCAGCGCGTCGAGGAGCAGCCGCCGCCGACGCGTCGCCTCCAGCCGCCCTTCCGCTTCCAGCAGACTTGGCCAAGCGGTTCGTAGGAGGCCGAGGAACGTCAGCGACTCCTGCCAATGCTCCGCGAGGCTGGCCGGGACCAAGTCATCGAGCCGGTCGAGCTCCACTTCCTCATTGTGCAGCTCGTCGAGAAAGCGCTCCAGCTCCCCAGCGAGCCGCACCGCCTGTTCGTGGGCCATCTCGGGCGAGCGCGCCAGCACCAGCCGCATCAGAAGAAGGCGGCGCCGAAGGGGCGGCAGGACTGGAGGTAGCGAGAGTTCCAGCGCCCCGGACAATGCTAGCTCGCCCTCGTCGGGCTCGCCGACTGCCAAGATCCGCGGCAGGAGCAGCGGCGCGCCGCCGCTCAGTGTCTGAAATGCCTCGCGCGCCGCGAGGCAGGCGCGCCGGCTCGGCAGTAGGAGAAGGAGGTCGGCGAGCCCGTCGCGGGCAAGCAGGCCGTCGACCAGCGTGGCCAGGAACGGCCGGCCCGAGCCAATATTGGCAACTCGCAGCATCGAGCCGATGCTAGCCGTTCGTCGCCCCGTCCGCGAGCGCCGCGAGTAGCTCGGCCCACCGGCCCGTGCCGTTCAGATCCGTACGTCGCGCTCCGACCGACCCTGGTACGGCGGCTAACGCTACGG
>DATLLX010000089.1:0-2663 GCA_035537595.1 Gaiellales bacterium | reverse complement strand
ATGCGGAAGACTTCGAGCGATTCGACCTGCACGCCGCCATGCTAGTTCGGCATGGCAGGGGTGCGAAATCATCGTTGGTCGCATACCTGGTGGGCTGCGTAGGGTCGACGCATGAGATCAAGAGGTCGCGGATCGTCCCGCTCACAAGAACCGGATCGCGGGACGACTCGCGACTCCGTCACCGTGCTCGGCATGGGAAACATGGGCAGCTCGATCGCGACCCGGCTGCTCTCCACGGGCCACGACGTCACCGTCTGGAACCGCACGGACGCGCGGGCCAAGGCCCTGGGCGACCAGGGTGCGCGCATCGCGGCCACGCCAGCCGAAGCCGTGCGGGAGTCGCCGCTGGTGATCACCATGCTCTCCGACGTCACTGCCGTCCGCTCGGTCCTGGGCGACGCGGCGGCCGGGCTCGCTCCACACGCGACGGTGGTCGAGATGTCGACCATCGGCCCGGCCGGAGTCCGATCGCTGGCCACCATGCTCCCCGCTCCGGTGCGGCTGATCGACGCGCCGGTCGGTGGCGGGCCGGCCGCGGCCGCGGCTGGCCAGCTACGGCTCCTGGTCGGAGGCGAATCATCCACCATCGACGAGGTCGAGCCGGTGCTCCGCGTGCTCGGCACCATTCGTCGCTGCGGGCCACTCGGCTCGGGCGCGGCGCTCAAGCTGGTGAACAACACCGCCCTGGTCACGGGAATGGCCGCGCTCGCGGACGCGCTGGCCGTGGCGGATGCGCTCGGCGTGCCGCCGAATGACGCCTGGGACATCCTCACGGCTGGCGCGCTGTCCGGCTCGGCCCAGCGGGCACGATCAGCCGGTGTCCAGTTCGCCATCGAACTCGCCACAAAGGACATTCGCCTCGCGGTCGATGCGCTCGCCGGCCGAGCCGCACCGGTGGCGCGTGCGGCGTCCGACGCTGTGTCCGCCTTCCCCGACCGACGGGCCGATCTTTCCGCCATCGTCTAAGGAGCATCATGCGACTCGTACTCGACAACCCGCCGACCGTCTCGGCACCGTTCGGCGACCGGTTCGCCCATGTCGCTCGGGTCGACCTCGACGGCGGGGCGCTGCTCGTGCTCTCCGGTCAGGTCGCCGTGGACGACGCCGGCGAGATCGTGGGCCCTGGTGACATCGAGGCCCAGACCACGCGCATCTTCGACATCATCGGCGCCATCCTGGCGGGCCACGGCGCAGCCTTCGCCGATGTCCTCCACGTGCGGACGTTCATGACAAGCCTCGACGACCTACCCGGCTACGGCGCGGCGCGGTCAAAGGCCTTTGGCGCGCTCCGGCCGGCCAGCACCACCGTCGAGGTGAGCCGGCTCTTTCTGGCCGGCGCGCTCCTGGAGGTCGAGGTGCTCGCCATCGCGCCGAACCCTCGGACCACCCCGCTCACGTAGCCGCCCGCTCCCGCTCAGGCGTCCTGGCGGAGTCGTAGCGCCACAGCTGCGGCACCGCCCACACGATCGCGGCCACGGCCAGCACGCACAGCGCGCCGCCCACGCCGATCGCCCAGCGGGCCCCGATGGCCGCCCCACCGAAGCCGTGCACAAGGTTGGCCAGCTGCGGGCCGCCCATGAGCACGACCACGAGGGCGCCCTGGATCCGTCCCCGCAGCGCGTCGTCGGTGTAGGCCTGCGAGATGGCGTTGCGGAAGGTGCTCAGCACGAAGTTGACCGCGCCGCCCGCCACGAGCAGGGCGAGCCCCACCCACAGGGTGGTGGCCAACGCGAACGCCACCACCAACGCGCCCCAGATTATCGCGGCCGTCGCCATCAGCGCCCCATGTCGCCGGGCCCGGCTGAACGTGCCGGAGAGCAGCCCGGCCACGAACACGCCGGCCGGGTAGGCGGCGAAGAGCAGCCCGAGCTGGGTTCCGCCGCCGACCGGGCCGCCGAACGTGCGCTCAGCCACCTCGGGGAAGAGCGCGACCGGGAGGGCCAGCACCATCGCGCACAGGTCGACGGCGAGGATGGCGACGAGCACGCGCTGCCGGCTCAGATAGACGAAGCCCTCGCCCAGCTGGTGCACGATGCCTCGCGCCCTCGTCGCACCGGCGGCCGGCAGGATCGGCGGCAGCGCCGCCACCGCCGAGACGACGAAGGCCAGGGCGGCCGCGTCGAACAGGTACAGCCAGCCGAGGCCGGTCAGGGGAATCAACGCGCCCGCCAGCAGCGGCCCGACGACGGCTCCGGTGTTGCGGGTCAGCGAGCTGAGGCTGTTGGCCGCGACGAGCAGCTCACCCGGCACGACGCGAGGCACCGCCGCGCCCATCGTCGTCATGGTGGCGCCATAGCTCACGCCCTGCAGCGCGACCAGCAGCAGGAGCACCGCGACAGAGTCAAAGCCCAGCATCGAATGCAGCCATAGGCCGAGGTAGGTGAGCCCCAGCCCGGCGTTCCCGGCCAGCAGCAGCCGCCGTCGGTCCATCGTGTCGGCCAGCGCGCCGAACCAGAGGGCCGCCACGACGAGCGTCGCCAGCGACACCACCGCGGCCAGGCCGACCGCGGCCGACGAACCCGTCATCGTGAACAGCTGCGTCGGCACCGCGATCAGGCTGAACGACCCACCAATCGCCGACATGGCCGAAGCCGTCCACAATCGACGGAATTCCGGGATGCTCAGCGGTCGTAGGTCGATCAGATACGCGCCGAGCTTCATAG
>DATLLX010000088.1:0-3665 GCA_035537595.1 Gaiellales bacterium | reverse complement strand
GTGCAGACCCCTGGGCACGGTGACCCCGAACTCGCCGGCCAAGCCGCGCAGGGCGTTCGCCACCATGGTCTGTCGCTTCACCAGCAGCGACCTGCCCGCGTGCAGGGCCAGCACGGCCTGCTGCTCCACGCTCTTGATCGGCACGAACCTCGTCTCGGGCCGTGTCCCGGCCACGCACAGGGCCGCGGCGTCGGCGGCGTCGTTCTTCCTGCCCCTCTTGACGAACGGCCTCACCGCCTCGGGTGCGATCAGCTTCACCTCGTGGCCGAAGCCGCTCAGCAGGCGGCCGACCCGGCCAAACGAATCGCGGGCCGCGTCCCGCAGCTCCTGGCTGGCGTGGCGGAGCCGCTCGCCCGCGACGAGGAGGAGGTCGAGCGGCGCCTCGCCGCGGCTGGCATCGATCGAGCTCAGAGCACAGCGGTGCCAGGATTGTTGGATCAGCGGTCGCACATGGGTGTCGAGGCGGGCGTTGTCATCGCCATCGGCGACGAAGCTCTCCCATGCGCGCATGATCGCGCCCTCGTCATAGTCGACCCGGTTATCCGGGCCTGCAGGCAATGACAGCTTCGGCTTGCTCTGACCCAAAGGCTGCTTCCGTTTGTGGGCGGTGAAGAGCCCCGCCCCGGTTGCGTGCGGCGACCGCCAGCTCGGGGAGCTACTCGATGCCGAGACGGCTTCCGATCTCGGCGGCCAATCGATCCTCGCCGAAGTCGGCCGTGAGTTGGGCGCCGTCGAGGTCGGCCAGACTGCTCGCCCTGTCCGCCGCCACCTCGGCGAAGAACCCGTTCGCCCGAATGGCCAGTACGAATCTGCGCTTGCCGCCGTCGCGCCGGATCTGACCGAGGAAATCCAGCTGTCTGCCGGTGGCATGGTCGGCCAGCACGACCCGGTCGTTGGGGCTGATCCGAACATAAGGCCGCGGCGTCTCGCTCTCCGGACGCCCGCCCAGGACATGAATCATCAGCCCGTCGGGCTGCGGCTCGGGTCTGGGCCGACGCGATGCCGAGAAGGCACCATTCGACAGTTGATCCGCCAGCCGCTCGATCGTGGCGCGATTGCGCTCGATCAGCTGCTTGGCAGCAACGTCCTCGCGTCGCGGCCCGGTACCTCTGGATTGCATCTCCGCCACTGCGGCCTCCCGAGCGCTCCGCCAGAGCGGAGCCTTCACACCGACTTTAGGCGTCAGCCCATTTGCATGCCATCGGAAAATCGTTTTTGCCTCGCCGCCAAGGTATCTTCACAATGTAGTATATATCTACTACCCGCTGGTTCGGGAATCAATTCTGCTCTCTACGGTGAGGACTGTTGGCGACCTGCGTGCAATTGCAGCGATTTGGACAGTGACCAGCACTCCATTCGGTGACGACCAGAGACGCAGATACCCCGGGCGAGCCGACGTGGACGCAGCCCATTAGGGCGCGACCGGCACTGGGCCGCTCGTCCCGGGCGCTGGGGACGGCGGCGTCCCGTTCGGCAACAGCTCCGGGCGGCAAAGATGCTGCCACTGCGGATCGATGCAGGTGACTTGATTGGCCTGATACTCCGCCTCGCGCACGCGCGCTTCGTCGAACGAGGTCAGCTTGTCGTGATCGCAGAACGCCGGGAAGCGCCCGTCCAGGCAAGTGTCGAGGTTCTCCTGATAGGACGCGATCTCGGTGGTGTGTACCGGCCCTGCGTCACTTGCCCGAGGAATGGTGTAGATCACTGCGGGCGCGGCGGACCGAGGCGCCACACGTGAGGATGCCCCAGATTGGGCATCGCTACTCTCCAACGAGCGCAGGAGGTCATCCACTTCCTCGGTGTAGCCGCGATGTGGCGCCGGGGTAGGGGGGGCCTGCGGTGCTGCCGGCGCGATTGCGGCCGGTGGCGGCGAGCTGGGGATGGACGGTGACGCAGGACCAGCACCGTCGCCGCACGCGGCGAGCATCAGCAGGCAAAGTACGGGCGCCATTCGCCCCACGGTTGCATCCTCTCCCGCGCCTGCGCCGCTTGAAATCCAGCCTCTGCTCGGTTGAAATCATAGCATTAGGCGATCGCCCGTACCACAGGCTGACCTTGGGCACGGGAGTCGTGCCGGGTCAGGCGGGCGCCGGGATCTCGTGGATGTGGACGTCGTGGGCCGAGTATCGGGTCAGGACGTCCATGGCCTTGCGTTCGTCATCCGCGGTCGGGGTGCGGACCCAAAGCAGGATTCCGCCGTGGTCGAGCTGCTCCTGGAGCCAGTCGGCGTGGCGCCGGTCCATCCAATGCCCGAAGACGGTGCCGAGCAGCGCCCCCGCGACGGCGGTACCGACGATGGCGGCAGCGACCGCTCCCGCCGTTGCGACCACCGTGCCGGCGGCGATCACCGTCGGCAGGATGGTCAGCGAGCCCAGGAGCCGGTTCTCGCGTGCATCCATGTTCTTGCCCGAGACGAACGCGGTGCGCGGAGCCGAGGGCTCGTCCTCCAGCTCCTCGACCCGGCGATACATGTGGCCGAGCTTGCGCTCGACCGCCTCATGCGCCGCGAGCAGGCTGATCTGGTCCTTGGCGAATCCCGCGGCGCGCAGATCGTCGACGGCGCCCTCCAGGCTCGATACGTCGTCGAACACCGCCACCGCCTCGCGCACCTTAGCCGTGCCCGACGTCTCCGCCATCACCGCTTCCCATCGCCGTGGACAAACCGGCGCGACCCTAGGCATCGACCGCCCCCGAAGCAAGGCAGGTACACCCCGGCAGCGTCAGCCGACCACGGCCTCGGCCTCGATCTCGACCTCGTAGTCGCCGATCAGCCTGGCCTCGACCAGGGTGTTGGCCGGGCGGATCGCGCCGAAGCGGCGGCCGTGAGCACGGGCGACCGGTTCCCACATGCTTGCGTCCCGGACGTAGATGCGCGTGCGCACCACGTCGTCCAGCGACCCGCCGAGCGCGGCGAGGCTGGCCGCGATCTTGTCGAGCACATAGACAGTTTGGCCATAGGGATCGCCCGGGCAGACCACCTCGCCTGAACCATGGGTCGCCGTGGTCCCGCTGACCAGGATCCGGTCGCCCACCCGCACCGCCCGGCTGTAGCCCGCGAGCGGTTCCCAGACGCTGCCGCTGTCGACGAGCAGCCGGTCGGTCCGGCCGGGGACGGCGGATGCGGTAAAGACAGGGGGCATGGCGCCCAGGTGGTGGCGTAGGTCGCCTGAGGCGGTGAGGAAGGGCGGCCGCCGGTACTCGTCGCCGCAGTCGCCGGGAATGCGGCGGGTGAGCACCAACGCCGCGTCGATTCGGGCCCGATCCTCGTCGTCGAGGGCAAAGCCGAACAGGCGCAGATTGTCGGCCCGGTGCTCGCGCTCGCCCAGCCGGGCGCCCACGATCACGGCGGCGACCGCCGGCTGCTCGAGCACCCAGCGTGTGGCCACGTTGGCGACGGAGACGCCATGCCGGCGGGCAACGACGGCAAGCGACGCGAGCACGGCCTGCAGTGCACTCCAGCCACCAACCGCTTCGATAAATCGCCGGTACTTCAGCTTGCTCCAGTCGCCGATCGAATCGGGCTCGGGGCGGCCGACCCAGCGCTCGCTCAGGAACCCGCCGGCAAGGGTGCCGTAGGCGAGCAGCCCGATGCCGCGTTCCAGACAGAAGGCGCTCATCACTTCGCCGGCGCGGCGGTCGAGCAGCGAGAAGCAGACCTGGTTGGT
>DATLLX010000087.1:0-2365 GCA_035537595.1 Gaiellales bacterium | reverse complement strand
GTCGTCGCGAGTGCCGGTGCTGACGATGTCGAGGCCCGGTTCATCCTCCAGGTGGCGGATGCCGCCGTGCCCGAGATCTGGTCGCGGCTGGGCGACGGCAAGGCGGCCCGGCGCCCACTGATCTTCCTGGTCGAGAGCAAGCGCCAGGGCGAGCGGCTGGCGCACATCGATCTCGGCAAGGTGCGGACGCCGGCCGGCTGGCAGTACAGCGCTTTCACGTACGTCGACATGCCGGAGTGGGAGCAGCTCGACGAGGACTCGCAGCAGTCGATGGTCGTGCACGAGTTGACGCATGTCGCCACCCGAAGCTGGCTGAGCGGCGCGCCGCACAGCCTGGTGGAGGGAGTCGCCATGTACGAAGAGGATCGGTGGCGGCGCGACCATCGCATCTGGCCGATCTCCTATGACCGGCTGGCCGACTTCTATGCGGGCGTGGACAGCATCCAGCTCTGGCAGCGGCGATGGACCGACTGGGGGCTGCGCAATCTGCTCGGCATCCACTACGCCTATCTCGACGCCATGGCGATGGTGCAGACCATCGTCGACCGGCACGGCGGCGTGGACGCCCTTCGCCGGCTGGCCGCCGCCCTGCCCAGACGCGGGGCGCGCGAGGGGTTCTCACAGGACGATATTCGTGCGGCTTTCCTGTCCGCGCTCGGGGTCCCGTTCGAGCAGGTTGTGAGCGAGACCCGGAACCGGCTTCGGTGAAGCTGCTCGCGGCATTGCTCGTGCTGCTGAGCGCGGCCATGGCATTCGCACCGGCCGTTGCCCATGCCGACACCGTCACCGACAAGAAGGCGGAGTACGCGGCCGCCAGGGCGCGCGTGGCCCGGCTCGACCACCGGGTGGAGCGACTGACGGAGCGCTATAACGCGCTGTCCTGGCGGCTCGACGTGCTCGACGGCCGGATCCGGATCGCCGTTCGCCGGCTGCGTGCCGAGCGGCTGAAGCTCGCCCACGACGTGCGGGTGCTGGCCGAGCTGCTTGTCGACGCGTACAAGACGCAGTCGCCCACGGACGCCGCGATCCTCCTGGGAGCCGGTGACCTCGGTGAGTTCGTCACCGTCAGTGAGACCCGCGACCGCTTCGACGCATCGATCGCCGAGGCGGTCGCCGCGGTGCGGGCGGAGCGGGAGGCCGTCGCCCGGCATCGGGCGGAGCTGGCCCAGGCCCGCGAGCAGACGCGCACGAAACGGGGCCAGGTCGCCAGGCTGCGGCGACGGATCGTCGCCGACCTTGCTCGGCGGCGGCAGCTGATGCTCCTGCTGGCGGGGGAGGTGCGGTTGGCCGTTGCCGCCAGCAGCGCGGGGCAGGCCGATCTCGCGCTCCAGGCGGCGGGCTGGATCGAGGCCGACATCCGATCCAGGGGCGGCACCGATCCGCTGGCGGTGCTCCGCGATCGGGTGGCGCTCGAAGGTCTGGAGCAGATCGGCGTCCCCTACCGGTGGGCCGGCGCGTCGCCCCAGAACGGCTTCGACTGCTCAGGGCTGATCATGTGGCTGTGGTCGAGGCACGGCGTGCAGCTGCCGCACTACGCCGCCGCCCAGTACGGCCTCGGGGTCCACGTCGCCGTCGGCGACCTGCGGATCGGAGACCTGGTCTTCTTCCACGATCTTCGCCACGTCGGCATGTACATCGGCAACGGCTACGTGCTTCACGCCCCGCACCCCGGAGACGTCGTGCGGATCGCACCCCTCGGAGCGCCCTGGTTCTCCGCCACGTACGACGGCGCCACCCGGCTGGTCTAGGACTCGACGAGCGTCAGGTTGGGCCGGCCGATCAGCGCCATCAGGCGTCCGGCATCGACATGGGTGAGCCGGCCGGACACCTTGCTGTTCATGTCGTCGAACCAGGCATCGCCGCTCTCGGAGACGAAGGCCAGCACGACCGGTGAGCCGGCGAAGCGCTGAAGCATCAGCGGCCGCACCAGGGCCTCGTCGAGATACGTGATGTCGACCAGCACCAGCTCGGCCTGGACATCCTCGACCGCCTGCTCGAACGCATCGCCGGGGAACGGCACCGCCGACACTTCGGCCATCCCCGACAGCGGGCCCGAGAGCACCTCCATCAGCAGCGGCGTCAGCCCGACCAGCAGCACGCGCGAGTGAGCCCTGCGCCGTGCCCGGCCTGGTCGGTTCCCCTGCATTGCACCAGTCTGCAAGCGAAACACCGTGTTGGCAATGAAGCAATCGGAACCGTCAAAGAATCCTTACAGTCGCGGGGCGCGGCGGGCTCAGCCGGCGTGCAGCTCCCACTGGCGATAGAGGTAGGCGAGCTCCTCCTGCAGCTGCTGATGGCGGCGGCCGTCGTCGGCCAGCGCGGCATGGTCGGTGTAGGCATCGGGCTGGGCGAGCCGGGTCTCGAT
>DATLLX010000086.1:0-9504 GCA_035537595.1 Gaiellales bacterium | reverse complement strand
GTTCAACGTCTGAGCGGCCGATGAGTTTCGGACCATGGGCGGGTCTTTGCATCGAACGCAGACCGCGACGAGATCGAAGGAGGTGGCAGACATGAGCGTTGAGGGCCGAAGGCGCTGGCTGGCGCTCTACATCCTCTGCCTGGGCGACCTGATGATCGTGCTCGATTCGACGATCGTGAACGTCGCCCTGCCGTCGATCCGCGACGACCTCGGCTTCACCCAGGCCTCGCTGGCGTGGGTCGTGAACGCCTACCTGCTCACGTTCGGCGGGTTCCTGCTGCTGGGCGGGCGGCTGGGCGACCTGTTCGGCCACCGGCGGCTGTTCCTGGCCGGCATCGCGCTGTTCACCCTGGCGTCCCTGGCCTGCGGCCTCTCCACCTCGCAGAACCAGCTGATCGCCGCCCGCGCCGTGCAGGGGCTGGGCGGTGCGGTGGTCTCGGCGGTCGCGCTGTCGCTGATCATGACCATGTTCACGGAAGCGGGCGAGCGGGCCAAGGCGATGGGCATCTTCGGCTTCGTGATGTCGGGCGGCGGGACGATCGGCGTGCTGCTGGGCGGCGTGTTGACCGACCTGCTGTCCTGGCACTGGATCTTCCTCGTCAACCTGCCGATCGGCGTCGTGGTCTACGCCCTCTGCGTGACGCTGCTTCCCGCTACCCGACGGGCCGGCGCCGGCGGCAACCTCGATGTCGGCGGCGCGGTCACCGTGACCGCCGCGCTGATGCTCGCGGTGTATGCGATCGTGAACGGCAACGACACCGGCTGGCTGACCGGCCAGACGCTCGGCCTGCTGGGGGCCGCCGTCGTCCTGCTGGGCGTGTTCCTCGTGATCGAGTCGCGGGTGGCGTCTCCGCTGATGCCGCTGAGCCTGTTCCGGCTGCGGAACGTGGCCACGTCGAACGTGGTCGGCGTTCTCTGGGCGGCCGCCATGTTCGCCTGGTTCTTCATGTCCGCGCTGTACCTGCAGCTGGTGCTCGACTACAGCCCGTTCCAGGTCGGGCTGGCCTTCCTGCCGCCGAACCTGATCATGGGCGCCTTCTCCGTCGGCCTGTCGGCGAAGCTGGTGATGAGGTACGGCATCCGCGGGCCGGCGTCGGTGGGGCTGCTGATCGCGGCCGTCGGCCTGGTGCTGTTCGCGAGGGCGCCGGTCGGCGGCAGCTACGTGACCGACGTGCTGCCCAGCATGGTGCTGCTCGCATTCGGCGCCGGCATCGCCTTCAACCCGCTGCTGCTGGCCGCCATGAGCGACGTCGCGCCGGAGGAGTCCGGGCTGGCGTCAGGTGTCGTCAACACCTCCTTCATGATGGGCGGCGCGCTGGGGCTGTCGATCCTGGCCAGCCTGGCCGCCTCCCGCACCGACAGCCTGGTCGCGAGCGGTGAGGCGCAGCTGGCCGCCCTGAACGGCGGCTACCACGCCGCCTTCCTGGCCGGCGCGGCGTTCGCCGTGGCTGCGGCGATCGTCGGCGCGGTCGGCTTCAGGGCCGCGGCACCGGTGCACGAGGGCGAAGTGCCCGCCGCCATCCCGGTCGGCGCCGAGGGCGACTAGGTCTAGCCGGCTTCGGCCAGCCGGCAGCTGCCCAGGGCCTGCGGCAGCGCCCGCAGGTGCGTCTCGCCCGGCCCGCCGACCGGGATCCGGATCGAGCAGCGCTCCGACGCCGGGTCGAGCAGCGTGCAGTTGCCGTCGCAGGGGCGCAGGTAGCGGGTGACCCGGTACTCGCCGGCCGGCAGCGTGCGGGCGAAGGCCGTTCCATCCTCCCAGCGGCCGTCGAACACCGTGCCCGAGCCCGACTCGATGCGTAGGAACCGGATGTAGCCCTCGACGTAGCAGCACGGCTCCTTCCCCTGCTCGGTGACGACCAGCCGCCCATCGGCCGGCGCGCTGACCGTGCCGTCGGTGCCCGGGGCGGCGGAGCTTCCGCAGGCGGCCCCGAGCAGGGCGAGGGCGATCAGGAGGGTGGCCTTCATCACCCGTTCGACGGGCCCGGCGGCCGGGACGGTTCCCGCGGTCTAGGACTTGGGCGGGCGGGGGAAGATCAGCGCCATGATCCGCCTCAGCCAGCCGCGCCAGCCGCCGCCATCCGGCAGGCCGCCTCCGGCGATGATCCCCGGCGGCCTCATCGGCTCTTCCGCACCATCACGAACCAGTCGCCGTCGTGCATCACGTCGCCGCCGCCCAGCTCGGCGGCCAGACGGGCACCCGAGAAGTACCGCTTCAGCACGGTGTACCGCGAGCCGTCCTTCAGCTGCCGCTCCTGCATCAGCTCGGCCGGCTGCTCCGGCTGCAGATGCGAGTCGACCACCACCAGCTCCGGCGCCAGGCGGGAGGCCTCGGCTAGGAACCGGGCCCGCTCCTGCGGGTCGAGATGGCCGTAGAAGTGCCCGGTGAACACCCGGTCGAACTCGCCGTCGGCGAACGGCAGCTCGAGGGCGTCGCCGCGAACGAGGTGGGCGTCCGGAGCCTGCTCGCGGGCGATGGCCAGCATCTCCGCGCTCTGATCGAGGGCGGTGACGTCGCCCGCCAGCATCCGGGTCAGGAACCCGGTGCCGCAGGCGACGTCCAGCGTGCGGACGGGGGGAAGCGCCGCCAGCTTGCCCTGCAGCTCGCCCAGCTCCGCCTCCCAGCCCGGCCGGTCGCGGTCGGCGTGCAGCCCGGTGCCGTGGTACCAGTCGTCGTACTCGGGCGCCCGCATGTTGTAGTACTCGCGCACACGGGTAGTGTGCCTGTTGTCGAGAGAGGCGCACCACCACCATGACCGATCAGCCGCAGAGACCCGTGTTCGAGATCGCCTGGACAGAGGTGGAGCAGGGATGGCGCGTGCTGGACTCCGCCGGCAGCGAGGTGGGCACGGTCAGGCAGACCGTCGGCGACCGTGACGTCGACATCTTCGAGGGCTTCGAGATCCGTGCCGGTCGCGGGCCTGACCGGTTCGTATCGTTCGAGCACGTGATCCGCGTCTCGCCCGGCGTCGTGCAGCTGGGCCTGACCGGGGCCGGGATCGAGAACCTGCCCGAGCACCTCGAGGTGCCGAGCCTTCAGATCGGCGGCGAAAGCCAGCGGGCGGAGCCTCCCGAGCAGCCCGACGGCGACGTCTCGCAGTTCCTCGACCGCGACGCCGAGCCGCCCGCCGACGGCGGCCACCGGCCGCTGTGGCGGCGGATGCTCGGCCTCTAGAGCGCTTCGGCGATCCGCGAATCGAGCGAGTTGGCGTGGTGGAGGGCGACCGCCTCCGGGGTCTCGAGCCGCCGCCCCTCGAGCGGCCCGTGGTGACCGGCCACCGCGTTCAGCAGCGGCAGCAGCGTGGCCTCGTCGATCCGCCGGCGGCCCGCGGCGGCGTCGATCATGCGCACGCCGGCCAGCACGTGGCCGATCAGCCGGCCCTCGTCGGAGACGCTGATCGTCACCCCCGGCCGGAACGTCTCGGTGCGGCCGACGTCGTGCAGCAGCGCGGCGGCGAGCAGCAGGTCGCCGTTCAGCCGCGGGTGGAGCTGCCCGGCCTCGCGGCAGATCGAGGCCACCGCGACGGTGTGCTCGAGCAGGCCGCCGGCGTAGGCGTGGTGCGTCTCGCTGGCCGGGGCGGCCCGCAGCCGGTCGCGAAACGCGCCGTCCTCGAGGAACGTCCCCACCAGCTCGCGCAGACTCTCGTGGTGGATCTCTCCGGCCAGGAACTCGATCATGCCGTCGAGCGTCTCGGCGTCGCGGCGGGATCCGGGCACGAGCTCGAGCGCATCCCCCTGCTCGAGCCGCTGCAGGTCTCGCAGCTCGATCTGGAGGCGGCCGTCGTAGCTGCCCACCCGGCCCAGCACGCGGACGGTGTCCCCCTCGGCGAACCGCTGGTCGATCACGTGCACGTCGGTCCACAGCACCCCTGGGACGCGGCCGGTGCGGTCGGCCAGCTCGAGCGAGAGGAAGGCGTCGCCGCTCCGCGTCCGCCGGCGCCGCTTGGTCTGCACGGCGAAGGTGGCGTCGACCACCTGACCGTCCTTGAGATCGGCGACATAGGTAGCTCCGGCCATCTGGGAGCAGTCTATTAGACTGCCCGCGATGTCCCAAGGGGCCGCGACCAGCACCTCAATCGAGCCGCTTCGGGCGCTCCGCTACGACCAGACGCGGGTCACGCTGAGCGACGTCATCGCCCCGCCCTACGACGTGATCACCGAGGCCCACCGGGCCGCGCTGGCGCGCCGCTGCGACTACTGCGTGGTGCGGCTCGAGCTGCCCGGCTCGCCGCAGGAGGCCGCCGGCCTCCTGCACGACTGGCGGGCCGACGGCGTTCTGCAGCGCGACGAGCAGCCGACCATCTGGTGGCACGAGCAGCGGTTCACCGGTCCCGACGGGGTCGATCGGACCCGCTCGGCGTTCTTCGCCGCCGTCCGGCTGACCCCCTACGAGCAGGGCCGGATCCGCCCACACGAGCAGACCCACCAGCATGTGAAGAGCGCCCGCCTCGACCTGATGCGGGCGACGCGCACCAACCTGTCGCCGATCTTCGGCCTCTACGACGACCCTGAGGGCACGGCCCACGAGGCGTTGGCCGCCGTCGCCTCCGGGCGGCCCGAGATGGCGGCCACCGACGAGGACGGCACCGAGCATCGCTTCTGGGCGGTCACCGACCCCGATGCCATCGCCGCCGCCCAGATTGCACTGGCCGACCGCGAGATCCTGATCGCCGACGGCCACCACCGCTACGAGACGGCGCTGGCCTACCGCGACGAGCAGCGGCAGCGGGAGGGCGATCCTGAGGGAGACCGGCCGTACGACTTCATCCTGATGGCGCTCGCGAACCTCAGGGACGAGGGGCTGACCATCTTCCCCACCCACAGGGTGGTGATGTCCAAGCGCGATGTCGAGAAGGGATTCATGTCCGCCTTCGACTATCGCGAGATGCCCGCCGGGACACCGGCGGCGGCGGTCGAGGCGGAGCTCAACGAGATCCCGTCCGACATCGTCGCCTTCGCGCTGTGGCGGGGCATGGACGTCCCGCCGCTGCTGTGCGAGCTGCGGGACACGACCCGGGTGATGATGGCCATGCCCGGCGTGCCCAAGGCGGTGCGCTCGGTGGACGCCGCGGTGCTCGAGGCGCTCGTGCTGTCGCCGCTGCTGGGCCTCGACGGCGACCAGTTCCTGCACACCGACCAGGTTCGGTACGTCCGCGGCCTCGATGCGGCGACGTCGCTGGTCGACACCGGTGAGGCCGGCAGCCTGTTCCTGCTGCGGGCGCCCACGGTCGAGCAGGTGCAGGCGGTGGCGGCCTCCGGTCGCGTGATGCCGCAGAAGGCGACCTATTTCTTCCCCAAGCTCTTCTCCGGCTTCCTCTTGAACCCGCTCGCCGACGAGTGACACGGCCCGACTGGCTCGCGTTCTGCCAGGCAGTGACCGCCGATGTGAAGGCGGTGCTGGCCGGCCTGCCCAGCCGCGACGATCGCGAGCCGGTGGTCGGCCACGGCGAGGGCGGGGACGATACGACGGTGATCGACCGCGACGCCGAGCGGGCGGCCGTGGCCAGGCTGGAGGAGCTGGCCCATCGCGGCGTCTCCTTCCGGCTGGTATCCGAGGAGCTGGGGGAGCGCCGGTTCGGCGACCCGGACAGCCCCTGGGTGGTGGTCATCGATCCGATCGACGGTTCGCTGAACGCCAAGCGCTGCCTGCCCTTCTACTGCATCTCGATCGCGATCGCCGACGGGCCGTCGATCGGCGACGTCCGCTTCGGCTACGTGCACGACTTCGGCAGCGGCGAGGAGTGGGTGGCCGAGCGGGGCGAGGGGGCCACGGTCAACGGCCGCCGACTGGGCGGCGTGCGGCCGAAGGAGCGGCTGGGCATCGTCGATCTGGAGGCGACCACCGCGGCCCTGATCGCCGAGGCGGCCGCCCGACTGGACGGGCAGGTGGGGCGGATCCGGGTGCTGGGGGCGCTGGCGCTCGCGCTCTGCGAGCTTGCCGACGGGCGGCTGGACGGAGTGGCCTCGCTGAAGCCCTCGCGGTCGGTGGACATCGCCGCGGCCGCCCTGATCGTGCGCGAGGCGGGCGGTGCGGTGTACCTGCCCGACGATCCCGACCTGGCGCTCGACCTGGTCTCGCGCTCCCGGGTGACGGTTGCCCGCGATGACGCGATGGCACGGCAGCTGGCCGGCCTGGTTTACCGGCTCCAGAGCGATCCGGAGCTGTAGCGGCGAAGCCCGAGGCTGAAGGTGACCCAGCCGAGCAGCGCGAAGCCGGCTGCCACAAGGATCAGCAGCGCAGCGCGCTGGGCATCGAAGTCACGCACCAGCTGGGCCGGCAGGCCGGTGACGAAGGCCGCCGGCACGGCCGTGAACAGCAGCACCTTGGTCGCCCCGCCGAACAGGTCGAGCGGGTAAGAGGCGAAGATCAGGATGGCGTTGAAGCCGAGGTCGCCCTGTTCCCCCCGACCGCCGACGAACAGGGTCAGCGCGCCGCAGAAGACGAGGAACCCGACCAGGGCCACGGTGCCGGCCAGCGAGCCCAGCACGAACACGGCAACCCGCTCGGGTGTCGGGTGGCCGGCGAAGACGAACAGCACCGGGCCGAACATCAGGTCGCCGACGTTGGCGGCGTCGATCCGCTTGGTCAGGATGTGCGGCAGCGGCTCGATGGGCAGCACCAGCGTCTCGTCGAGCTCGCCGTCGGCCGCCAGCTGTCCGATCCTGCGGGAGTTGGCGAGCAGGCCGATGGCGATGCCGGCCGCCACCAGCAGCACCGAGAACAGCACGTAGACGTCGTCGGGATTCCAGCCGCGGACCGTGCCCACCCGGTTGAAGAACAGCGCCCAGAACAGCACCCAGGTGACGTCGTTGACCACCATCAGAAGCACCTGGAAGCCGAACGAGCGGCGGTTCGCCCAGCCGTCTGCCAGCGCCGTGCGCATGGTCGTGAGCACGGCCCTCATCCGCCCAGCACCTCCAGCCGCCGCTGCCCGGCCGCGTACACCGCCAGGGCGACGCCGACCAGCGCCACCAGCCAGGCTGCCTGCCAGGCCAGCAGCTCCGGCTCCGCGTGCCCGGAGGCCAGCCGTCCGGGGACATAGGCCATGGTGGCGAAGGGCAGCACCCGGGCCACCGCCTCCAGCCCGCCCGGCAGCAGCTCGAGCGGGATCAGCATGCCGCCGGGGATGAACACCAGCTTCTGGTACACGAACCAGGTCGACTTGGCGTCGAGCAGCCAGAACGCGATGCCGCCGAAGGCGTGCTGGGAGGCGATGTTGGCAGCCGCGCCGAGCGCGCACGCCGGCACCGCCATCGCCAGGCCGGCTGCTGATGGCGGCGGACCGGCCAGCATCCACGTGGCCGCGCCGCCGACCACCAGCGCGGCGGCCAGCCGGGCGGCTGCCTCGCCGGCCTCGATCGACATCCGCAGGCCGGCCACCGAGACCGGCAGCAGCATCTGCACGGCCACCGTCCCCGACCCGATCTCCTCGCCCACCTCTTCCACCGTGCGCGGGCGTACGGCGATCACGGCCACCTGGGCGGCCATCACGTACCAGAGCAGGCTGTCGCGCGTGTACCCCTCGATCGAGCCGCCATTCGCCTCGACCGCCGCCGACCACAGCGCCGCCATCACCAGCACCACGATGACCAGGAAGGTCATCCGCACCGTCAGGTCGCCGGGAGCCACGACGGCGCCCCGCAGCCCGCGGTTGAACCCGGCCAGGTAGGGCCTCACAACGGCCGGGTGTAGATGTGGGACACGATCTCCTCCAGCGGCGGGTCGGCCACCGAGATGTCGACCACCTCGTAGCGCTCGAGCAGGTCGTCGAGCACCGCCCTGATCGGCCGCTGAGTGGTGTCGACCACCAGCTTGGCGCCCGACCCGGTCAGCTTCTCGAGCACCGCCCCCTCCACCTCGACCGCCGCCGGTGGGTCGGCGAAGCGCACGTCGAGCACCTTCGTGCCCAGCAGGGTGCGGCGCATCCGCGACACCCGGTCGTCGTAGATCAGCCGCCCGTGGTTGATCACGATCACTCGCCGGGCCACCTGCTCGATGTCCGAGACGTCGTGCGACGTCAGCAGGATGGTGGTGCCGCGCTGCTCGTTGATGCGGACGATCAGGTCGCGGAATCGGGTCTTGGCCACCAGGTCGAGCCCGATCGTGGGCTCGTCCAGGAACAGCACCTCGGGCTCGTGCAGCATGCTGGCCACCAGCTCGCAGCGCATCCGCTGGCCCAGCGACAGGCTGCGCACCGGCTGGTCGAACAGCTCGGTGGCGTCGAGCAGCTCGCCCAGTGAGGCCACCCGCGACGCCTCGTCGGCCCTCGACACGCCGTAGATCCGGGCCAGCAGGCCGAAGGTCTGGCGCGGCGTCAGCTGATACCACAGCTGCGACCGCTGGCCGAACAGGGTGCCGATCCGGGCTGCCAGCTCGCGCCGCCGCCGCCAGGGGACGATGCCGAGCACGGTGGCCTCACCCGATGTCGGGTGCAGGATGCCGGTCAGCATCTTGATCGACGTCGACTTGCCGGCGCCGTTGGGGCCGATGTAGGCCAGCCGCTCTCCGGCCGCCACCGAGAAGCTGATGCCGGCCACCGCCTCGACCGCGTCCCGGCGGCGCAGGCGGCCGCCGGCCGGAAACGTCTTTCGCAGCTCGTTGACGCGGATGGCTTGCACCGCGGCACCGTAGCAACGGGCCCCAGCTACGATCCGATCAGATGGTTTCCGAGGCCGACATCCGGCGGGCGCTGGTCGCCGTCATCGATCCCGAGATCCGCCGCTCCGTGGTCGAGCTCGACATGGTGCGCGACGTCACGGTGACCGGGCCGGCGGTGTCGGTGACGATCGCCCTGACGGTGGCCGGCTGCCCGATGAAGGCCAATCTGGAGGGTCAGGTCAAACACCATGTCGGCGCCCTCGACGGGGTGGAGGCGGTTTCGGTGGCCTTCGACGTGATGACGCCCGAGCAGCGGACGGCGCTCCGCCAGCGGCTGCAGGGCGGGGCCGGTGAGGGCGAGGCGAAGACCATCTCGCTGTCGCCGCGGACGCGGGTGATCGCTGTCGCATCCGGCAAGGGCGGCGTCGGCAAGTCGACGCTGACCGCGAACCTGGCCTCCGCCCTGGCGATGGGCGGTGCCGAGGTGGGCGTGGTCGATGCCGACGTGTACGGCTATTCGCTGCCCCGGATGCTGGGCGTGAACCGCCGCCCGGTGGTGGTGGACAAGATGATCGTGCCGCCGGTCAACCATGACCTCAAGGTGATGTCGATCGGCTTCTTCACCGAGCCGGACGCCGCCGTGGTGTGGCGAGGCCCGATGCTTCATCGGGCGCTCGAGCAGTTCCTGTCGGATGTTCACTGGGGCGAGCTCGACTACCTGGTCGTCGACATGCCGCCCGGCACCGGCGACGTCTCCATCTCACTCGGCCAGCTGCTGCCGGCGCCCGACCTGCTGCTGGTGACCACGCCGCAGCCGGCCGCCCAGCAGGTGGCCCGCCGCGCGGCGGAGACCGCCGACCGCTTCGAGCTCGAGGTCGCCGTCGGGCGTCGTGAAGCCGGACATGTTC
>DATLLX010000085.1:0-11152 GCA_035537595.1 Gaiellales bacterium | reverse complement strand
GTGCGATCCGAGCTGAGTTCAGCTCGGATCGCACCGGGGTCGAGAAACTTCGGCAGCGGAACCTCGCCCAGCACCGCGGAATAGCTCGACCAGCGCCATGCTTCGGGACGAAGGCACAGCCCGCCGCGCACCGGGTTGAGGGCGATGTAGCGGAACAGCTCCACCAGGTGCTCCCGCGATTCCACGAGCACCGAGAAGTACCGCCGCTCGAACAGGTGGCCGCTGAGCTCGTGGCGCTGGTTGAAGATCCGGGCGTACATCATGTTGATGTAGTGCATGCCCTTTGCGATGTTGGCCTCAGGCGTGCGGACGAGCAGGTGGTAGTGATTGTTCATCAGGCAGTAGGCGTACAGCTGCCAGTCGCATCGCTTCACCGCTCCGCCGATCAGCGACACCAGGAGCTCCCGGTCCATGTCGGTGAGATGGATGGTCTGGCGCGCGTTGCCTCTGCAGGTGACGTGATAGATCGCGTCCTCGTACTGGGGGCGTGGCTTCTTCGACATGGAGAGAGCGTGCCCCCGTTCGCCGTCACGTGTCAGCGCATTTCCGCGCCAACTTCGACTCGCCGGCGTGCCATTCGTCGTATTCGAACCCGGTACCGAACCGGGTTCGATCGACCGGTCTGCGGCCGGAAGGCCGCTCGCAGGGCGGGATGAACCGGGTGCCGTACCCGGTTCCGTACCGGGTTGGGTACCCGGTTCGCCTACCGGGCGGGCGCGAACTGCTCGAGCACCTGGGGGTTCTCGAGGGAGGAGAGGTCGCCCGGGTCTTCGCCCAGCGCTGCGGCGCGGACGGCGCGGCGGACGATCTTGGCAGAGCGGGTCTTGGGCAGCGCGTCCACCCAGGCAACGCGGGCCGGGGCGAAGGCTTTGCCGAGCTCGTGGCTGACCTGCGAACGCACCTCGGCCGCCAGCTCCTCGGTGGCCTCGACGCCGGGCGCCGCCACGACGAACAGCCAGGCCACCTCGCCCTTGACGTCGTGCGGCATGCCGACGGCACAGGCCTCGGCGACCGCCCGATGGCCGACGGCGGCGGACTCGAACTCCGCCGGCCCGATCCGCTTGCCGGCGATGTTCAGGGTGTCGTCGCTGCGGCCGTGCAGGTACCAGTACCCGTCCTCGTCGACCGACGCCCAGTCGCCGTGCACCCAGATCCCCGGCCACCGCGACCAGTAGGTGTCGATGAACCGCTGCGGATCGCCCCAGATGCCGCGCGTCATCGAGGGCCAAGGCTTGGTGCAGACCAGCTCGCCCACCTCCCCGGTGCCCACCGGCTCGCCGTTCGCGTCCAGCACCGCCATCGCCATGCCCAGCGAGGGCACTCCCAGGGTGCACTCCTTGAGCGGCATCACCGGCATCGGGGAGAGGAAGCAGGCGCCCACCTCGGTACCGCCGGACAGGTTGATGATCGGGCACCGGCCCTCGCCGCCGACCTCGAACAGCCAGCGGTAGGGCTCGGGGTTCCAGGGCTCCCCGGTCGAGCCGATGATGCGAAGCGACGAGCGGTCGTGGGCCAGCACGGGCTCGTCGCCGTGGCCGCGAAGCGCGCGGATCAGGGTCGGCGACACGCCGAGGACGGAGATGTGGTGCCGCTCGACCATCGCCCACATGCGGCCCGCGTCGGGGTAGTCCGGCGCGCCCTCCGACACGAACAGGGTTGCGCCCAGCGCGCCCGCGCCGACCACGATCTTCGGGCCCATGATCCAGCCCATGTCGCTGATCCAGGTGAACACGTCGTCCGCGTGGACGTCGCTCTGGAAGGCGCACTCCTCGGCGATCTTGACCAGGAACCCACCGTGGACGTGCACCGCGCCCTTGGGACGGCCGGTGGTGCCGGAGGTGTAGATGATCATCATCGGCGTCTCCGGGTCGAGTGGCGGCGCCTCCAGCCGGCTGCTCTGACGGTCGACCAGGTCGGCCCAGCGGTGGTCGCGGCCGGCGGTCATCGGCGGCTGAGTTCCCAGCCGCTCCCAGACGATCACGTTCCCCACGCTCGGCGCTGCCGGCAGCGCCTCGTCCACTGTTGCCTTCATCGACACCGGCCGGCCCTTGCGCGGCACCCCGTCGGCGGTGATCAGCGCGACCGCTCCGGCATCGGCCAGCCTGGCCGCCACGGCGGGCGCCCCGAACCCCGAGAAGATGGGCACGACGATCGCGCCGATCTTGCAGACGGCGTAGAACGCCGTCACCACCTCGATCGACATCGGCAGGAAGATGCCGACCGCATCGCCGGCGCCGACGCCCAGCTCGAACAGCCCGTTCGCCAGGCGGTTCACGCGCTCCTCGAGCTCACCGTAGGTGACGCGGTCGACGCCGCCATCCTCCCGCTCGCAGACGACGGCGATGCGCTGCGGGCTGTCGCGGGCATGCCGGTCGACGCAGCAGTGCGTCAGGTTGACCGTGCCGCCGGTGAACCAGCGCGTCCACTGCGGCCCGGCCGAGTCGTCATAGACGCGCTCGTAGGTTGCGAAGAACTCGATGTCCAGATGCCGCACGACGGCATCCCAGAACCAGCCGATGTCGTCCTGTGCGCGGCGATGAAGCTCCCGCCAGTCGGCGATCTCCTGCTCGCGCATGAAGGCGGTGACCCGGGCCCGCTCCAGCGTCGCCGCGTCCGGCTCCCAGATGAATGGATGTTCGGACACTTGCCTATGTACTGCCTATGCACTACCGTCGTGCGCGATGCAGCGGATGCTACCGATCGGTGAAGCGGCCCGGGCGCTCAACGTCAGCGTCGACACGCTGCGGCGGTGGGAGCGCAGCGGCCGGCTGGTCACGCATCGCGACGGAGCCAACCGCCGCGTCGTCGCGGAGGAGGAGGTCTCCCGGCTGGGAGGCCACGTTGCCGCCGAGGTGGACACGAGCTTCTCGGCGCGCAACCGGTTCGAGGGCGTCGTCAGGTCGATCGAGGTGACCGGCGTGATCGCCCAGGTCGAGATCGAGGCCGGGCCACACCACATCGTCTCGGTGATCACCCGCGACGCTGTGGAGGAGCTGGGGCTGCGCCCCGGCGTCCGCGCGGTGGCGACCGTGAAGGCCACCTCCGTGATGGTGGCCCGGCCGGGGGGACGGCGATGAGAGGCGCCGCTACCGCCGTCACCCTCCTCCTTGCCGTGCCGGCGATGCTGGCCGCCGGCTGCGGCTCATCGAGCTCGGCCAACGGCTCGTCGGCCGCCCAGGGCGGCACCCTGAACGTGTTCGCCGCTTCGTCGCTGACCGAGGCCTTCACCGAGCTGGCGCCGACGTTCGAATCGCAGAACCCGGGCTGGAAGGTGCGGCTCAACTTCCTCGGCTCCGACGAGCTGGCGGCCCAGATCGAGCAGGGCATCGACGCCGACGTCTACGCGGCCGCCAGCGCGAAGTACCCGGAGCAGCTCCAGGGCGAGAAGATGCTCGGCGACACCACCGACTTCGCCACCAACACCCTCGTTCTGATCACGCCGAAGGACAATCCGGCAGGCATCCACTCGGTGCAGGATCTGACCAAGGGAGCCAAGCTGGTGGTCGGCGACCCGGCCGTGCCGATCGGGTCCTACACCGAGACGGTGCTGGCGAATCTGGGCATCGACCCCTCCTCGCTCAACATCGTCAGCAAGGAGGACAAGGTCAAGGGCATCGCCACCAAGGTCAGCCTGGGCGAGGCCGACGCCGGATTCGTCTACACCTCAGACGCAAACGCGCTGGGCGACTCGGTGAACGTGATCGAGCTGCCGGCGACAGCGCAGGCGACCGCCGTGTACCCGATGGGGATCGTGACGGCGTCTGGCAACAAGGAGGCCGCGCAGCGGTGGATCGACCTGGTGATGAGCTCGCAGGGTCAGGACGTGCTCACCTCGCACGGTTTCGGCCCCGCCCCTTCGGGTTAGTCACAGCGGCCCTGGGGCTGCTCGCCCTGGGGTTCCTGCTGCTGCCGCTGGCGGCGGTGTTCTCGGCGGGCGACATCGTGGCCGGCCTCGACTCGCCGGTCGCCCGCGACGCCCTGCGGCTGTCGCTCGAGACCAGCCTGACGGCGCTGGCCGTGATGGTGCTGGTGGGCACCCCGATCGCCTACATGCTGGGCACCCGGGACTTCCCCGGCAAGAGCGTGGTGGTGACGGCGTTCGAGCTGCCGCTGGTGCTGCCTCCGGCCGTGGCCGGGCTTGGCCTGCTGTTCGCCTTCGGCCGCCGCGGGCTGCTGGGTGGTGAGCTGTCCGCGTTGGGCCTCGAGATCCCATTCACCCGGCTGGCCGTGGTGCTGGCGATGACCTTCGTCGCCTCGCCGCTGTACGTCCGCCAGGCCCAGTCGGCATTCGCGGCGGTCGACGACGACCTGCTGGCCGCGGCCCGCACGCTAGGCGCCGGCGAGACGCGGACGTTCCTGCGGGTGGCGATCCCGGTGGCCGCGCAGGGCCTGGGCGCGGGCGCCGCCCTCGGCTGGGCGCGAGCGCTGGGAGAGTTCGGCGCCACCATCATCTTCGCGGGCAGCCTGCAGGGCGTGACCCAGACGGCGCCGATCGCCATCTACATCGGCTTCGACTCCGATCCGGATGCCGCCTTCGCCGTCGCCGCCGTGCTGATCGCCGCCAGTGCGCTGGTGCTGCTCTCGGTCAAGCTGCTGGCCAGGGGAGGTGCAAGACGCTTCGGGCCCGCGTGACCCGCCCGCTGCGCGGTTTCGCCCTCGACGTCGACCTCGAGGCCGAGGGCACCGTTGCCATCGTCGGCCCGTCCGGCGCCGGCAAGTCCTCACTGCTGCGCCTGATCGCCGGCCTGCTGCGGCCGTCGGCCGGCCTCGTCGAGTGCGGCGGCGAGCGCTGGTTCGGGGACGGCGCCGACGTCCCGCCGGAGCGGCGGCGGGTGGGCTTCGTGTTCCAGCACTACGCGCTCTTCCCGCACCTCAGCGCGCGGGCCAACGTCGCCTTCGGAGCCGAGGGCCGCGACGTCGGGCCGCTGCTGCGCCGGTTGGGCATCGACCACCTGGCCGCAGCCCGACCGGGGACGCTGTCGGGCGGCGAGCGGCAGCGGGTGGCCGTCGCCCGGGCGCTGGCCCGTCGGCCCCGCCTGATGCTGCTGGACGAGCCGCTGTCGGCGCTCGACCCGGCCACCCGGGGCGCGGTCGCTGCCGAGCTGGCCGGGGTGCTTCGTGAGACGGGGCTGCCGGCGTTGGTGGTGACCCACTCCTTCGACGAGGCGGCTTCCCTGTCCGAGCGGGTGCTGGTGATGGAGCGCGGGCAGATCGTGCAGGACGGCCCGGCGGGAGAGCTGCTGGCCCGCCCGGCGACGGCGTTCGTGGCCGAGTTCGCCGGCATGAACAGGCTGACCGGGGTGGCCTCCGGCACCAAGGTGCTGCTCGATTCGGGGGTCGAGGTGCGGGTGGCCGACCCGGCCGAGGGGCCGGTGGCGGTGCTGGTGGCGCCGTGGGAGGTGTCGCTGTCCCCGGCGGTGCCGGAGGGCCTCTCGTCGTTGAACCACCTGGAGGTCACCGTGCGGCGGGTGGTGCCGCTCGGCAACCGGGTGCGGGTGGCGCTGGACGGCCTGACCGCCGAGGTCACGCCGGAGTCGGCAGCCCGCCTGGAGCTGCGCCCTGGCGTCCCGGTGGTGGCGAGCTGGAAGGCCACGGCCTCCCGCACCGTGCCGCGAGCCTGACTCTAGACTGGAAACTGCATGAGCGGCCCGGCGCGCATCGACCACGTCGTCATCGCGGTATCCGACTGGGCGCGCTCGAACGCGTTCTACGCCGACGTGGTCGGCGCCGCCGTCGAGGCGCGGGACGCCGGCTTCGCCTACCGGATCGGCGACCAGCGGCTGAACGTGCACGGCCCAGGTCTCGAGCCCGACCCGGTGGCGCGCCGTCCTGTCGTTCCCGGCAACAGCGACCTCTGCATCGAGTGGCAGGGGCCGATCGAGACCGCGATGCGGCACCTCGAGGCGTGCGGCGTCGATCTGGAGCTGGGCCCGGTTGAGCGGGAGGGAAGCCGCGGCCTGGGGACGAGCGTGTACTTCCGCGACCCCGACGGCACGTTGCTCGAGTTCATCGCCTATGGGCCCGCGGTCGCCTAGTGCGCGTCGTCATCGCTCCGGACAAGCTGAAGGGCACCTACTCAGCGGTGGAGGCGGCCGAGGCGCTGGCCCGGGGCTGGCGTCGCGAGCGCGCCGGCGACGAGCTGGCGCTGGTGCCGCTGGCCGACGGCGGTGAGGGAACCGCTGCCGCGCTGCTGGCGGCGCGCGGCGGCAAATGGCGGCACGTGGCCGTGCACGATGCCCGCGGCCGGCCGGTCACGGCCGCCTACGCCGCGCTGCCGGATGGGGAAGCTGCGCTCGACGTCGCCGACGCCTGCGGCTTGTGGCGGGTGGCCGACCTGGCGCCGGACGCGCTGGCCGCCAGCTCGTTCGGCGCCGGCGAGCTGATCCGCCATGCCGTCGAGGGCGGCGCCCGGCGGGTGATCGTGGGCGTCGGCGGGACGGCGTCGACGGATGGCGGCGCCGGGCTGCGCGACGGGCTCGGCCGGCTGCCGGCCGGGGTCGAGCTGGTGGCCGCGCTCGACGTCGACAACCCGTTGCTGGGGCCGGAGGGCTCGGCCGCCGTGTACGGGCCGCAGAAAGGGGCCTCGCCGGCCGAGGTCGAGCAGCTCGAGCACCGGCTCGCGCGGCTTGGCCTGCCGACGGCCTCACTGCCGGGCGCCGGCGCCGGCGGTGGCATCGGCGGCATGCTCATGGCGCTGGGGGCAACGGCGGTGCCAGGAGCGGGACTGGTGATCGAGGAGGTCGGCCTGCCCCGCCGGCTCGCCGGCGCCGGGCTGTGCATCACCGCGGAGGGGCGGATCGACGAGCAGACGCTTCGCGGGAAGCTGGTCAGCGCCGTCGCCGACCTGTGCGCCGGGCTGGGCGTCCCGCTGGCCGCGGTCGGCGGGCAGGTGGCGGTCGCCCGGCTGGCGGCTCCGGCGCAGCTGCTCGAGCAGGGCGACCTCGAGCGTGCCGGTGCCGAGCTGGCGCAGCGTAGAATGTCTGGCAACGGCAGAGCGACAAAGGGTGGTGGAGACGATGGCAGTCACTAGCGGCGCGAGCGTCGAGCAGCTCCTCGGCGACGAGGCCGAGTCGCTCCTCGGGTATGAGGCCGGCGGCATCTCGCGCGGACAGCTGATCGCCCCCGGCCCGGATTTCATCGACAGGGTGGTGCTCCAGACCGACCGCAACCCCCAGGTGCTGCGGAGCCTGGGCACGCTGTACCGGCACGGCAGGCTGTCCGGCACCGGCTACATCTCGATCCTGCCCGTCGACCAGGGGATCGAGCACTCGGCCGCCGCGTCGTTCGCCAAGAACCCCGCCTACTTCGACCCGCAGAATCTGCTCGAACTGGCGATCGAGGGTGGCTGCAACGCCGTCGCCACCACCTTCGGGGTGCTGGGGATGGTGTCCCGGCGTTACGCCCACCGGATCCCGTTCATCGTCAAGATCAACCACAACGAGCTCCTGACCTACCCCAACCAGTTCGACCAGGTCATGTTCGGGTCGGTGCGCCAGGCCTTCGAGCTGGGCGCCTCAGGCGTGGGCGCGACGATCTACTTCGGCTCGGAAAACGCCACCCGCCAGATCCAGGAGGTCAGCGAGGCCTTCGAGAAGGCGCATGCGCTGGGGATGTTCACCGTGCTCTGGTGCTACCTGCGCAACTCCGCCTTCAAGACCGAGAACGGCGACATGCACCTGTCCGCCGACCTGACCGGCCAGGCCAACCATCTCGGCGTCACCATCGAGGCCGACATCATCAAGCAGAAGCAGCCGGAGCTGAACGGCGGGTACCTGGCGTTCAAGGGCTACGGCAAGACTGACAAGCTGGTCTACGACGAGCTGGTGCACGACAACCCGATCGAGTGGACGCGGTGGCAGGTGGCCAACTGCTACATGGGCCGCGTGCCGCTGATCAACTCGGGCGGCGAGTCGAAGGGGGACACCGACCTGTCGCAGGCGGTGCGCACGGCGGTGATCAACAAGCGGGCCGGCGGCGCCGGCCTGATCGTCGGCCGCAAGGCCTTCCAGCGGCCGCTGCCGGACGGGGTGGCGCTCCTGAACGCCATCCAGGACGTCTACCTGGACGACTCGATCACGCTGGCGTAGCGGGAGCCTGGTCGGCGACCAGAAGGGCGGCGCCGAGCGCTCCCCCCAGGTCGCCGAGCGCGGCCACGCGGACCGCCGGCGGCCGGTCGTCCCGGAACAGGTGCTGCTGCATGCGCTCGGAGATGCGGTCGACGTAGGGCTCGCCCAGCCGGGTGCCGAGCCCGCCTCCGATCACCACCGCCTCGACGTCGAGCAGGTTGACCGCCGAGGCGACCGCCGCCGCCAGCGCACCGATGGCTCGGTCGATCAGGTGCGTGGCCATCGGGTCGTCGCGGTCGAGCGCCCGTGACCAGACCCCGCTCGAGAGGTTCGTCCGCCCGCGCTTCTCCATGATCTCGAACAGCGCGGTCTGCTGCCCCTTCCCGGCCAGCCGCCGGGCATGGGCCTCCATCGACTGGCGGCCGGCGTAGGCCTCCATGCAGCCGCGCCGCCCACATCCGCAGCGGGCACCGCCCACGCGCACCACCATGTGGCCGATCTCGCCCGCGGCGGCGCGGCCGTTCCACTGCTCGCCGTCGAGGATCACCCCGCCGCCCACGCCGGTGCCCCAGAACACTCCCAGCAGCGAATCGAACTCGCGGGCGGCGCCGAGCTCGAACTCCGCCCATGTCCCGACGTCGACGTCGTTGCCCAGCCGTACCCCGCGCCCATCCGCCAGCTCCGAGACGGCCGCCGCCAGCGCGAACGTGCCCGTCCACTCCGGCGTCACGTTCGGCGCCTGGGTGACGGTGCCCTCGGCGTCGTCGATCGCCCCCGGCGAGCCGATCCCGATCCCGGCCAGATCGGAGACGGCCGCGCCGGCGCCGGCGGCCGCCTCCTCGAGCGTTGCGGCGATCTCCTCGGCCACGCCCTGTGGGCCGCGGTCCTTGGGCGTGGGGTGACGGGCCTCACCGAGCACCCGGTGCTCGCCGTCGACCACAACTGCCTGGATTTTGGTGCCTCCCAGATCGATTCCACCACGCAACGTTTCCATGGGATGGGAGTTTCGCCGCCCGCGGCCGGTTATGCCAGTCCTGCGGGACGGGTAATCGACCCTTCGGTGCTAACGTCACCAGGAATCGACGGCCCATCCGAGGAGTCACTTTGTCCCACCCGTTCGACGAGATCGATCTCCTCTGCATCAACACCGTCCGAACGCTGTCCCTGGACGCTGTGGAGCAGGCTAAATCGGGGCACCCGGGACTGCCGCTGGGCGCGGCGCCGATGGCCCACGTGCTGTGGACGCGGCACCTGCGCTACAGCCCGGAGGATCCCGCATGGCCCGGCCGCGACCGCTTCGTGCTGTCGGCCGGCCACGGCTGCATGCTCCTCTACTCCCTGCTCCACCTGACGGGGTATGACCTGCCGCTCGACGAGCTGAAGCGGTTCCGGCAGTGGGGCAGCATGACCCCCGGGCACCCGGAGTACGGGCACACGCCCGGCGTCGAGACCACCACGGGGCCGCTGGGCCAGGGCATCTCGACGGCGGTCGGGATGGCGATCGCCGGCAAGCATCTGGAGGCCAGGTTCGGCGCCGAGGCCGGGTTCCGGGTGTTCGTGATCGCCTCCGACGGCGACCTGATGGAGGGCGTCTCCAACGAGGCCAGCTCCCTGGCCGGTCACCTCGGGCTCGACAACCTGGTCGTCCTCTACGACGACAATCACGTCACCATCGACGGTGACACCAGCCTCGCCTTCACCGAGCACCGCGCCGACCGCTACGAGGCTCTGGGCTGGCGGGTCAGCGAGGTGTCCGACGGCAACGACCTGCTGCGAATCGACCAGGCGCTGACCGACGCCATCCACCACCAGGGCCAGCCGTGCCTGATCTCGGTGAAGACGATCATCGGCTTCGGCAGCCGCGACGCCGGCACCTCCAAGGCGCACTCGGACGCCCGCGGCGCCGAGCAGCAGGCCGAGACCAAGCAGGCGCTCGGCTTCGATCCGGAGAAGTTCTTCGTGATTCCCGAGCAGGCGCTTGCCCGCTACCGGGAGGCGGTCGACCGCGGCAAGCGGCTGGCAGCCGAGTGGGAGTCAGCGCTCGATGCCAACCCGAACGCCGAGGAGCTGCGGCGGATCGCAGCCGGCACCCTGCCGCCCGGGATCGAGTACCCCTCGTTCGTCCCCGACGACGGCCCGCTGGCGACCCGCGCCGGGTCGGGCAAGGTGATCCCGGCACTGGCCGTGCTGATCCCGGAGCTGGTGGGCGGCTCCGCCGATCTGACGCCCTCGAACAACACCAAGCCACCCGACTGGAGCGATCTCGAGCGGGGCCGCTACGACGGGCGCTACCTCCGCTTCGGCGTCCGCGAGCACGGGATGGGCGCGATCACCAGCGGCCTGGTGCTGAGCGGGCTGCGGGCCTACGCCGGCACGTTCTTCAACTTCCTGGACTACATGAAGCCGGCCGTGCGGCTGTCGGCGCTGATGAACATCCCGGCGATCTGGGTCTACACCCACGATTCGGTCGGCCTGGGCGAGGATGGCCCCACCCACCAGCCGATCGAGCAGCTGGCGACGCTGCGCGCCACGCCGAACATGACAGTGTTCCGGCCGGCCGATGCGAACGAGGTGGCCGCCGGGTGGCGAATCGCGCTGGAGCGGCGGAACCCCACCGCCCTGTGCCTGTCCCGGCAGGCGCTGCCGGTGCTCGACCCGTCGGTCGTGCCGGTGGGCGACGCTGTGCGGGGCGGCTACGTGCTGGAGTCCGACGAGGATCCCCAGGTGCTGCTGATCGCCACCGGGTCGGAGGTGCACGTGGCCCGCGGCGCCCGCGAGGTTCTGACGGAGCGCGGCGTCCGCAGCCGGGTCGTCTCGCTGCCCAGCTGGGAACTGTTCGAGGAGCAGTCGGAGAGCTATCGCGGCGAGGTGCTGCCGCCGTCGATCGCGGCCAGGGTGTGTGTCGAGGCCGCGTCGCCGGTCGGCTGGGAGCGCTACGCCGGTGACGGAGGGGCGATCATCGCCCTCGACCGGTTCGGCGCCTCCGCGCCGGCCAAGGACGTGTTCGAGCACCTCGGCTTCACACCGGAGCGCGTCGCCGACGAGGCCGAGCGCGTGCTCGGCCGGACGCACGCCTGACGGAGAGA
>DATLLX010000084.1:0-13791 GCA_035537595.1 Gaiellales bacterium | reverse complement strand
GAACACGCACAGCGCCTCGTCGCCGCGAAGCTCCACCACCGTCCCGCCGCGGGACTCGATCACCTCGCGGGCCACCTCGGCGAACCGGGCGGCCAGTCGCGCGGCGGCCTCGTCGCCCTGTTCCTGCGTGAAGCGGGTGTAGCCGCGCACGTCGGCGATCAGGAAGGTCCGTACGTCAGAGCCAGGCGGGTCAGTTCCCGACGTCACGCCGCGAGTGTATGGCCCACACAGCGGCGGTGCAGGGCCGCGGCCGCCGGAGCTTCACCCCATCGGGACGCGGTCGAACCGCCGCCAGCGGCCCGCGATCAGGTTCCAGACCTCGGCGTGATCGGCTCGCGCCCGGATCGGGAGCGCCGGGGTGACCTCGGACTCGATGCTCTCGATCAGGGCGGCGTCGCCGCTCGAGGCCACGGTCATGTGCGGGACGATGTCGGGATGCTCGCCGCCGTAGGGCAGGACGTCGAACCTCCGGCTGAGCGCCTGGATGAGCGCGATGAACGGCTGATCCGGCTCCGGCACCCCGTACAGCACCTGGGGCGACCCCGCAAACCGGGCCAGCCTGGGGATCGCGTACTCAAAGGCGGGAAATCCACCCAGCAGCTCCCGCAGCTCCTCCGCCGTCTCGGCCGGCTGCCGGCCCTGCGGCGCGAACGGATAGAGCAGCGTGATGTGGGCCGGCATGCCCTGAGACCCGCTGGGCGTGTGCCGCCGCAGATGGCGATACACGGCCGGGCCGGCCTCCTCCACCCTCACCACCAGGGCTGTATCGGACACCGCGGAGGCCAGAGATCACACCGCCTGGCCGAGCGGCTGCGCCGGGCGCTCCTTGCGCGGGTCGACGAAGGGGATGACGGCGGTGCGCCCCGTCATCGGCCCGTGCTCGGACTCGACCTCGATCCGGGTGCCCGGCTGTGCCAGGTCGATGGGCACCCACACGTAGCCGATGTTCTTCTCCAGACCGGGTGACCACACGGCGTCGGTCACCGGGCCCACCGGCTGGCCGTCGTGGCTGGCGTCCCACTTGCGACTGATGCCGGGGAGCGGCTCGGAGTCGTCGAAGTCGATCCCCACCAGCTTGCGGTCGACGCCGTCCCGGCGCAGCCGCTCCAGCGCCCGCTTGCCGATGTAGTCCTGCGGCTGCTCCTCGACCAGCCGTTCCAGGCCCATGACGTGGAACGGGGTGTCGGCCAGGGAGATGTCGGATCCCCAGTTGAAGATGCCGGCCTCGACGCGGCGGGCCTCGTTGGGCGCGATCGGCCTGATATCGAACTCCTCGCCGGCCGCCATGATGGCGTCCCACAGGTCGTCTCCCCGCGAGCCGTCGAGCAGGTTCACCTCGAAGCCGGGGACAGCCGACCAGCCGGTGCGCGTGATCACGACCGGAATGTCGCGGATCTGGAAATGATCGCACCAGTAGTACTTGAGATCGAAGATGCCCTCGCCCACGAGCTTGGCCAGGGTGCGGCCCGAGAGTGGCCCCTGCACCTGAACCGGGTGGACATCCGGGTAGCTCACCTCGGCGTCGAGGTCGAGCTGCGACCGCACGCCGAGGGCGTACAGACCGGCGTCGGAGTCCGCGAGCTGCATCCACCAAACGTTCTCCTGCGGATGCACCAGCACGGGGTCGTTGACGATGCCGCCATCCGGGGAGGTGACCAGCATGTACTTGCATTGCTTGACGGCGCAGCGGCTGAGGTCGCGGCAGGTGATCAGGTCGATCAGCCGGTCGGCGTCCCGGCCGCTGACCTGCACCGTCCGCTCCACGCCCACGTCCCACAGGGTGACGCCCTCGTTCAGTACCCGGTACTCGACCGAGACGTCGTCGTACTCGGCCGGCAGGTACATCTTGTTGTAGATGTCATACGCCTTGCAGCCGGCCCGCCTGGTTGCCTCGAAGTACGGCGACCGGCGGTACCAGGGGCCGAAGTACAGCTTGGTGGTCAGTTCTGGCATCAGATCGTCCTTTCCGGCGCGAGGGGCGCGGATGCTGGTAGGATCGCGACTTCCTGACTGATCAGTCAATCAAACCAGGCCGGACGGCGCAACAACGCCCACGACGATCCGGGGGAGACATCCACCGCCAATGAGCCGAGACCCGCGCTACGACATCCTCTTCGACCAGGTGCCGATCGGTCCGGTGGTGGCCCGGAACCGGTTCTTCCAGGTGCCGCACTGCAACGGCATGGGCCATCGCGACCCCACCGCGCTGGCCGAGATGCGAGGCATGAAGGCGGAGGGCGGCTGGGCCGTCGTCTGCACCGAGGAGGTGGAGATCCACCCCACCTCCGAGGTCTCCCCGTATGCCGAGGGACGGCTGTGGGACGACTCCGACATCCCCGCCCTGGCGCGGATGGCCGAGCGGGTGCACGCCCACGGGTCGCTGGCCGGGATCGAGCCTTGCCACAACGGCATCCACGGCGCCAACCTGTACAGCCGCGAGGCGCCAATGGCGGCCGGCCACGCGCCGGTGACCGGCAACGACCCGCAGCAGGTACGGCGGATGAGCTCGCAGGACATCGCCGACCTGCGCCGCTGGCATCGCAAGGCGGTCGCCCGCTCGATCGAGGCCGGCTTCGACCTGGTCTACGTCTACGCGGCGCACGGCCTGAACACGATCGGCCAGTTCCTGTCCCCGCGCTACAACTCCCGCACCGACGGCTACGGCGGCAGCCTCGAGAACCGGGCCAGGCTACTGCGGGAGGTGATCGAGGACTCGCTGGACGAGGCCGATGGCCAAGCCGCCATCGCCTGCCGCATCACCGTCACCGAACTGGTCGGCCCTGCCGGCCTCGAGCGCGGCGACATCGAGCAGGTGCTGGGCTGGATCGGCGAGCTGCCCGACCTGTGGGATTTCGTGGCCGGGGAGTGGGAGGACGACTCGATGACAGCCCGCTTCGCCGACGAGGGGCACGAGGAGCAGCACGTGCGGGGGCTGAAGGCGCTGACCAGCAAGCCCGTGGTCGGGGTGGGCCGGTTCACGTCGCCGGACACGATGGTGCGGATGATTCGCGATGGGGTGCTCGACTTCATCGGCGCCGCCCGCCCGTCGATCGCCGATCCGTTTCTGCCCCAGAAGATCGAACAGGGCCGGCTGGACGACATCTGCGAGTGCATCGGCTGCAACATCTGCGTCTCGGGCGACTCCACCATGACGCCGATCCGCTGCACCCAGAACCCGACGATGGGCGAGGAGTGGCGGCGGGGCTGGCATCCGGAGAGGTTCCGGCCGGCCGGGTCGGCGGCCAAGGTGCTGGTCGCCGGCGCCGGCCCGGCAGGGCTCGAGGCGGCCATGGCGCTGGGCAAGCGCGGGTACGAGGTGGTGCTGGCCGAGGCCACCGACCGACTGGGCGGCCGGGTGGCCCGCGAAGCGCGCCTGCCCGGGCTGGCCACCTGGATCCGGGTGGTCGACTACCGCCGCGGCCAGCTGGCCAGGCTGCCCGGCGTGGAGCTGGCCTTCGCCAGCAGGCTGGAGGCTGACGAGATCCTGTCCTACGGCTTCGACCACGTCGCCCTCGCCACCGGAGCCCGCTGGCGCCGGGACGGCAGCGCCCGCTGGCATACCCAGCCGATCCCGATCGGCGACGGCGTGGCCGTGCTGACCCCCGACGACCTGATGGCCGGCGAACGGCCCGCGGGCGACCGCGTTGTCCTGTTCGACGACGATCACTACTACATGGGTGGCGTGCTGGCCGAGCTGCTGGTGGCCGACGGCAAGCAGGTGACGCTGGTGACGCCGGCGGCGCGCGTTTCGGAGTGGACGGTGAACACGATGGAGCAGCAGCGGATCCAGCGGCGGCTGCTCGACCAGGGAGTGCGGATCCTGACCACGCAGGTGCTGGTCGCGGCCGACGCCGGAGCCGTCCAGCTGGCATGCGCCTACACCGAGCGGCAGCAGGAGCTGGCGTGCGACGCCCTGGTGCTGGTGACGGCCCGTGACCCCGACGACTCGCTGGCGGTCGAGCTGGCCGGGCGGTCGGCGGAATGGGAAGCGGCCGGCGTACGGTCGGTGCAGGCGGTGGGCGACGCCTGGGCGCCGGCCACCATCGCCGCCGCTGTGTGGGACGGCCGCCGCTATGCGGAGACGCTCGACCAGCCCGACCAGCGCGAGGTCACGTTCCTCCGCGAGATCGTTCAGCTGGCGGACGCCTAGCCTGCTGGCGCACGGCCCCGGCCGCGGTCAGAATGCCGGGGTGGCCTCGTACTCCGTCAACCAGCGCGCGGTGGCGCGGGCACGGCGGCTGATCGGCGCCCGCCAGTATGTGCTCGACAGCGACTGGGGGAACGTGCAGCCGTCGGCCGAAGCCGAGAACTCCTACCTTGCCTCCCACTCCTGGGAGGACTACGCGGAGTGGCACCTCGGCCTCACCGAGGGCGCGGCCGACGAGACCAAGGCCCGGTACGCGTTCGTGTACGGCGACTTCCGCCGCGTGCACCGCTCGGGCCTGATCGCCTGCCAGTACCGGGCCGCGGAGTGGCGGCACAAGCAGGTCGAGCTGGCGGCTCATGATCTGCTCCAGGAGCTCGACAGGGCCGCCGGTGGCTGACGAGGAGCGATGACTTCCGGCCGCCCTCACCGTCCAAGCTGATGCCGGCGGCATCCCGGCCGCGGACAGAAAGGACGACACCATGCAGAAGATCACGCCATGCCTGTGGTTCGACACCGAAGGCGAGGACGCGGCGACGTTCTACACCTCCGTATTTCCCAACTCACGGATCCGCGAGATCACCCGGTACGGCCCCGCCGGCCCCCGCGCGGAGGGCACGGTGATGACGGTCAGCTTCGAACTGGACGGCCAGGAGTACGTCGCCCTCAACGGCGGCCCCGATTTCACGTTCAACGAGGCGATCTCGTTCCAGGTCAGCTGCGAGGGTCAGGAGGAGGTCGACCGGCTGTGGTCGACGCTCTCCGAGGGCGGCCAGGAGGGTCCCTGCGGATGGCTCAAGGACCGGTTCGGCCTGTCGTGGCAGATCGTGCCCACCGCCCTCCCGCGCCTGCTGGCCGATCCCGACCGCGATCGGTCGCAGCGGGTGATGCAGGCGATGCTGGAGATGAGGAAGATCGACATCGCCGCCCTCGAGGCGGCCGCCGCCGCGGCATAGCAGCCCGCACCGGAACAACGGGGTCTGACCCCGTTGTTCCGGGGGCCGGTCGGTGCCGATTGGGCCGGGGCTCAGTCCGGGAGCAGCGGCATCACCAGCCCGCGGTCGCGACCGACCAGCACGGCCCTGGTGATGGCGCTGCTCCCGAACCTGGCCCGCACCTCATCGAGCGCCAGGTCGAGCGCGTCCAGCCGGTGCCGGTCGAAGGGCAGCGTCAGCTGCACGGTGTCGGCGTTCTGGAGGTTGGTCACCGCCACGCCGACCAGGGTGAGCCCGCGCGCGGCGACGATCGGGGCCGTCATCACGAACAGCGCCCGGACGGCGGCCAGGATCGGCTGGCTGTGGGCAGTCGGCCGGTCGAGCGTGTGCGACCGGGTGGCCCGGCTGAAATCGTCGAAGCGCAGCCGCAGGATGACTGTGCGACCGACCCGGCCGGCGACGCGCATCCGGCCGGTGACGCGGTCGACGAGGCCGACCAGCGTGGCGTCCAGCGCCTCCGCCGATCTCGGCGAGCGGCCCAGTGCGCGCTGGGCGCCGATCGACCGCCGGCGCCGCCTGGCCTGCACCGGGCGCGGATCGCGGTTGTGCGCCAGCGCGTGGAGCTGGCGTCCGGACGCCCGGCCCAGCAAGGCCACCAGCGACGGCTCGCCCAGCCGGGCAACGTCGGCGACCGTCTGGACACCGCTTCGGTGCAGCCGCTCCGCGGTCACCTGGCCCACTCCCCAGAGCCGCTCCACCGGAAGCGGGTGCAGGAACGCGAGCTCCCGGTCGGGCGGCACCACCAGCAGGCCGTCGGGCTTGGCGACCCCGCTGGCCACCTTGGCCAGGAACTTCGTCCGGGCCACGCCGACCGTGATCGGCAGGCCGACGCGCTCCCGCACGCTGCGGCGGAGGCGGGCGGCGATCTCGACCGGCCTGCCGAAGCTTCGCTGCATCCCGCTGACGTCCAGAAACGCCTCGTCGATCGACAGCCCCTCGACCAGCGGGCTGGTGTCCCGAAACACGCAGTACACCGCCCGGCTGGCCTCGGTGTAAGCGGCCATCCGGGGCGGCACGACGATCGCCTGCGGACACAGCCGGCGGGCCCGGCCCCCGCTCATCGCGGTCTGCACGCCATGCGCTTTCGCCTCGTAGCTGGCGGCCAGCACCACCCCCGCCCCGACGATCACCGGACGGCCGCGAAGGCGCGGATCGTCCCGCTGCTCGACCGACGCATAGAAGGCGTCCAGGTCAGCGTGCAGAATCGTCGCCTCGCCCGACACGAACATATGTTCGCATGGCGGAGCTTGTGCCGCAAACCCGTCGAGTCAGCCGCCGCCGTTGTAGTGCGCGCGGAGAGTCTGCTCCTCGTCCACCGTCATCCATGCGTCTGCGTCCAGGGGCGGAGCCGACACGACGGCGGCGCGCGTGAACGGCAGCTGCACGCGGCCGTCCACCAGCGCAGCATCGCCCAGGGGCACGAAGCGACGGCTGGTGCGAAGGCGGCCCGTGTCGACCACCCCCCAGTCGGGCGCGCCGGTGATCTCGACGTAGACCTCCTCCAGCGTGCCCACCCGCTCGCCGTGGCTGTCCAGCACATCCCTGCCGCGATGCCGCAGCCATTCGGCCCGCCCGGCCGAGCCGCCACGAGTCTCCGGCTGGTCGGGGTCGCCGTCACTGCGGCCGTGCTCCACAGCCCCCGCCCGCCTGTGCCGAATGAGCAGCAGCACCACCACGGCGCCCAGCACGCCGACTAGCAGCCCGCGCCGTGCGCCCGGCCCCATCGCCATGCGCCCAGCCTACCGCGCAGCGAGGGCCGGGTGGCAACCGCCTGGCCGGCCGGGGCGAGCGATCCGCCCCGGCCGGGCGATCAGCGGTTGGTCACGGCCTGCTGACCTCCCACAGGCCGAGCCCGTGCGTCCCGGCGATCAGATCGCCGTCGGCACCGACGCTCAGCTCCCACACCCGGACCGGCGGGAGGCCGGAGCCGAGCTTGCTCCACGAGTGGGAGCCGGCCTTGGGCCGTGTGAACACGCCGACATCGCTGCTGGCGGCGATCCGGCCGCCCCAGACAACGAGGTCGGTGAACGGCGCGTCGGGAAGGTTCCTGGAGATGTCCTTCCAGGTCGCGCCGCCGTCCTTGGTCTCGAACACGTGGCCGACCCCTGCGGACGAGATCCAGCGGCGGCTGTAGCCGCCGAAGGTGATGTACGCATGGGCCGCGCTGGCCGGGTCGACGGTGACCCCGGTCACGAACCTGTTCGGCAGACCAGCGGTGTTGATCGCGTGCCACGTGCCGCCGTAGTTGGTTGCCAGGCCACGGACGAACGGGCCGCCCTGATTCGGGTTGCAGGGCGACTGGCACCAGCCGATGTAGACGGTGCTGCCCTTGACGCCGAGGTCGGTGATCGACTCAGCCGGCCCGGGAGTCCCTGGGTCGTAGGTCATCTTCCAGTCGCAGTGAGCTCCCGCGCAGCGGGTGTTCCAGCCCTTGTGCGACTCCCAGACATAGGCCCCGCCGGCCACCCAGTGCTGGTTGGGCGCCGAGACATCAGCCTCGAACGGCGCGACGAACTGCGGGTTGTCATCACACGGATCGGGCGGGTCGGCCGCGGTCAGGCACGACGGCGAGATCTCGACGTCGTTCTTGCCCTGGTTGGTCGACAGCGCCATGTCCAGGTACACGTACTCGTTGACCACCCGGTTGGCGTTGTGGGGGTCGACCAGCACGTCGCCGCCGTCGCCCGTGAAGTTGTTCACGAAGCGAGGGGCTGACGGCCGCAGCAGCGCGCCGCCGTTGTCCTGGAGGCCGCCGTACACGGCCTCGCCGCCCCCGGGCAGCCGGCCGGCCGCCACGCCGTAGTACTGCAGCGTGTGCAGCGTGCGGTTCGTGTTGAACCATCCCCGGCGGCTGTGCGCGCCCTTCGAGCGCCGCCAGATGCCGCCGTCACCGCCGACGAACACCTGGCCGCCGATGAAGGCGATCGAGTGCTGGTCGGGATGCGTCGTGGGCGGGCAGTTATACGGATCGGTGTCGCCCTTCGAGCACTCGATGCCGTAGTTCCAGTACGCACCGATCGTGAACCAGGTGGCACCGCCGTCCGTCGACTCGTAGACCTCCTCGAGCCCCAGGTAGAGGTGCTTCGGGTTGGTCGGATCGACCTGGATGTACTGGTTGTACCAGGCCTGGACGCCCGGGAAGTAGCTCGTATCCAGAGCTGAGCCGGAGGCGAGCAGCTTGGCCGGGTCGGCGATCAGCTTCCACGGGCCGACCGCGCCGTGTGACGACACGTACACGCCCTGGCCGGCCAGGCTGACCGTCTCGGCGCTCTCGACCACGGCGTAGATCTTGCCGCCGCCCGCGGAGAACGTCGTCCGGCCGATGGTGGTGGGATCGATGTCGCCCGTGGGCGTGATCTTGTGGAACGTTCCCGGCGCACCCGATGCCGTCGACACGTAGAACCCGTTGTACGTGCGATCGCTGAGCAGCGTGCCGCCGCGCCAGCCGAGCGCGGCCAGCACGGTCTTCTCACCGGTTCCCGGCACCGCGATCACGCTCGTGATGTGCGAGCTGCGGTACGGGGAGTTGCCGGGATTCGGATCCGGCTTGAGCGCCTTCTGCCAGTGACCGGCGGCGGCCGACGCGCTGTGCCGGTAGAGCCCGGCATGCGTGGCCGCGAACGCGTACTGCCCGATGAACCTCAGCTCGTACACGTTTCGGGTCAGCAGCTCGTCGCCGCCCACCCGCTGCCAGGTGGTGCCGCCCGCCCGCAGGCGGTAGACGCCGATGGCCGCGTGGGCGTCGAAGTTGGTGCTGGCCTCTCCCAGCCCGACCCAGACCGAGCCGTCGTGCGGGTTGGTGCGAAGCGCGCCGATCGCCATCCGGGGAAGCCCGGTCGACCAGCGGTGCCAGGTGACCCCGCGGTCGGTCGACTTCCATACGCCGCCGTCGGCGCCGCCCGCGAAGACCGCTCCCCGCGACGATGCCAGGGCGGTCATACGGCCGGAGACCACGCCCCAGCCGACGCCCCAGTTGGAGAACCCCTCCGGCCCGTAGCCGGGGATCGGGTCGTCGAGATAGGGCAGGTTGGTCAGCTCGCGCCACGACCCGCCGGCGGTGGCGATCGAGGCGGCCGACCGCGATGCGCTGCGAAGCGCGGCTGCGGAAACGCCGGTGCCCGGCGCGGTGGTGATGGCCGACTCGAGCGCGGCCCGGGCGAGGATCTCGTCACTCTCCCCGCCGCCCTCGTCACCCTCGCTCTGACCCTGGCTGCGCGCCAGGTCGGAGCCCTTCAGGGCAGACAGCATCTTCGCCGGCGGCCCAAACTTGGCGGTGCCGGCCTGCGTGGCCGGCGCCCCGGCGACGATCCCCGTCGCCAGCAGTGCGGACAGCAGCAACACCGTGCGCCGCCCCGGACGTCTCGTCCCCATGTTGTTGTCCCCCACGTTCGCGATTGACCCCTCGTGGCGCCATGGGCGACCACCCCGTCAGGCCGGACACTACCCGCCCGGCGACGGTGACACAAGATGAATTACGAGGCCGGGGCGGACGCGATCTTCGCGACCCGGCCGGCCAGCTTCGGATCGCCGATTTGCACGGCGACGGCGGCAAACGACTCGCCGGCACCGGCGTAGCGCAGCAGGTCGACGTCGTCGAACAGCGCGGCGTCCGTACGCAGGGTGGCCAGCGTCTTGAACAGCAGTGCCCGCTCGCGGCCGGCGCCCAGCACGCCGTCGGGAAAGTCCTCGATCGCCCCGTGCCGGGAGATCAGGGTGACGGCGGTCTTCGCCCCGATGCCGGGCATGCCGGGATAGCCGTCGGCCGAATCTCCGACCAGCGCCAGGTAGTCGGGGATGTGCTGCGGCGCGACGCCGTACTTGGCCACCACCCCGGCGGCGTCGCGGATCTGGTTGCCGCGGCGGTCGACCTGCACGACCCGATCTCCCTGGACGCACTGCGCCAGATCCTTGTCCGGAGTCCAGATGCAGACCTTGTGCACCCGGGGATCGGCGGCCGCGAGCGATGCAGCCGAGGCCAGGGCGTCGTCCGCCTCCAGCTCGACCATCGGCCAGACCGCCACGCCCATCGCCGACAGCGACTGCTCGAGCGGATGGAACTGCGCCTTCAGGGCGGGGTCGACGCCGGCGCCGGTCTTGTAGCCGGGCCACAGATCGTTGCGGAACGACTCGATCACGTGGTCGGTGGCGACGCCGACATGCGTCGCGCCGCCCTCCAGCATCTGGGCGATCGAGCGCAGCACGCCCTTGACCGCGCCCAGCGGCGCGTCGGAGCCGGTTGCGCGGCGGGCGCCGTAGAACTGGCGGAACAGCTCGTAGGTGCCGTCGATCAGGTGGACGATCACAGCGCGCTCACATCGGCATCATCGGATGCCCGTGCAGGCCGGGCACCAGGTCCGGATACCAGGGCACGGCGGCCGCCAGCGCGAGCAGCCCGGCCGAGGTCGCCCACACCACCGGCGCCGGCCGCGGCAGTGTTCGCTCGAGCGTGATCACCAGAGCGAGCAGGGCCATCCACCGCAGGTCCATGATGCCGATGGCGATCAGCGCCGCCATCAGCGCCCAGCAGCAGCCGACGCAGTAGGCGCCGTGCACGATGCCCGCCCTCAGGTCGCGCAGCTGGCCCCGCTGCCGGCGCAGGCTGAACAGCAGCGAAAACGGTGAGCGGCAGTGCGACAGGCAGGCGTGCTTGGCCGAGGTGAGCTGGTAGACCCCGGCCACCGCCAGCACCACCGACCCGGCGTACACGGCGGCGTCAGGGTGGGAGCTGGCCAGCCGATCGGCGGCCTGGCTGAGTCCCAGCGCCGCACAGCCGACGGCGACCCACGAGAGCAGGTAGCCGGCCACCATCCCCGCCACCCGCAGCCCGACCCGGTCGCCACCGTCGGCGGCGACGCCCTGGGCGTACAGCCGGGCGACGGGAGCGACGGCCGGCAGCATCATCGCCGCCATCATGGCCGCCCATACCGCCAGGAACCCGCCGGCCCGCAGTCCCATCGTCCCCGGTCCGGGCTGCATGCCGGCCGTCTGGCGCGCGACCACCAGCCAGCAGCACGCGGCCAGGATGACCAGGATGGTGGGCACGGCGGCCCATGCACGGCGGGAGGCGAGCACCGGTCAAGCGTACTGCGCAGCGGTGTCCTAGGATCATCGGCATGGACGCCCCTGCGGCGTGGCAGCTGTCGGGCACGTATCTCGAGTCGTGCAACTGCGAGGCGATCTGCCCCTGCCGGCGCATCGGCGGCGTCGCCGGCGGCCGCTCCACCCACGGTCTGTGCCTGGGCACGCTGACGTGGTGGATCGAGCAGGGACGCTCGGGCGACACCGATCTCAGCGGCCTGGGCGTGGTGATCGTCAGCCGCTACCACGACGACGAGCCGGGATCCCCATGGACGTACGCGCTGTTCGTGGACGGCCGGGGCCGCAGCGAGCAATGGGAGGAGCTGGTCGCCATTTTCACCGGCGGCCGCGGCGGCACCCCGCTCGAGCAGTTCCCGTGGGCCTGGAAGCCGAGCACGCTGGTCGGCTGGGAGCCCGCCGAGATCGCGATCGACCATGCTCCCGGCCGCGGGTCGGTACAGGTGTTGGACCGGGTGTCGCTGACGATCCGGGGGCCGGTGGAGGACGCCCAGCCGGTGACCTGCGTCATCCCCGGCCACCACCGCGCCGGCCGCGAGGTCTACACCGAGCTTCTGGATGTGCATCTGGAGGCGCCGCTCGAGTTCCGGCTAACCGGCTCGTGCGGCTACGAGTCGACCTTCGCGTACGCCGGCGCCTGACCCGCCATCGATGAGTTTCGGGCCGCAGAGCGGTCCTTTCACCAATGGCCGCCCGTCCATCGCACACGTTCGCATTCGCGATCAGCGGACCGATCGCCCGCGACGACCTGCCGGGGCTCTGCGACCGGGTCTGCTCGCTGCTCGAGGGAGCCGGCGCCGCCGTTGCCCTGTGCGACGTCAGCGACGTGCAGGCCGATGCGGTGACGGTCGACGCCCTCGCCCGGCTGCAGCTGGCCGCCCGACGCCACGGATGCCAGGTGCGGCTGCGCCACGCCTCGGAGGAGCTGCGTGACCTGCTCGGCTTCCTGGGGCTGAGCGATGTCCTCCCCGACTGACCGGCCGGCGATCAGTCGTCCAGGCGGGGCGGCAGGCCGAACAGCGGGAACACCCGCTCGGTGTCGAGGAAGAACGTGAACTCGACGATCCGGCCGTTCTCGATCTCGAGCACCTGCAGCGCCCAGGGATCGAAGCCGCTGCCCGACTCGCTCGGCTTGTACTGACCGAAGGCAGGCGACCCGTTCGCGGCCACGGTCGGAATCACCCGCGAGCCGCGGCACCCGATGCCGGGGCCGTTCCACCAGGTGAGGATGTCGTCGCGGCCCCGCAGCCACAGATCGTACGGCGGCATCGACTGCGTCGCGTCCTCCTGGATCAGCGAGGTCAGCGCCTCCATGTCGTAGCGCTCGAACGCCTCCACGTAGCGGGCCAGCAGCTCCGCGTCCGCCTCGCCCACCGAGCGCGAGGCGTCGGCGGCCGACAGATCGATCGTCTCCAACGTGGCCCGCGCGCGCTGAAGCGCGCTGTTCACCGAGGCGACGCTGGTCTCCAGCAGCTCGGCCACCTCCGCCGCTTTCCAGCGCAGCACCTCCGACAGGATCAGCACGGCGCGCTGGCGGGGAGGCAGGTGCTGGAGCGCGGCCACGAAGGCGAGCCGGATCGTCTCCCGGCCCTCGGCCACCTCCGCCGGGTCACCGTCGGCCACCACGAGCCCGTCGGGGATCGGCTGCAGCCATGCCGACTCGGGCAGGGTGTCGAGATTCGCCGCATCGGCGTACGGCATCGGGCGCAGCTCGTCAAGCAGCGGCGGGCCGGCGACTGACCACAGCGGCCGCAGCAGCCGCCGGGCCGAGATCCATCGGGCGGGCCCGGCGCTGCGCGCTGCCGAGCATGTCCAGGCAGACGTTGGTGGCGATCCGGTAGAGCCATGAGCGCAGCGCCGCCCGACCCTCGAAGCGCTCGTATCCGCGCAGCGCGCGCAGGAATGTGTCCTGGACGGCGTCCTCGGCTTCGAACGCCGAGCCGAGCATGCGGTAGCAGTAGCCGGTCAGCTCGCGCCGGTGCTGCTCCAGCTGGCGGTCCAGGCCGCCCGCGGCGAGGGTGGAGGTCGACTCCTGCACGGACGTCATCATAGTGCGGCTGCCATGTCGGTCTCCTCCGGGTGACGGGTCGGATGGGATGTTGACCGGCGCAGCCGCCGAAACTCATCGGTCGAAGCGGGCAGGGACGGCGGCGCCGCCCCTGCCCGGGAACGCCCTAGAACCGCCCGCGGCCGAAGAAGCCGAGAAGCAGCAGGATGAGCACGACCACAAGAATGATCCACACAATGCCGCTGATAAGAATGGGCATTCGATCCTCCTCTCCATCGATCCAGCCGGAACTCCACCGGCGAGTCCTGATTGACAACGACCCTACCCACAAAGCCCGCCGCCCACACCGGGAGGGAAGCGACCCGCGGCGTCAAACCGAGTGGTCGATGCGAACTGGCCTCTCAGGGTGCGGCAGGGGTGCGGTGGTGATGGCTGCGATCGTGCTGCTGGCGGGATGCGGCGGCGGCGACTCGACCGGTTCGTCGCCGCAGCAGACGCAACCGCCGGCGTCGCAGCCGGCGTCGTCCGCCCCCGACTCCACCCCGCCG
>DATLLX010000083.1:0-41192 GCA_035537595.1 Gaiellales bacterium | reverse complement strand
GCGCATCCTCGACTCCCCGGCTCGGGCACCCACAGGGCGGCCCGGCGGTGCTCGGCACCAACCCGTTCTGCCTGGCGCTGCCGGACGGCGACCCGCCGGTCGTGGTCGACGTCTCGATGGGCCGGGCGACCTACGGCGAGGTGCTCACGGCGGCTGCCGCCGGCGCACGACTGGCAGCCGGAACCGCGGCCCGGGCCGACGGCTCTCCCGAGGCCGATCCCGGCGAGGTGATCGGCGACCGGGCGGCGATCCTGCCGTTCGGCGGCGACCAGGCGCACAAGGGATTCGCCCTGGCCGCGATCGTCGAGCTGCTGTGCGGGTCGCTTGGGGGCGTCGACGGCCACTCGGCGGTCGTGCTGCTGGCGCGCCCGCAGGCGGACGCCGGCCAGCGGCTGCGCGACCTGGTGGACGGCCGGCGGATGCCGGGCGATGCCAGCGCCGCGCGGCGGGCGGCGGCGCTCGAGCTCGGCCGCTTGGAGCTCCCGGCCGACCTGTGGGAGTGGATCGAACAGACTTGAGCCGGAGCGCGAATGCGCCGATGAATCATGTGAATGATCCGCATGTCTCGCTCCACAGGCGGTCGCGACCGCCGTGAGCTCGAGGTGCTCCACCGGATTTCCCTCGCGCTCTCATCGAGCCTCGCCCTGGATGAGGTGCTGTCGACGCTTGCCCGCGAGCTGTCGGGAGCGCTGCCGCGGATCTCGGAGTGCAACATCTCGGTCTGGGACAGGGATGAGGACGTACTCCGCGACGTCGCCGGCTACCCGCCCCGCACGGACATCGCCCAAGGGGTATGGCCACTGGCCGACTACCCCAGCACCCGCGCCCTGCTGGAGGCTGCGGACGGGTTCGTCGAGGCGACGCTGGCCGACCGCGAGCTTCCCGACAAGGCCCGCGACTTCATGGAGCGCAGCGGCTGGAAATCGTCGATGGAGATGCCGCTGGCCATCGAGGGCCGTTCGGTCGGTCTGATCGAGGTCGCCGACCACCGATCGACCGGCGCCTGGACGCGGCGCGACGTCGCCTTTCTGAAGACGATCGCGAGCCAGGCGGCGCTGACCGTGCGCAACGCCCAGCTGTACGAGGATCTCCGCTCGCAGGTCGACCGCGACCCCCTGACCGGCCTGCTCAACCACCGCGCGTTCTACGAGCGGCTGGGGCAGGAGCTGGCCCGGGCCGCCCGCGCCGGCGACCTGGTCACGGTCGCCATGATCGACATCGACAACTTCAAGCTGATCAACGACCGCCACGGCCACCTGGCCGGGGATACGGCACTCCGCCGGGCCGCCGAGGCGCTGCGCGTGACCTGCCGGGCCGGCGATGTGGCCAGCCGGATCGGCGGCGACGAGTTCGCGATCATCCTGCACGACATCGACGAGGAGGTCGAGGAGACCGGCCGCCGGCTGCTGCACGCCGTCGAGTCGACCGGCCTGGCGGCCTCGCTGGGCATGGCCTGCTCCCGCTCGGGCGAGATCGACCCGGTGCCGCTGGTCGACCGCGCCGACCGCTCGCTGCTCGAGGCCAAGCAAGCCGGCAAGCGCACGTACCGGATCGCCTCCTAGCGCCGGCCGGCCGCCCCGCGGCCGCACTCGCGGTACAGGAGTGTCAGACACCTGTGCTCACCCGCAGCGCCCCGCCGCCGCGCTCAAGGCGGACGCTCGTGACGCCGATCACGAGGGCACCATGCTCGACGACGAGCTGACACGAGGCGAGGCGCGGGCCAGGCGATTCCTGGCCGAGGCCGTCCGGCGAGCGCGGCAGGGCTGCGAACCGCTCTACTCGGTGACCGCGGACGGCGTGCTGGTGTGCGTGATCAGCGACCCGGCCCGCGGCGAGCGGCTGGGCGCGATCGGCCGCGTATCGCACGGCCGGCGGCGGGATGCCTTCGAGCGGCTGTGCGTCGCCGAGCTGCCGACCTACGACGAGCTGCGCCGGGTCGCCCCGGGGGCGTCGATGCTGCCCGAGGATCCGGACGAGCTGCCGCTCGTCGCCTGAGGCGCCACCAGCTCCATCAACAGCCCGTCACGCCACACGCCGTCCGGGTCACGCCAGTAGGCCCGCATCACGCCCACCTCCTGGAAGCCGACCGACAGATAGCAGCGGATGGCGGCGTGGTTGGCGGCCGCCGGGTCGATGGTGATCCGGTGATGACCGAGGGCCTGCAGATGCTGCACCATCAGGCGGATGGCGGCCGCGCCAAGTCCCCTGCCGTGCAGGCGAGCGGTCAGGTAGATGTCGATGCCGGCGTGGCGGAACTCCGGGTCGTTCTCCTCGCAGTACTGGACCAAGCCGGCCGTGGCGCCCGCGTGCTCGATCACGAACGGCACCGCCTGCTCCCGGCCGGCCAGGTGCGACTGCAGGTCCTCGCGGGCCTCGTGGCCCCACCAGCGGACGATCTCCGGCTCCTGCAGGATCTCCCACAGCCGCTCCTCGTCGGCCGGCGTGGCAGGGCGCAACGTGATCCGCCCGTCGGAGAGCTTCATGACGCCCCGAGCGCGCGGAACAGCCGCGTGCGGTGGTCCATGTGCCACCGCTCGACCTCGGCAGGGTCACGGTAGGCGACCTCGTGCGATTCGTCGGACACCGCCAGCTCGCCGCCCAGTACCTCGCAGAGAAAGGTGTGGTGAAGGGACGCGGGGCGCTGGGTCGTCTCGGCCAGCTCGACCACGCGGACGGCGAAACCGGTCTCCTCCCGCACCTCACGGACGATCGCTTGCTCCGGCGACTCGCCGTCGTCGACCCAGCCGCCGGGCATGCCCCACAGGCCGTCGTCGCTGCGGCGGTGCAGCAGCACGCGGCCGCGGCCGTCCGAGATCACCGCATCGGCGCCTACGCGGATTCGAGCGCCGCCTCGTGCAGCTCGGGGTCGCTGGGCATGCGGCGGGACAGCACCGTCGAGACGCCGTCACCGGCCATGGTCACGCCGTACAGCACGTCGGCCACCTCCATCGTCCGCCGCTGGTGGGTGACGACCAGGAACTGGGCCCGGTCCTGATAGGCCCGCAGCAGGTCGAGGAAGCGGTCGATGTTGGCGTCGTCCAGCGCCGCCTCGACCTCGTCGAGCAGGTAGAAGGGCGACGGCTTGGTCAGCATCAGCGCGAACAGGAATGCGATCGCCGTCAGCGACTTCTCGCCACCCGAGAGCAGTGACAGCGACTCGATCCGCTTGCCGGCCGGCTTCACCTCGAGATCGATGCCACGCTCGACCGGCGGCCGGGGTGCCGCCGCGTCGACCACCGAGCCGTCGTCCGGCTGCCCGTCGAAGGGCTCGTCGGGGACAACCTCCTCGGTCAGCCGCAGCCGCCCGCGGCCGCCCGGGAAGAGCGTGCCGATCACCTCCTCGAAGTTGTGCGCCACCGAGTCGAAGGTGGCGGCGAACCGCTGGTCGATGGTGGTGGTGAGATCCTTGATCAGCGCCCGCAGCTCGGCCAGCGAGGTCTCCAGGTCCTCGCACTGGGTGGACAGGTCGTCCGCCCGCACCTTCTCCTGCTCGTACTCCTCCTGGGCCAGCGGGTTGACGGCGCCCAGGCTCTCGCGGCGGCGCTCCAACCGCTCCAGCCGGGCCGCCGCAGCCGCCGCGTCGTCCGCGGCCAGCGGCTCCTCGGGCTCGATCACGTCGAGGCTGTGCTCGGCGGCCAGCTCCGCGCGGCGCCGGCCGACGTCGTCGATCCGCTCGCTGCTTCGGGCCAGCGACACCTCCACCTCCGTCGCCGCCGCCTGGATCTCGCGGGCACGGCCCTGGGCCTCGGCCTCCGCCATCGCGCAGGCCTGCAGCTCGGCCGCCAGCTCGCCCGCCCGCCGCTCGATCGTGTCAATGCCGGCCCTGGCCGGCTCGGCCAGCCCGCTCGCGGCAGCCAGCGCCGCGTCGAGCTCGACGACCAGCCGGTCGACGGCGGGCGCGGCCTCGGCCGCCTGGACGGAGGCTTGCAGCGAGCGCTGCGCCGCCGCCTCCGCCCGCTCGGCTGCCTCGAGGGCGCGGCCGCCCTCATCCCGGAAGCGCTCGATCCGCTCGTCGAGCGCCGCCCGGCGGGCCGCCTGGCGAGCCGCCTCGTCGGCCAGCCGTCGGCGGGTCATCTCCAGAGCGGCATGCCGCTCGTCGGCGGCCAGCGCCGCCGACCGCCGCTCCGCCAGCGACCCCTCGTACCCGGCCAGCAGCGCGTGCAGCTCGGTCAGCCTGGCGCTCTCGGACTCCAGATCGCGAGCGGCCAGATCGCGGCCGGCATCCCGGCGGGCCAGCTCGTCGGCCAGGGCGTCGCGGGCACCGGACGCACGCCGCAGCTCGTCGGCCGCCTCCTGCTCGTCGCGGCGGGCATCGCGCAGACGATCGCGAGCAGCGGCGTCGGCAGTGGCAGCCGTGGCGGCGGCGGTGCCCGCAGTCTCGGCCTCGGCGTGGGCATGCTCCGCCGCCTGCTCCCGCTCCGCCAGGCCGGCGGCCAGCGAGTCGCGCTCGCCGCGCGCCCGCAGCCAGGAGGCCTCGCCGGCATCGGCGATCCGCCAGGCCTCGCCGCGGTCGGCATCCAGCCCGACGCCCTCGGCGGTCACGGCCACGCCGCTCTGCACCCCGCGGAGATCGTCGACCAGCCAGATGCCGGCCACCAGCGGCGCCAGCGAGCGGTCGATGATCCTGACGACCTCGGCCAGTGGCCGGGCTCCGGCGGGCATCTCCCCGGCCGCCCGCCCGTCCCCGCCGGCCGTGACCACGTTCAGCTCCCCGTCGCCCTGCTCCAGCAGGTCGAGTGCCTGGTCGAGCCGCTCGGCGACCACGGCGCCGGCCCTCCAGCCGAGCGCGGCGGCGACCGCCCGCTCGTATCCCGGCTCCGCCTCGATCCCGGCCAGCACCAGGCGGGCACCGCTGTCGCGAAGCGCCTGCGCGGCCGGCGACAGCCCGTCGCCCCGCCGCAGCGCCAGCTCGAGCGACTCCAGGCGCGCGCGGTCCCGTGAAGCGTCCTCCGCCAATCCCTCGGCCCGCAGCCGGGCCTCGCGGGCGGCTTCGCCGGCCCTGGCGGAGTCTGCCTCGGCCGCAGCGGCCGCGGCTTCGGCGGCGGCCACCCCGGTGGCCGCCTCGGCCTGGCGGGCTGTCAGCGCCGACACGGCGGCCTGGGCGGCGTCCAGCCGCGCCGACTCATCCTCGGATGCCGAGCCCAGCGCCTCCAGCCGCTCGCCCAGCTCGGCGACCCGGGCCACCGCCGCCTCGTGCTCGCGGCGGACGTTGGCCGCCTGGCCCTCGGCCTCGGCGTGTGCGCGGCGGGCGTCGAGCGCGGCCGCCAGCGCGGCCTCGGCCGCGGCCGCCGCCTCGTCGAGCCCTCCCCCGTCCTGTGCCTCCAGCGCCGCCGCCTCGGCGACGTGCTCGGCCGCCGCCGCCTCGGCGGCCTCGGCCTCGAGCCGCAGTCGGACGGCGTCCGCCTGGCGGCGGGCGGCGTCCTCGCGGCGCCAGGCCTCGCTGCGGTCGAGCGCTGCACGCGCGCGGGCGAGGCGCGACCGCTCGGCCTCGACCCGCTCGCGACCGGTCTCGAAGGCGTAGAACGCCCGTGTTGCACGCTCCTGGGCGGCTGCCAGGCCGGCCAGCTCGGTCTCAGCGGCGGAACGGCGGGAGGCGATCGCCACCAGCTCGGCGTCGATCCCCGAGCGGGCGGAGGTCACGCCCTCCAGCCGCCCGCGCAGCTCGGCCGTGCGGCGGCTCTCCACCAGCAGCTCGGACGAGAGCAGCGAGATCCGTCCCTGGGCGATCTCCTGGCCCAGCTTCGCCGCCCGGTCGGCGGCGGTGGCCTGCATCGCCAGCGGGCGCAGCCGGGCCCTGACCTCCCGCTCCAGATCACGCGCCCGTTCCAGCTCGGTGGCCACCCGGGCGAGCTTTTGCTCGGAGCGGGTGCGGCGGCGCTGATACTTGCCCAGGCCGGCAGCCTCCTCGACGAATCGCCGCCGCTCGTGCGGCTTGGCCAGCAGGATCTCCTCCACCTTGCCCTGGCCGATCACGGAGTGCATCTCGCGGCCGAGGCCGGTGTCGGACAGCAGCTCGAGCACGTCCAGCCGCCGCACGCGGGCCCGGTTGATGAAGTACTCGCTCTCGCCGTCGCGGTGCAGCCGCCGCATCACGGACACCTCGCCGAACTCGATCGGCAGCGTCTCGCACTCGTTGTCGAGCACCAGCTCGACCTCGCACACGCCCGACGGCGGCCGCGAGTCGGTGCCGCCGAACAGCACGTCCTGGCCGCTGGGCGCGCGCAGCTGGGCGGGCGACTGCACGGCCATCGCCCACTGCAGCGCGTCGGCGATGTTCGACTTGCCGCTGCCGTTGGGGCCGACCACAACCGCGATGCCGTGCTCGAACCGCAGCTCGACGCTCTGGGCGAACGACTTGAAGCCGCGCATCCGAAGTGTCTTCAAGTACATCGCGGGCTCCTGACGTGATCCTGGCGGTTGTCTACGGTGGTGGGCTGGGGCCGGTGAGCTTGCGCAGCGCCTCCTGCGCCGCCGCCTGCTCGGAGGCCTTCTTGCTGGGCCCCGTCCCCGTGCCGAGCGGCCGTCCCTCCACGATCGCGACGCTGGTGAAGCGCCGGTCGTGGTCGGGGCCGGTTGCCTCGACCAGGTCATAGGTTACCGAGGCCCCCTGACGTGCCAGGTCTTCCTGCAGCACGGTCTTGTAGTCGACGTGCCCTTCGAGGGCGAACTCGACCCGCGGCTCGAAGGCCGCGACCACCGCCTCGGCCACCCGCTCGTGGCCGAACTGCACGAAGCAGGCGCCGATCACCGCCTCGATCACCTCGGCCATCACGCTGTCGGAATCGGCCAGCTGCTCGGCCGACGCAGCCGCCTCGCCGCCGCGCCTGGCGGCCTCGGCGACCAGCTCGCGGTCGAGCCCCAGGGTGCGGGCGGTCGCCGCGCAGCTGGGCCGGGACACGACGTGGGCGCGGATCCGGGCCAGGTCGCCCTCCGGCCGGTCGGGAAAACGGGCGAACAGATGCCCGGCCACCGCCAGGCCCAGCACGCTGTCGCCCAGGAACTCCAGCCGTTCGTACGACTCCGAGCGGTCGGTGACCCACGATGAATGTGTGAACGCCTGGCGCCGGGCCTCGGGCGCCAGCGAATCGACGAGCCGGCGGAGGAGCTCCCCCGCCGATTCCGTCCTAGCCGTTGGTGGTGACGTAGTCGACGGCCTGGCCGACGGTCTCGATCTTCTGCGCGTCCTCGTCGGAGATCTTGAGGCCGAACTGGTCCTCCAGCTCCATGATCAGCTCGACGAGGTCGAGCGAGTCGGCGTCGAGGTCGGCCTGGAACGAGGCAGCCTCGGTCACCTGATCCTCATCGACACCGAGCTGCTCGACCAGGATCCCCCTGACGCGCTCAAACGCCTCCTCACGAGTCATGTCAGCCTCTCTCCATTCTCCGGGTCTACGACAGCGGGGACTGTACGTACCGGCGACCGGTCCTGCAAGTCGGGTGCCGCGGCGGCCGCGGCGATCCCCCGCTCCATTCGCTCGACCACGTCCTCCTCGATGCCCCGGGCGGCGAGCTGGATGGCGTTCACGATCGCCCGCCGGGAGGAGCTGCCATGGGCGATCACCGACAGGCCGCGGACACCCAGCAGGTAGGCGCCGCCGATCCGCTCGGGGTCGTAGTGGTCGCGCACGCCGCGCAGCGCGGGCCGCAGCAGCAGCGCCCCCAGCTTGGCCCTCAGCGAGGACATCGCCGCCTCCCGCATCTCGGCGAACAGCACCGAGCCGGCGCCCTCCATCGACTTCAGCATCACGTTGCCGCTGAAGCCGTCGGCCACGATCACCCGGAAGTCCCCGCGCAGCGCGTCGCGGCCCTCGCAGTTGCCGGCGAAGTTGATTGGCGCCGCGGCCAGCAGGTCGTGCGCCTCCAGCGTCAGGCTGCTGCCCTTGGTCGCCTCCTCGCCGAGCGACAGCAGCCCCACCCGGGGGCTCTCGATCCGCAGCACTCGCTCGGCGAACACGGAGCCCATCACGCCGAACTGGAGGAGGTTCTCCGGCTTGCACTCGGCGTTGGCGCCGGCATCGATCAGCACGGCGGGGCCGCCCTGGGCGGGCAGCGCGACGGCGATCCCGGGCCGGTGGACGCCGCGGATCCGGCCCATGTGCAGCAGCGACGCGGCCAGCATGGCACCCGTGTGGCCCGCCGACACGGCCGCCCCGGCGCGGCCCTCGCGGACGAGGGTGCAGGGAACGACCAGCGACGAGCGGGGACGGCTGCGCACCGCGGCCACGGCGTCGTCATGGAAGTCGATCGTCTCGGGCGCGTCGACCGCCTCGATGCCTGCCGGGCTGCCATGCCTGGCGAGCTCGGCCGTGACCAGCTCCAGCGGGCCGCACATCAGGATCCGCAGCCCGGGGCGCAGCGACTCGACGGCGCCGGCGACGATCTCCTCCGGCGCCCGGTCTCCGCCCAGAGCGTCGACCGCGACGGTGACGCTCACCGCATCCCTGGCCTAGGGCGCGACGGTGGTGAGAGGCTCGACCTCACGGCCCCGGTACTGGCCGCAGTTCCCGCAGACGTGATGTGGTCGCACCGGATGATGGCAATGCGGGCACTCCGTGAGCGCGGGCGCCGAGATCCGATGGGTGGCCCGCCGCTTGTCGCGGCGCGCCTTGGAGGTCTTCTTCTTGGGAACGGCCATAAGCCTGGGTTTATAGCAGTTCCCGCAGCTTCTCCCAGCGGGTGTCGGGCTCCGGTTCGGCGCATGCGTGGTCGTCTCCCGGCTGCAGCCGCTCGCCGCAGAGGGCGCACAGCCCGGCGCAGTCGGCGCTGCAGAGGATCTTCTCGGGCAGAGCCTCGGCCAGGGTGTCGCGCGCCCACGCCTCGAGGTCGAGCTGCATGTCGTGCAGGTACTCGCTGGCCAGCTCCTCGTCGCCGCGAGCGGCCGCGCCATGGTCGTGGTATTCCTCGGCCGCCGCCCTCACCTCGAGCTGGGCGTCCTCCAGGCAGCGCATGCACGGCCCGTGCACGGTGGCGGTGAACCGCAGCTTCATGAAAAGGCTGCCGTGGCCCGGCTGCAGCTCGATCTGCACCGGCAACTGCTCGGGGCGCACCTCGTAGCTCTGGCCGCCCAGCAGCATCGGATCGAGGTGGACGGTCGCCGTCTCATGGCGGACGCTGCCCGGCTCGAGCTCGAATGAGCGAAGGTCAAGCATGGTTCTCTCCGCGATCAGGGCTGGGTCACATCGAAGCCGGCGGTGGCGGCTCCCGCGCGGTCCTGCGAGCCCTGCGCCAGCTGCTCGCGACCGCGCTGGACGGCGGTCAGGAACTTGCCCAGGTTGACCTCGAGATGCTCGAGGATCCCGTCCGCATAGTCCTCGGCGGCCAGGCGTGTCTCCCGCTCGCGCCCCCGGGCCTGCTCCAGCAGCTCGTGGGCCTGGCGCTCGGCCAGCTTCACGACCTCCTGCTGGGATGCTTCCCGGCCGGCCTGCTCGCGGGCCTCGTTGACCAGCCGCTCGGCCTCGCGCTTCGCCTCGGCCAGCATCTCCTGCCGCTCCTTGACGATCCAGCGGGCCTGCTTGATCTCCTCCGGGATGGTGGAGCGCATCTGATCGATGATCTCCCAGATCTCCTCCCGGTCGATGCGCACCTGGTCGGTCATGGGCACGCTCTTGGCGTTCTGCACCATCTCATCCAGCTTGTCGATCAGAACCAGAACGTCCAACGGGGTCTCCTCACTTCATCAGATGGCGCCCTGCTCGTGCAGCTCGGCGAGCCGACGGGCGACCTGCTCAGGTACGTACTCTGCCACGGGACCGCCGAATGATGCGATCTCACGCACTCCGCGGGAGGACAGAAAACTGTAGCGAGGCGAGCTCATCAGGTAGATCGTCTCGATCTCAGGCGCCAGACCGCGGTTCAGGTGGTTCATCTGAAACTCCCACTCGAAGTCGGAGACGGCGCGCAGCCCCTTGACGATCGCATGCGCGCCGTGCTGCCGCGCGAAGTCGACCACCAGCTCGCTGAACCCCACCACCTCGGTGTTGGCGGTGCCCTGCAACGACTGCTCGATGAACCCGATCCGCTCCTCCAGCGGGAACATGGTCTGCTTGTGGCGCGGCGCGCGTACCACCCCCACGACCACCCGGTCGAAGATCTCGGCCGACCGGCGGATGATGTCGAGGTGGCCGACCGTGACCGGGTCGTAGGTGCCCGGACACACCGCCACCCGCTCAGCCATGCCGGTAGAGCGAGATCCGGGCCTCGCCGTAGGTGCGGGTGGTGTCGAGCTCCAGTGGCAGGTCGGGGGCGGGGCTCGACGCCGGGCCCTCGACCACCGCCAGGCCGCCGGGAACCAGCAATCCGGGCAGCTGCAGGGAAAACGGTTCTTGCAAGGCGGGCAGCATCGTATAAGGGGGATCGAGCAGGAGCAAGTGGTACCGGTGCCCCGCGGCGGCATCTTCCGCCATCCGCCTGCGGCCGTCCAGTCGCACGACCTCCGTCCGGTCGCCGTAGCGGAGCCGGGCGATGTTGTCCCGCAGGGCGCGCAGCGCCGCCGGCGAGGTCTCGCAGAACACGGCATGGCGGGCACCGCGCGACAGGGCCTCCAGCCCCAGCGCCCCGGAGCCCGCGAACGGGTCGAGCACGTCGAGATCGCCGACCGAGCCGAGCATCGCGAACAGCGACTCCCGCGCCCGGTCGGACGTGGGCCGCGTGCGCCTGCCGGCCGGCACCGCCAGCCGGGTTCCGCGGCGCTCGCCGGCGATGATCCTCACAGCTCGATCGTGGCCAGGTCGGCCTCCAGCAGGCCGCGGTGCTCGTCGTCGTCGATCCGGTCGAGCAGCCTGCGGGCCTCGACCACATGGCGGCGGGCGGCGCCCCGGGTGCCGGCGAGCAGATACGCGCGGGCGGCCGCCTCGTGGGCGTAGGCGGTGTCGAAGGCGCCCACCTCCTGCCGCTCGCTGAGCTCGAGCGCCAGCCGGGCATGCGCCAGCGCCGGCTCCGGCCGGCCCAGGGTGGCGTAGACACGGGAGATCTGCCACTCGCCGCGCAGCAGCCGCACCGGGCCCGCTCCGGCTGCCCACCAGTGGTGGCGGGAGGCATGGGCGGCGTGCAGCATCTCGACGTCGCCGTCCGGCGTGCGGTCTTCCTCCAGCAGCTCCCAGACCCGGTTGAACAGCGTGCGGGCCTGCTCCTCGTGGGCGCCTGGCTCGGTCATCCAGGTTGAAGATATGCCGTCAGGCACGGGTCAGCCAGCCGATCTCCTCGCCGAACAGCCGCCGCGCCTGGTCGAGCATCAGCTCAGACGCCGGCGAGCGCAGCTGGGGATCGGCGTCGAGGTGTCGCAGTGCCTCCTGGCGTGCTCGCATCGCCAGCCGCCGGTGCCTCGACAGGCGGGCGTGGCGCAGGTCGGGGATGCCGCTCTGGCGGGCTGCCAGCAGGCTGCCCTCACCGCGCAGCTCGAGGTCGACCTCGGCGAGCTCGAAACCGTCGGTGGTGCGCACCATCGCCTCCAGCCGCTGACGGCCGTCGTCGGTCACTGGGTCGGCCAGCAGCAGGCAGTAGCTCTCGTACGCACCACGGCCGACCCGGCCCCGAAGCTGGTGGAGCTGTGCCAGCCCGAACCGGTCGGCCTCCTCGATCACCATCAACACGGCATTGGGGACGTCGACGCCGACCTCGATCACCGTGGTCGCCACCAGCACCTGCAGCTCGCCGGCCCGGAATCGCTGCATGACCGCGCGCCGCTCGGCGACCGGCATCTGGCCGTGCATCACCTCGACCCGATAGCCGCGCAGCTCTCCCTCGGCCAGCCTCCGGGCCTCCGTCTCGGCGGCCGTGGCCTCGGCGACGGCGCTCTCCGACACCAGCGGACAGACCACATACGCCTGCCGACCCTCGTCCAGCAGCCGCCGCATGCGGGTGAACACCTCGCCCCGCCGCCGGCGCGAGACGAGCCGGGTGACGACCGGCGTGCGGCCCGGCGGCAGCTCGTCCAGCAGCGACACGTCGAGGTCGCCGTACACGGTCAGCGCCAGCGTGCGCGGGATCGGCGTGGCGGTCATGTGCAGCACATGCGGGACATGGCCCGTGTCCCGAGCCTTCTCCTCCAGCGCCCGCCGCTGGTCGACGCCAAACCGGTGCTGCTCGTCGACCACCGCAACCTCGAGCCTTCCGAACACGACCGCGTCCTGGATCAGGGCGTGGGTGCCGACCACGATCTGGGGCTCGCCCGACTCGACCATCTGCAGGGCGGCCCGCCGCTTGCGGGCGGGCATGCCGTTGACCAGCGGGGTGACGCGCACGCCCAGCGGCTCGCACAGCGCGGAGATGCTCAGCAGGTGCTGCGAGGACAGCGTCTCGGTGGGCGCCATCAGCGCTCCCTGGCCGCCGTGCTCGACCGCCCGCAGCAGCGCGTGCACGGCCACGACCGTCTTGCCCGCCCCGACGTCGCCCTGCAGCAGCCGCTGCATGGGGATGGTACGGGCGACATCGCCGTCCACCTCGGCCATCGCCCGGATCTGGGCCGCCGTCGGCGTGAACGGCAGCGTCCCCAGCAGACCCGCGGACAGCTCTCCCGGTCGGCCCAGGGCAGGTGCGACGGCCGCCGACTCCAGCTCCCGGCGGTGGCGGATCAGACCCACCTGGAGCAGGAACAGCTCCTCGAAGGCCAGCCGGCGGCGGGCCCGCTCGGCGTCGCGCGGCGTGCGGGGCCGGTGGGCGGCCACGATCGCGTCGCGGCGAAGCGGCAGCCGATGGCGCCCGCGCACCTCGCTGGGCAGCGCGTCCGGAGCGTCCCCGGCATGCCCCAGCTGCTCGTCTACCAGCGTCCGGATCCGCCGGCTGCTGAGATTCTCGGTGGCCCGGTAGATCGGCACCAGGCCGCTGGTGTGCTGGGCGTCATCGCCCTCCTCCATCACCTCGTGCGACTTGGCCGCGATCTCGGCCCCGATCGACGCCCGCCGCTCGCCCCGCACCGAGATCACCGTGCCGGGCGACAGCTGGCGGGCGACGTACCGCTGGTTGAACCAGATCACCACGCCCGGCCCGGAGGCGTCGCGCACGCGGGCCTCGACGATCACCAGGTTGCGGCGCCTGGTCGGCCGCTGGCGGACGTCGATCACGGTGGCCACGATGGTCGCCTCCTCGCCCGGCTGCATATCCGCCATCCGCCTGGCCTCACGGAAATCCTCGTGGCGGAAGGGCACGTGCTCGAGCAGGTCGCCGATCGTCACAACCGGCCGCGGCCTCAGGGAGGCCAGCGCCGAGCGCAACCGGCGGTCGCCCGGCACCGGCTGGTCGAGGTGCGACGGCCGGGGCGCACGGACGGGCCTGGGCGGCGCTCCGGAGAGCGGTAGCCCGGCGAACGCCGTGCGGCTCATTCGCCCGGGAGCACGGCCATGCCCAGGGTGCCCGGGCCGCCGTGGGTGCCCACCACCGCGCCCAGTTCGACGACGTGGTCGACCGAGCAGCGCGGCCAGTCACGAGCGAGCAGCTCGCACAGCTCGCCGGCCCGGGCCTCGTCGCGGGCATGCACGACCGCGATCCGGGCATGATCCGCGGCGGCCAGCCGCTCGCCCAGGAACCGCTCGAAAGCGGGCAGCACCGCGCCCCGGCCGCGCACCGACCCGTGCGCCACCACCTCCCCGTCGCTCAGCGTGAGCAGCGGGCGCACGCGCAGCAGACCGCCGATCACCGCCTTCGCCCGGCCGATCCGCCCACCCCGCCGCAGGTATTCGAGCGTCTCCACCGAGAACACCAGCGAGAGCCGGTCACGGGCCTGCTCGAACCACGTCATCAGCTGATTCTCCGGCACACCGCGGACGAGCAGCCGCTGCAGGCCGTCGGCCAGAAGCAGCGTGGCGCCCGACACCGACCGGCCGTCGAGCACGCTGATCCGCCGGCCGTCGGGGTCGATCGCGCGAGCTGCGAGCTCGGCCGATCCGGCACTGGCCGAGACCCGGGAGGAGACCGGCAGCACCAGGATCCGACCGTAGCCGGACAGCTCCTCGAACGCGGCCTGGTAGGCGCCCGGCGAGGGCGCGGCGGTGGTCGGGTGATCGACCGCGGTCTCCAACCGCCGATAGAACTCGTCCGGCGAGAGCTCGATGAAGTCGAGCAGCTCACTGTCGCCGAAGCGGACCGAGAGCGGCACCATCCGCCAGTTGGCGTGCAGAGACCGGGGATCGGCCAGGTCGGCGGTCGAATCGAGCACGAGCGCCGTGTTCTCGGCCGTCAGCAGCTGCCGGCCCTCCGCCGCCGCCACCAGCGGGTACAGCGGCTGGCCTCCGTCACGCAGCTCGATGGCCACCCCCCGGTGGCGGGCCCGGACAGCCTCAAGCCAGCCGCCGGTTGCCAGCTCGCCGGCCTCCCCAGTCACCAGCAGCAGCCGGTCGGCCGTGGCCCCCAGGCCGTCGATCAGCGCGGCGGCGGCATCCTCCGGGGTGGTGTAGGCGCCCGCCACCTGACCGTCGATCAGCGCGATGTGCTGGCCCTTGCGGACGGCCACGCCGTCGGCCTGGGAGTCGCGCACAGCGGCTGTCACCTCGCCGTGGCGGACGGCGCCGTTGCGGGCGGCCAGCAGGTCGGCGTTGACATCCAGCGGCAGGCCCGGGTCGACGTGCCCGAGCAGCAGCAGGCCGGCAGCGACCGACCGGGTGGGCACGACCCGGGCCGGCCGGCCGGCCGCGGCCGCGGCATGTTCGGCCGCCAGGATCACGTTGGCGTTGTTCGGCAGCACCAGCACGCCGTCGGCGTCCACCGCCTCGATCGCCGCCACGATCTCGCCGGCCGACGGGTTCATCGACTGGCCGCCGGCCACCAGCCCCTGGGCGCCGGCCTCGCGGTAGGCGGCCTCGTTGCCCTTGCCGGCCACCACGGCCACCACCCCGGTGGCCTGGTGGTCGCGCACCAGCGACAGCCGCCGCGCGCGCTCGGCGGTCTGCCGGTGCATGTCGGCGATCTCGATCCGGTCGACGGACCCGACGGCGACCGCCAGCGACAACGCGGCGCCGGGGTCGTCCGTATGGATGTGCACCTTGAACATCGGTGACTCGCCGACGACGTGCAGCGAATCCCCGAGCGGTTCGAGCTGCGCCGCAAGGGCGTCGGCGTCCACCCCGGGCCCCTCCACCAGGTAGGTGGTGCAGTACCGAAACGGCGAGTCCTCCTGGTGGTGGGTGCCGATGGTCACCGGCCTGGCGACAGCCGGCCCAGCGGGTCCGGCCTCCTCGCCCCGCAGCCCGGCGACGGCTCCCCGGGTCAGCTCGACCAGCCCGGCGGCGCCGGCGTCGACCACACCGCTGCGGCGCAGAACCTCGAGCATGTCCGGCGTCCGCTCCACCGTGGCCTCCCCAGCTCGGACAACCGCGTCGAGCATGGGCGCCAGCTCGCCGTCCGGCGGCATCCGCTCGGCCTCCTCGGCCATCTCGCGGATCGCGGTCAGCATCGTCCCTTCGACCGGCTGGCGGACGGCGCAGTACGCCCGGGTGGCGGCCTCGCGGAGCGCCGCCGCGGCGTCCGCCGGCCCCAGCTCGCCCTCGGTGGCCGCCAGCGCCTCGGCCAGCCCGCGCACGATCTGGCTGAGGATCACGCCGCTGTTGCCGCGGGCTCCCATCAGTGCGGCCTGCTTCGCCGCGTGGGCGACTCCCGCCCGGTCGGCATCGGCCAGGGAAGGGTCGGCCAGTGCGTCGGCCAGCGCCGCCACCGACTCGGCCAGATTGGTTCCGGTATCGCCGTCGGGCACCGGATAGACGTTGAGGTCGTTCAGCCGCTGGCGGTTTGCCTCGAGCGCGGCGCGGCCGCCCTCGGCGAGGGCCCGGGCGATCTGCGCCGGTGTGGTCATGAAGTCCGCTTCACGCCTTGCACGTGGATCTGCACCGAACCTACCGTCATCCGGGTCATCTTCTCCACGTTGTAGATCACCCGGGTGCGGACGTTCGACGCAACCTCCGCCAGGTTCAGGCCGAACTCGAGGATCACGTACAGCTCGATCGCCAGCGCATCGCCCTCACGGCGCACCGACACACCCTGGGTGATCCGCTCCCGCGACAGCAGCCGGGCGACACCCTGCGTCAGGTTGGTCGCCGCCATCCCCACCACCCCGTAGCACTCGAGCACGGTGAACCCGACGATCTGCGCGATCACCTCGTTCGGAATCGTCAGCCCACCGTCCACCTGGGCGGCGACTTCGGCCGGCACGGCCCTGAGCGGCGCGTTCGCCATCTTGTCGTATGACGTGAATGGAGGTGCCGTGGTTGCAGGCTATACTGCCGCCCGCACTCCAACAGGGAAGGTTTTTCGGTGTCCAAGGTCTGCGTCATCTGCAACAAGAAGCCCGGCTTCGGCAACAACCGCAGCCACTCGATGGTCGCAACCAGGCGCCGCTTCAATCCGAACCTCCAGCAGATGCGCATCCTGCTGAACGGCAGCCCCACGCGCGCCTACGTCTGCACCCGCTGCCTCAAGAGCGGCAAGGTCACCAAAGCGGTCTAGGCGCGACCGGGCCCGGGAGGCCTGTCCTCTAGCGCGCCCGCGGAAGCGTGCGCATCAGGCCGGCCATCTCGACCGCGGCGGCCGCGGCCTCGGCGCCCTTGTTGCCGGCGCTGCCGCCGGCCCGCGCCTCCGCCTGCTCCTGGGTGTTGACGGTGAGCAGGCCGAAGGTGACCGGCACGCCCGTGTCGCGGCTGGCCTCGGTGATGCCGCGCGAGGCCTCGGCGCAGACGTAGTCGAAGTGCGGGGTCTCGCCGCGGACGACGCAGCCCAGGGCGACAACGGCGTGATGGCCGCCGACCTCCGCCAGCCTGCGGCAGACGTAGGGCAGCTCCCAGGCTCCGGGCACGAGCACGATGGTCAGCGCGTCGCGCGTGATCCCCCGGCTCTCGAGCTCCTCCACGGCGCCCGCCAGCAGTCGTTCCACCACCCGGGCGTTGTAGCGGGAGGCGACGATGGCGATGTCGAGGCCGGCGAACGCCTGACCGGTGATCGCGCGGCATCCCACGGGGAGCTGGATCTCCCCCGGTCCCTCCTCGCTCACTGCGAGACCGGCCCGGTGAAGCCGAACGGCGACTCGGTGAAGGGCGAGGGCACGCCCTCGAAGTCGTCGACCCGGCGACCCTGGTGGGTGATGGTGTGGCCCATCCGCTCGCGCTTGGTGCGCAGGTACTGCTCGTTGACCTGGTTCGGCTCGGCCACGATCGGCACCTGCTCGGTGACCGTCAGTCCGTAGCCCTCCAGGCCGACGATCTTCTTGGGGTTGTTGGTCAGCACGCGGATCGTGGACAGCCCGATGTCGGCCAGGATCTGCGCGCCCATGCCGTAGTCGCGGGAGTCGACCGGCAGGCCGAGGGCGAGGTTGGCGTCGACGGTGTCCAGGCCCTGCTCCTGCAGCTCGTAGGCGCGCAGCTTGTTGAGCAGGCCGATCCCCCGGCCCTCCTGGGACAGGTACAGCAGCACACCCCGCCCCTCCTGGGCGATCTGGGCCAGCGCCCGCTCCAGCTGCTCGCCGCAGTCGCAGCGCATGGAGTGGAACACGTCGCCGGTGACGCACTCGCTGTGCACCCGCACCAGCACATCCTGCGCGCCCGCCACGTCGCCCATCACCATCGCCACGTGCTGCTGGCCGTCGATCATCGACCGGTAGCCGTGGGCGACGAAATCGCCGTAGGCGGTGGGCAGCTGGGCGGCCGCGATCCGCTCGACCAGCTTCTCCCGACGGTGGCGGTGGGCGATCAGGTCGGCCACCGTGATCATCTTCAGGCCGTGCCGGTCGCAGTAGGCCACCAGGTCGGGGATCCGCGCCATGGTGCCGTCGTCGTTCATCACCTCGCAGATGACGCCGGCCGCGCTGAACCCCGCCAGCCGGGCCAGGTCGACGGATGCCTCGGTCTGCCCCGTGCGCTCGAGCACGCCGTACGGCCGCGAGCGCAGTGGAAACACGTGTCCCGGCTGCACCAGGTCTCCGGGCCCGGACTCCGGGTCGGCGGCGACCCGGATGGTGTGCGCCCGGTCGGCCGCCGAGATCCCCGTCGAGACGCCCTGGCGGGCCTCGATCGAGACGGTGAAGGCGGTCTCGTAGGGGGTGCGGTTCTGGTGGGTCATCATCTGCAGGCCCAGCTCGTCGCAGCGCTCCGGCGTCAGGGTCAGGCAGATCAGGCCCCGCGCCTCCTTGGCCATGAAGTTGATCGCCTCCGGAGTGACGCATTCGGCGGCCATCACCAGGTCGCCCTCGTTCTCCCGGTCGGGCGAATCGACGACCACCACCATGCGGCCGGCGCGGATGTCCTCGATCGCCTCCTCGACCGTCGCGAACGGTGAGGACTCGAGCTCCGGGTAGAGCTCCTTGTAGCGGCCGTCGAGGGTCATCCTGAGCTCGATGGTACCAGCAAGCGTTCCACGTACTTTCCGAAGATGTCGGCCTCCAGATTGACGCGATCGCCTGGCTCGAGCCCGCCCAGGTTGGTCACCTCGCGGGTGTGGGGAATGATCGACACCGAGAAGGTGGCCTCGTCGAAGCCGGTGACGGTCAGGCTGACGCCGTTGACGGTGATCGATCCCTTCTCGATCACGTAGCGCAGCACCGGCTCGGGCGCGGCGAAGGTGAGGTTGACGGCGTCCCCCTCGGGCTCGGCCGAGACCAGCTCGCCGACGCCGTCGACGTGGCCCTGGACGACGTGCCCGCCCATCCGGTCGCCGGCCCGCAGGGCGGGCTCGAGGTTGACGGTGGAGCCCGGCGCGAACCCGCCCAGCGTCGTTCGCCGGAGCGTCTCGGGCACCGCGTCGAACTGCAGCCGCGGGCCGTCGACCGCCGTCACCGTCAGGCAGCAGCCGTCGACTGCGACCGAGTCGCCGATCGCGACGTCTGCCGCGACCTGCGGCGCCCGCAGCACGAGCTGCGGCGGCGCGTGCTCGACCACGCCCTGCTCGATCACGATCCCGGTGAACATCAGACCTCCCGCAATTCCGCCTCGAGCAGGATATCCGGGCCCACCGCGCGGGCTCGCAAGCCGGTCGCCCGCGGCGCCTCCGCCAGCCCCTCCGGCAGGACGGCATCCACCACGCACGGGCCGCGGCCGATCACGAGCGGCGCCACGAACAGCGCCAGCCGGTCGATCAGCTCCTCGGCCAGCAGAGCTCCCGCCAGCACGGCGCCGCCCTCCAGCAGCAGCGACGAGATGCCCCGCCGGCCCAGCTCCTCGAGGGCCGGCCGCGGAGCTGCGGTCAGCACCTCGACCCCCAGCGCCGCCAGATCGGGGCGGTCGGGAGCCGCGGGATCGCAGACGACGAGCACGGGCACCTCGCGCGCCGTGCGGGCCAGCGCGCTTTCGGCCGGAAGCCGGGCCCGGCGGTCGAAGACGACCCGCAGCGGCTGGTGCTCCGCCGGCGGCTCGACGTCCCGCGCCGTCAGCAGCGGGTCGTCGGCGACCGCGGTGCCGGCGCCAACCGCCACCGCCCCGCAGCGGGCGCGCATCTCGTGCACCAGCCGGCGGCTGTCGGGCGAGGAGATCCACCGCGAGTCGCCGGCCGGGGTGGCCGTGCGGCCGTCGAGGCTGATCGCCGCCTTGTAGGTGACGTGGGGCCGGCCCAGCAGGGCGAGGGTGCGGAACGGCGCGTTCTGACGGCGGGCGGAGACGGCCACCTCGCCCTCGGCCACGTCGACCGTCACCCCGCCGCCGCGCAGCGCGGCGACGCCCTTGCCGTCGACCTTCGACGACGGGTCGAGCGCCGCCACCACCACCCGGGCCACGCGGGCATCGAGCAGGGCCTCGGTGCAGGGAGGCGTGCGCCCGTGATGGCAACACGGCTCCAGGCTGACGTAGGCGGTCGCGCCGGCGGCGTCGCCGGCGGCACGCAGCGCGGCGACCTCCGCGTGATCGGCCCCGGGCCGCTCGTGCCAGCCCTCGCCCAGCACGACGCCGTCGCGGACGATCAGGCAGCCGACGAGCGGATTGGGCGCCGCCGTGCGCGCACCCCGATCGGCCAGCGCCAGGCAGCGCTCCAGGTGAGCGACGTCCTCGCCGGTCAGGCCCATGCCGGCTCGCCGGCGGCCGTCACCAGCCCGCGCAGCTCGCGGAAGCTCTCGCCGGGGCTGGGCGCACCGAAGATCGCCGATCCTGCGACCAGGATGTTGGCGCCGGCCCGATAGACGTCGACGATCGTGCCGGTGTTGACACCGCCGTCGACCTCGACCGCCACCGGATCGTCACCGGCGCCCGCCAGTTCCCGCATCAGCGGCAGCCGCTCCAGCGTCGCCGGGATGAACGCCTGGCCTCCCCAGCCGGGGTTGACGCTCATGCACAGCAGCACGTCGGCGTAGCGGGCGGCCTCAGCCAGAGCGGCGACCGGCGTCCCCGGGTTCAGCGTCACTCCCGCCCGGCAGCCCAGCTCCTTGATCGCGTGCAGTGTGTGATGCAGGTGCGGAGACGCCTCGACATGGACGGTGATGCTGTCGGCGCCGGCATCGGCGAACTGGGAGATGTGCCGCTCCGGCTGCTCGATCATCAGGTGCACGTCGGCCAGTGCGCCGTACTCGTGGATCAGCTCCGCGAGATCTGTCACCATCTTGGGGCCGAAGGTGATCACCGGCACGAAATGGCCGTCCATGACGTCGATGTGGATCACCCGGGCGCCGGCGTCGAGCACCTCGGCGACCTGCTCCCGCATCCGGCCGAAATCGGCGGACAGGATCGAGGGCGCCACCTCGGGAATCGTCGGCCACTGTGCCACGGCGGGGACTCTACCGACGCCGTCGCCATCTCCGGTCAACCAACGGCGCCTTCGGGACGTCGCATCCGTCGACCACGACCAGGGCCTCCACCTCTCGGCCGTCGGCGTTCGCGTCGATCCAGCGCAGTACCTCGTGAACATCCGCTGCGTCGGTCAGCTCGAACTCGTCGGACAGCGTCCGTCCGGCGCTCCAGAAGTGCACCCGGCAGACCGCCTTGACCTCACGCTCTATGTCGCGGGGATCGACTCCTCGAACGTTCATGGGGCGATCCTACGCTCGAGCCGCAGGCGTCGAGTCAGCCCGGCGCGCGGTTGAGCCGCTGGGCGAGCTCGACGATCAGGCCCTCGGGGCCGCGGACGTAGCAGAGGAGATAGGTGCTCTCGTAGTCGACGACCTCCCCGACCGTTTCCCAGCCGGCCACTCGGACGCGATCGACGACGCCACGCAGGTCGTCGACCTGGAAGCAGACGTGCCGAAGCCCTGGGTGGTTCGCAGCCGCCGCCAGCTCGTGCGCGCCGGCCGAAGGCGAGTGGAAGCGCACCACCTCGAACACGTCGCTGCCGTCGGGGCCGCGAACCATCACGAGCTCGACCGTCACGTCCTTGAGACCGATGATCCGACCGATCCACTCGCCGCTGAACACCCCCGGCTTGCCACAGTCGAGGCCGAGCAGCGTGAGAAACCGGACTGTCTCGTCGAGGTCGTCGACGACAAGGCCGATGTGGACGAAGCTGGTGACGCCGGGGCGGTGGCCGTCCGTCGAGCGCTCCTCACCGGTCGGTTTCGTGGGACGCCTCACCCGGTCGCCGCCACGTAGAACCCGTCGGTGCCGTCGACGTGGGGCAGCGTCTGCCGGCCGCCAGGGAGCACGCGCTCGCTCTCCTCGCGGCGGACGGTGCAGACGGAGTACACGAGCCGGCCGGCCGGGGCCAGCAGTGAGCGGGCGTGGTCGAGCAGCGTCCGCTGCAGGTCGGCGACCTCGTGAGCGCCCTCCAGCGTGCGCCGCCAGCGGGCGTCGGGGCGACCGGCGAGCACGCCCAGGCCGCTGCACGGCGGGTCGAGCAGGATGCGGTCGAAGCCGCCGACGCGGATGTCAAAGGCGTCGGCCACCTCGACCCGGGCGCAGGTGGCGCCCAGGCGGTCGAGCGTCTCGCGAAGCTGGCCGGCCCGGCCCGGGTGGCGCTCGACGGCCACGATCTCGCCCCGGTTCTCCATCAGCGCGGCCAGGTGCCCGGTCTTGCCGCCGGGGGCGGCGCACAGGTCGAGCACCCGCATCCCCGGCTCGGGTGCGAGCGCCCGGGCCGGCAGCATCGAGGCCCGCGACTGGGGCCAGACCAGGCCATCCAGGAAGGCCCGGCTGGCGCCGACGTCAAACGCCGCCTCGATCACCAGGGCCTCGGGCAGCTCGGGGTCGAGACGTACGGGCACGCCCAGGTCGACATCGGCGGTGCGAAGCGTGTTGACGCGGACGGCCAGCTCCGGCGGCTGGTTCTGGGCCTCGGCCAGGCGGGCCGCGCCCTCGTCGCCGAGCATCGCCGCCCACTCCTCGATCACCCAGTCCGGATAGGAGTACCGCAGTCCCGGCGGCAGGCCGTCGACCCACGCCGTACCCGCCTCCGCGATCCGCCGCAGCACCGCATTCGCAAGCCCGCCGACGCGGTCGCCGGCCACCTCCTTGGCCAGCTCGACCCCCTCGTTGACCGCCGCCCGGGCGGGCACCGAATCGGAGAACAGCAGCTCGTAGCCGGCGACGCGCAGCGCGTTTCGGAGCTCGGCCTGCAGCCGCCCGGGGCGCCGTCCGCCCAGCGTCTCGACGGCGTGGTCGACCGTCCGCATGCGCTGCACCGCCCCGAACGCCAGCCGCATCGCCTGGCGCCGCTCGCGCGGCTCGAGCCCGGCGGCGATCCCGTCGAACGCCCGGTCGGCGTAGGCGCCCGACTCGAACGTCCTGCGGACGACCTCGTAGGCGACCTGGCGGGCCGTCAGCGAACCTGCGGCAACCATTGGCTCACCAGCTCGGCCACCCGCGGCGCGGCAACGGCGATCATGTCGTGCGGCACGCCCGCAAGCTCGATCACCGTCGACCGCGAGAGCGCGCGGAACGCATCCAGGCCATCATTTCGCCAGCCCTCCATGTCGGCTCGCGAGACACCAAGCTCCTGGGCCTCCGCCTCGGACGGCCATCCGGCATCGGCGACGAGCAGCAGCAGGGGCACAGCGGCCGCCTCCAGGCGGGCGGCGATCGGCGGCCGCGGCTGGACCAGCCCCCACAGGCCCGCGCCCATCACCTCGGTATCCGCGGTGTCCACGAGCTCGCCGTCGCGCTCCTCGACCGTCGACAGCCAGTAGGCCGCCAGTCCCGGCGACAGCGTCCCGAAGTGCTCCTCGAGCGCGCTCAAAAGCGCCTCGCGGTCCTTGAAGCGCCACTCCTCCTCGCCGGCCCGGCGGACATGCTCGTCCAGGGGCAACTGCCAGCCGCGCACCCGGGAGTGATCGAAGTAGCCGCCGTCGAGCAGCACCAGCCCACGGCACCGCTCGGGCGCGAGCGCCGCCGCCTCGCAGGCCACGACCGCACCCCACGACGCCCCCATCAGAACGGCATCCGTCAGCTCCAGCGCGCCGACCCCACCGATCAGCAGCCGCCCCAGCTCGTCCGCGCGGTAGCGCTCCAGCGGCAGCCGCGGCGAGGCGCCGATACCGGGCGGATCGAGCGCGATCACGCGCACGCCGTGCTCCGCCAGCAGCGGCCCCAGCTCGAACAGGTACTCGCCGGTGTAGGTGCCGAGCCCCGGCCAGTGCACGACCGGCAGCGCCGACTCGTCACCCCACTCTCGGAGCACGATCGGGGCTCCGTCAACGCTGACGGTGTGGGTGCGCGCAGCGGTCATCGTGCCTCCCGGGGCGGCTCGCGCAGCCCGCGCAGGTATTCGCCGGCCGCCATCCGCCGCTTCCCGGCCGGCTGGATCTCGAGCAGCCGCAGGCCGCCCTCGGCCGTTCCCACCACCAGCGGATCGGCCACCTGGCCGGGAGCCGGCCCGTCCTCCAGCGGCCGGGCGCGCCACACGGTCACCGGCCGGCCGTCGAGCGCCGTGCGGGCGCCGATGTGCGGCGACAGCGCGCGGACGACCCGGTCGAGCTCGCGGGCCGGCCGCCTCCAATCGAGCGCCCGGTCGTCTGTGGTCAGCTTGTGGGCGTAGGTCACCTCACCGCTCTGCGGCACCGGCCGGGAAGGCTCGAGCAACGCCTGCTCGAGCATCGGCACGCCCAGCTCCAGCGCGCGGAGGCGAACCGCTCCGGCGTCGTCCTCCGGGCCGATCCCGATCGCCTCCATCGCCCGCACGGGCCCGGCGTCGAGCTCGGCCACCAGATCGATCACGGCGACGGCCGTGTCGGGGTCACCGGCCATGATCGCCCGCTCCACCGGAGCTGCGCCCCGCCACCGGGGCAGCCGTGACGGGTGCAGGTTGACCAGCGGGTAGGAGTCGAGCAGCGGCGGTCGGATCAGCTGCCCGAACGCGACCACGATCCCGGCATCGGCAGGCGGCGGCGTCTCGCTGGCCCGCTCGGGCTGGAGCAGCGGCAAGCCGAGCTCCGCCGCTGCGGCCGCCACCGGCGGCGGCTGTGGCCGGCGCCCCCGGCCGGACGGGCGGTCGGGTTGGCTGACCACCGTCGTAACGTCGAGCTTGCCGCGGCCGACCAGCGCCCGCAGCACGTCGGCCCCGAACTCCGCGGTGCCGAAGAAAGCGACCCTCACCGGCCGCGGCTCAGGCCTGGAGGCGAAGCTCACGAAGGGCCTGCTTGCGCTCCTCGCCCTCCACGCGGTCGACGATCAGCACGCCGTCCAGGTGATCGATCTCGTGCTGGATGACCCTGGCCTCGAACCCCTCGGCATCGAACTCCACCGCGTCGCCGGCGCCGTCGAGCCCGGCGATCCGAACGCGCGTGTGCCGCTCGACCGGGATCGACAGCTCGCCGCCCAGAAGCGACAGGCAGCCCTCCGTGTCGACTGCGGTCTCCTCCGAGCGCTCCAGCACCTGGGGGTCGACCAGCGCGCGCACCCCCTGCTCCTCGCTCACCCGGTACACCAGCACCCGCCGCAGCACGCCGATCTGTGGTGCGGCCAGGCCGACGCCGTGCGAGGTCATCATGACATCGGTCATCCGCTCCAGCAGACGCCTGACGTCGTCGTCCACCTCACCGACCGGCGATGCCGGCGAGCGCAGCGCCGGATCCGGGAACTGGCGGACGAGGCGCCTGGCCGCAGCGCGCCACGCGCGCAGCTCCTCGGGGCTTGGCCCGGTGCGCTCCGGGGCCTCCTCTTCCTCGTACTCGACGTCGGGTGCCTGCTCGGACATTGTGGGCGGCATGGTATCGCGGAACGTGGGCCTGGATCGGGGCTAGAGCATGGTCTGCGGATCGACGTCGACCACCGCCGCGGCGTCCGCCCGCCGCATGTCGGGCGCCAGGTCGCGGAGCAAGCCGCGGAACACCGCCGCCGCCCGCCGCGGGTCGCCGGTCTTCACGATCAGGTGGCTGCGGCCGCGGTCGCGGAGGCGGCCGATCGGCACCGGGCCGAGCACGGCGTCACCGGTGAGCACCGGGATGGCGGCATCGGCCAGCGCGGTGGCCGCGCCCTGTGCGACGTCCTGCGAGGGAGCCGTGATCAGCAGCCTGACCAGCCGCCGGAACGGCGGGTAGCCGAGCTCCCGGCGGCGGGCGAGCTCGCCCTCCAGGAACTCCTCCACAGCATGGCGGGCGGCCAGCGCCACCGGACGCGACTCGGGATCCCAGGCCTGGATGATCACCCGGCCTCGGGGATCCCCCGGCCGCCCCGGGCGGCCGGCCAGCTGCGTCAGCAGCGAGAACGTCCGCTCCTCGGCGCGGAAGTCGGGCAGCGCCAGGCCCGTCTCGGCGTCCAGCACGGCAGCCACGGTGACGCCGGGGACGTCGTGGCCCTTGGCGACGATCTGCGTGCCCACCAGCACCGCGCGGGGCGACTCCCGGAAGCGGGCCAGAGTGGCCTCCGGCTCGCCCGCGGCGGCGGCGACGTCGGCGTCCAGCCGGAGCACCTCGAGGCCGGGGAACCGGTCGACCAGGTCGGCCTCCACCCGCTCGGTGCCGGCGCCGATTCGGGCCAGGTCGACCGACCCGCAGTCCGGGCAGGCGGCCGGCGCCTTCTCGCGGTGGCCGCAGTGGTGGCAGACCAGCGCTGCCCGCCCGTGCAGGGTCAGCGCAACGTCGCAGCGCGGGCAACGCCAGGAGTGTGCGCAGGTGCGGCAGTGAAGCGCTGCCGCGGCGCCCCGCCGGTTCTGGAGCAGGATCGCCCGGCCGCCGCCGTCCTCGATCGCGCCCAGGGCGTCCAGCAGCGGCCGGGTGAACGGATAACCGCTGTCGCGCCGCAGGTCGACCACCTGCACGGCGGGCAGCCGGCCTCCCACCCTGGCGGGCAGCGCGGCCCGGCGGCGGATCCCGTGCCACGACTCGGGCCGCGGCGTGGCGCTGCCGCAGACCACCAGCGCGCCTTCGATGCGGGCACGGCGGGCGGCCACCCGGCGAGCGTCGTACCGGGGATCGGACTCGTGCTTGTACGAGGCGTCGTGCTCCTCGTCGATCACGATCATCCGCAGGCCGGGCACGGCGGCGAACACCGCCGAGCGAGCCCCCACCACCACGCGGGCGTCCCCCGCGCCGATCCGGGCGTGCTCCGCACCCCGCCGGGCCGGCGTCAGCCCGCTGTGAAGCACCGCCACCGTGTCGCCGAAGCGGGCCACGAACCGGGAAGCGGTCTGCGGCGTGAGCGCGATCTCGGGCACCAGCACTATCGCCCCGCCGCCCGCCGCCAGCACCTCCTCGATCGTGCCCAGGTAGACCTCGGTCTTGCCCGATCCGGTGACCCCGTGCAGCAGCAGCTCGTGGGCTCCCTGCTCGAGCGCCAGCCGGCACGTGGCCAGCGCGGCGCGCTGGGCGTCGGTCAGGCTGACCCGGGCGGGCGAGGCCGCCTCCTCGCCGTAAGGCGCCGGCGCCAGCCGGCGGCGTGGCGGCCGCGGCGGGATGACCAGGGCCAGCGCCCGGGCCATGGTCGAGCCGTAGTCGGCGGCCACCCACCCGGCCAGCTCGAGCAGCGGCGCCGGCAACTGCCCGGTCACCTCCAGCACCGGCTTCAGGTCGGTGCCGTCGCCATCCTCGACCGCGGCCACCACCCCCTCCACCTCGCGGGCGCCCAGCGGAATCCGGACGCGGGCGCCGGCGATCACCTGCCGCTCGAAATCATCGGGCACCGCGTAGTCGAAGGCGCGGTCGACCGCTCGCGCGGTGACCAGCGGGTGCACCTTCGCGATCAGGCCCGGACCGGCTCGAGCTCTCCGAGCCCGCAGGCCTCGCGCAGCCGGGCGGCGCGGTCGGTGCGCTCCCAGGTGAACGTCTGCTCCTCGCGGCCAAAGTGCCCGTAGTTCGAGGTGGTGCGGAAGATCGGGCGGGTGAGGTCGAGGTCGCGGATGATCGCCGCCGGCCGCAGGTCGAAGACGTCGGCCACGGCCCGCTCGATCAGCGCCTGGTCGACCTTCCCGGTACCGAACGTGTCGACCATGATCGACACCGGGTGGGCGACGCCGATCGCGTAGGCCACCTGCACCTCGGCCCGCTCGGCCAGCCCGGCCGCGACCACGTTCTTGGCCACCCAGCGAGCGGCGTAGGCGCCCGACCGGTCGACCTTGGACGAATCCTTGCCCGACAGCGCCCCACCGCCGTGCCGCGACGCGCCGCCGTAGGTGTCGACGATGATCTTGCGGCCGGTCAGCCCGGTGTCGCCCATCGGGCCGCCGGTCACGAACCTGCCGGTGGGGTTGACCAGCACGAACCCCGGCTCCTCCATTCGCTCGTGCGGGCACATGTCGCGGGGGATCACCGGCCGCAGCACGTGCTCGATCACGTCGCGGCGCACGATCTCCTCGTCGTGGACGTCGGGATGGTGCTGGGTCGACACCAGCAGCCCCTCGATCGACACCGGCCGGCCGTCCACATAGCGCACCGTCACCTGAGCCTTGCCGTCGGGGCGCAGGTAGGGGATCACCTCGGCCTTGCGCGCGTCGGCCAGGCGCCGGGTGATCCGGTGGGCGAGCACGATCGGCATCGGCATAAGCGACGGCGTCTCGCGGCAGGCGTAGCCGAACATCATCCCCTGGTCACCGGCTCCCTGCGCGTCGGCGTCGGCCTCGGCCGCCGCATGCTGCTCCTCGTAGGACGACTCGACGCCGCGGCGGATGTCGGGAGACTGCTCGTCCAGAGCCACGATCACGCCGCAGGTGGAGGCGTCGAAGCCCAGGTCGGAGCTCGTGTAGCCGATGTCGTGCACCACCCCGCGGACGATCCGCGGAATGTCGACATATGCCTCGGTGGTGATCTCGCCGGCCACCACCACGAGGCCGGTGGTGCACAGCACCTCGCAGGCCACGCGGCCCTGGGGATCCTGCTCCAGCACCGCGTCCAGCACCGCATCGGAGATCTGGTCGGCGACCTTGTCGGGATGGCCCTCGGTGACCGATTCCGAGGTGAACAGGTGCTCGCTCATCGCGCGAAAGGGTATCAGCCGGGCTGGGCCGCCCTCACTCCTCCGTCTGCTCCCGCGCCATCAGGGCGGCCAGGGCATCGGTGGCGGTGACGCCTCCCCAGGCGACATCGCAGACCGCGGAGGTGATCGGCAGCTCGAGGCCGCGGTCGGCGGCCAGATCGCGCAGCGCCCGGGATGTCGACAGCCCCTCCACCACCTGACCGATGTCCCGCTCGATCCACTCCGCGCGGACACCCTTGGCCAGCAGCTCGCCGGCCTTGCGGTTCCGGGAGTGGCGCGAGGTGCACGTGGCCACCAGGTCGCCCATGCCGGCCAGCCCGCTGTAGGTGCGGGCCCGGGCGCCGAAGCCCTCGCCCATCCGCGCCATCTCGGCCATGCCCCGGGTGATGATCGCCGCCTTGGCGTTGTCTCCGAAGCCGAGCCCGTCGGAGACGCCGGCGGCCAGCCCGATCACGTTCTTGGCGGCGGCGCACAGCTCGACCCCGATCACGTCGGTCGAGGTGTAGATGCGCAGCCGCCGGGCGCCGATCTGCTCCTGCAGGCGGCGGGCCAGGTCGGTGTCGAGGCTGGCCAGCACCGAGGCCGTGGGGAAGTCGCGGGCCACCTCCTCGGCGTGGTTGGGCCCGGACAGCACCGCGATCCGCTCGGCAGGCGCCACCGTGGCCAGCACCTCGCTCATCCGCCGCCGGTCGCGGGGATCGAGGCCCTTGGTCAGCGACAGCAGTGCGGCATCGGCGGGCAGCCGGTCGGCAAACCGCCGCAGGGAGGCGGCGAACGCCGCACTGGGCACTGCGAAGGCCACCAGTTCGACGCCCTCCAGCGACGCCTGGTCGAAGCCGGCCGCCCTGATCTCGGGCGGCAGCATCACGTCGGGCAGGTAGCGGGGGTTGCGGTGGTAGCGGTTGACGGCCTCCGCCTGCTCGGGGTCGCGACAGGCCAGCGTCACGGCGTGCCCGTTCATGGCCAGCAGCCGGGCCATCGCCGTCCCCCAGCTGCCGCCGCCGACGACGGCGATCTTCATGACCGGGTGACGAAGTCGATGATCACGGGCACGCCCTCGAGGCCCAGGCGGGCGCGGAGCTGGTTCTCGACGAAGTAGGCATAGTCGCGGGTGACCAGGTTGCGGTCGTTGACAACGATACGGAAGCGGGGCGGCCGCGTCTGGTACTGCGTGGCGTAGAGCATGTTCAGGCGCCGGCGGCCCTTGCGGGGCGGCTCGCGGCGGGCCGAGATCTCCTCCAGCGCACGGTTCAGCTGGCCGGTGCCCATGCGCGACGTGTAGCGGCCGTAGAGCTCTTCGATCGCCTCCAGCAGCCGGTCGACGTTGCGGCCGGTGAGCGCGGACGTGGTCACGATCGCCGGCCGCTGGCGCAGCTTGCCGGCCAGCCGCTCGCGCACGTCGTCGACCTCGACCTCGGTGATGTCCCACTTGGAGAGCACAACCAGGGTGGCGTTGGCGGCCTGCCGGGCCTGGTCGGCCACGGCCAGGTCGCCCTCGGTGATGCCCTCGGAGGCGTCGATCAGGACGAGCGCGATGTCCGCCCGCTCGGCGGCCTGCAGGGCGCGAAGCTCGCTGTAGTACTCGATCCCCTGGCGATGCTTGCGCTTGCGGCGAAGGCCGGCCGTGTCGATCAGCCGGAACGTCGTGTCGCCGTGGCGGAACGGGGTGTCGACCGTGTCGCGGGTGGTGCCGGGCACCTCGGACACGATCACCCGGGGCCGGCCGAGGATGGCGTTGACCAGCGACGACTTGCCGACGTTGGGCCGGCCCAGCACGGCCACCCGGATCTCGTCCTCGGCCTCCGGCGGCCGCGGCTCGGCGCCCGTCTGCTCGAGCCGGTCGACGATGGCGTCGAGCAGGTCTCCACTGTTGCGGCCGTGGAGGGCCGACACCGCCACCGGCTCGCCCAGGCCCAGCGAGTGCAGCTCGAGCGCGTTCTGCTCCTTGCCGGCATCGTCCACCTTGTTGGCGACCACCAGCACCGGCCGGCCCGACCGGCGGAGGATCTGGGCGATCTCCTCGTCCCCGGCGGCCAGTCCGGCGGCGGCGTCGACCACCAGCATCACCAGGTCGGCCTCGTCGACCGCCTGCCGGGCCTGGTCGGCGACCTGCGCCTGCATCGGCGACTCGTCGCCGGGGTCGACACCGCCGGTGTCGACCAGCACGAAGGCCCGGTTCCGCCACTCGCAGATCGCCTCGGTACGGTCGCGGGTGACGCCCGGGGTCTCGTGGACGACCGCTCGCCGGCTGGACGTGAGCCGGTTGATCAGCGTCGACTTGCCGGCGTTGGGGAAGCCGACGACGGCCACCACGCCTGTGGGAACGGGGGCGTCGGCGGTCACGGCAGCTGCTCGTACAGGCGGCGGATCTCGGCCATCATCTCGTCCGCCGTCTCCCGGTAGGCCTGGGAGGCCCGGCGGCCGTCCCGCTCGTAGCGGCGGGGCTCGCCGAAGGCCACCTGGATCGGCCGTCCCGGCTTCCAGTTCCGGCTCTTGATCGCCACGTGGACGACCGGCGCGTCCTCGACCACGGCCATCCGGCCGGCGCCTGCCTTGGCCTCGTCGACGCCCTCCTGGCGGTGGCCCTGGATGAACACGCCGACAGTACCGCCCCGCTGCAGCGTGTCGTGCACGGTACGCAGCGCGTCTCGGTCGGGCTCCCCCCGCCTGACGGGGAACGACCCGCCGAAGCGGATGAACGCGCCCCAGGGGCGGGGATGGAACAGCTCCGCCTTGGCCATGTAGCGGATCACGCGCGGCTGGGACGCACCGATCGCCGGGATGTCCCACAGCGACTGGTGGTTGGCGACGAACAGCACCGGGCCGGACCGCGGCACGTTCTGCGCGCCGCTGGTGCGGATCCGCAGCCCGACCTTGAACATGGGCGCGGCCCACGGCCTCGCGATGGCCCAGAAGCGGTCTCCGGGCAGGCTCATGCGGCGGCCCGGGCCATGTCGACGATCCGGTCGACCACCTGGTCGATGGTGAGGTCGCTGGTGTCGACCACCACGGCGTCCGGGGCCGGCGCCAGCTGAGCGCTGTCCATGTCGTCGCGGTCGGCGATCGTCTGCTCCACCGCCTCGATCGGCAGCCCCAGCTGCACCGCCCGCCGCTCGGCGCGCACCCGCCCGTTCGCCACCAGGTACACCTTGACCTCCGCCGCCGGCCAGACCACCGAGCCGGTGTCCCGCCCCTCCAGGACTGCGTCGGATGCCAGCTCGCGCTGGCGAGCCCGCATCCGCGCTCGCACCTGCGGGTGCCGGGAGGCGGCGCTGACGTTGCGGGAGATCACCTCCGCCCGCAGGTCGGCGCCGGGGGGCGCCGGCCGTCCGACCAGCGCCGCCAGCTGATCGCCGTCGTTCAGTGAGACGCCCGTGGCCAGGGCGGCAGCGGTGAGCTCGCGGTACATCGCGCCCGTGTCCACGTAGCGCAGGCCCAGCCGGTCGGCGACCAGCCGAGCGACCGTGCTCTTGCCCGACCCGGCGGGACCGTCGATCGTGATCACCATGGCGGGCGAAGCGTACTGGGCCGAACCCTCAAGTGCTGATCGAGGCAGCCCGCCGAAGTTTAACCCTCAACCGTGCGTTGAGACTTTACCAGCCGAGGCCGCCGCGACGAACCCGGCGACCAGCGGGTGGGGCCGTCCGCTGAGCGACCGGGTCTGGAAGCAGTAGAGGGTCGCGACGTAGAACGGATGGCTGTCGAGCTCGACCACCCGCACCTCGCCGTCGTCGTCGACACCGCTCACACGCAGCCCCACGGCCTCCAGACGCGGCCGGTACTCCGGGTTCAGGCCGTAGTTGCAGAAGTAGTCCTCGTCCGCGCGGTCGGCGCCGTACAGGGCCGCGGCCTTCGTGCCCGGCAGCAGCCGCACCGTTGCTTGATGCCCGACCAGGGAGCAGGACAGCGACGAGACGACCAGCTCCGCCGCGTCGGGGCTCGTCTCCGCGTGCTCGGCCTCCGTGACTCCCATGACGTTGCGTGCGTACTCGACCAGTACGTGCTGGAAGCCGCCTCAGGTACCGACCAGCGGGATCCCGCGCTCGCGGGCCGCCGTGATCGCACCGAGGGCGCCGTCCATGCTGCGGTACGGGCTGGCCGGGGCGATCCACAGCCCGCCGAACCGCCGCTCCAGCTCGTCCGCCGGCGGGACGGCATCGGTCGCCACCCACTGCCACTCCGCTCCGGCGGCGGCCAGGCTCTCGTCCAGCGTGGCGTGCGTGCGGTTCGCCGGATCGTGGTCGCCGATGACGCCGATCATGGCGCCATCCTACCGGCGGCCAAATGACGGGCGTCGGCTCGGCCAGATGGCCAACGACCACCCGGCCAAATGGCCGACGATCGCTCGGCCAAATGGCCGCCGCCCTACGCGCTGACCGCGGCCAGCCGCTCGGCGAAGTCGGGGAAGCTGACGCCGACCACCTCGGCGCCCTCGACGGTGACGCCCTGCTGCGAGCAGGCTCCGGCGATGGCGCCCAGCATCGCGATCCGGTGGTCGCCGGCGGCGTCCACCCGGCCGCCGCGCAGGCGATGGGGCACGCCCTTGACCTCGAAGCCGTCCTCCAACGCCCGGACGTGGGCGCCGACGGTGGTCATGGCGCGGACGACGCTCTCGATCCGGTCGGACTCCTTCACCCGCAGCTCGCCGGCACCGCGGATCACCGTGGTGCCGCGGGCGAAGCTGGCCGCCAGCACTACCAGCGGCAGCTCGTCGATCAGGCTGGGGACGAGCTCGGGCTCGACCTCGGTGGCCACCAGCTCCGCGGCCCGCACCTCGATGTCGGCCACCGGCTCGCCGGCCGCCCACCGTCTGCCGAACAGGCCCACCCGGGCGCCCATCCTCTCCAGCACCGTCAGCATGCCGGTGCGGGTGGGATTGATGTCGATGCCGCGCAGGGTCAGGTTGGAGCCCTGCAGCACCGTCGCCGCGGCGATGAACGGGGCGGCCGAGGAGAAGTCGCCGGGCACCGGGATCTCGGGGATGACGAGCTCCCGCACAGGCGAGACCGACACCCTGCCGGGTCGCCTGTCGACCGGCACGCCGGCCCGCTGCAGCATCCGCTCGGTGTGGTCGCGGGTGGGGATCGGCTCCTCCACGGTGGTCACGCCGACCTCGGTGAACAGCCCGGCGAACAGCACGGCCGACTTGACCTGGGCCGAGGCCACCGGCAGCCGGTAGGACACCGGTCGCACCTCGCCGGTGGCGTGGACGGTCACCGGCGGCGTTCCCGACGTGGTCTCGACGCGCACGCCCATCTCGGAGAGCGGCGTCGCGATCCGCTCCATCGGCCGGCTGCGGATGCTGTCGTCGCCGTCCACGACGAAGGTTCCCGACTGGCCGGCGAGGATCCCCGGCAGGATGCGCATCAGGGTGCCGGCGTTGCCCACGTCGATCGGCCGGTCGGGCGGCTGCAGCCCGCGCATGCCGACGCCATGGATGACCAGCGTCTCGGAATCGGGCCGCTCGATCTCGACGCCCAGGCGGCGGAACGCGTCGACCGTGGCCAGGGTGTCCGCCGACGCGCCGAACCCGGTGACCACCACCCGCTCCTCGCTCAGCGCGCCGACCATCACCGCCCGGTGGCTGATCGACTTGTCGCCGGGCACGGTCAGCTCGCCGACCAGCGCTCCCGCCGGGCGCACCAGCAGCTCGGCCGGATCAGTCATCGACCGCGGGAGTGGCGATGGCGCCGTAGCCCTGGGCATCGAGCAGCGCCACCGCGCGCTCGGCCTCGGCCCGGCCGGCGACGAGCACCACCGCCGTCCCACCGCGCTCGGCGGACAGGTGGTGGAGCTCGAAGTCCTCGATGTTGATGCCCTCGGCGCCCAGCGCCTGGGTGATCCCCGACAGCACCCCGGGCCGGTCGGGCACTCGCACCCGCACCCGGAACAGCTCCTCCGCGCGTGCCGGATAGGCGGTCTCCAGCAACCGCCGCCGGTTGCCGGACGCCTCCGCGATCCAGCGGGCCACGAACCCGGCGTCTTCGCGCTCCAGAGCACGCGTCAGCTCGTCCAGCCGGCGGCCGGTCTCGCGCAGCCCGTCCAGCAGCGCCTCGCGGTTGTCGAGAAAGATGTCGACCCAGATCCGCGGGTTGGCGCCCGCCACCCGGGTCATGTCGCGAAACGAGCCGCCGACCGCGCCCAGCGGGTCGTGGCCGTCGACCCGGCCCGCGCCGGCCTGGTTGATCAGCACGTTGGCGATGGCGTGGGGCAGGTGGCTGGTCAGTCCGACCAGCCGGTCGTGGGCCTCCGGGTCGATCGCCACGGGACGCGCCCCCAGCGAGGCGACGAAGCCGTGCAGCCGGCGGTGGGCCTCTGGATCGGTACGCGCGGTGGGTGTGATGAACCACGTGGCCTCGGCGAACAGGTCAGCGCGGGCGTTCGCCACCCCCCGCGCCTCCGAGCCGCAGACCGGGTGCCCGGCCACGAACCGCGGCTCGTCTCCCACCGAGTGCACCAGCCGGCCCTTGGTCGACCCCACGTCCGACACCACGCAGCCGGCGGGCGCGGAGTCCAGCGCCGCCCGCACCAGGGTCGGGAGCTCGGCCACCGGCCCGCAGACGATCGCCAGCTCTGCATTCGCGACAGCCGCCGCCACCGAATCGCTGACCTGGGCGGCGGCACCGCGATCGAGCGCGACCCGCTCCGCTTCCGGGTCGGAGTCGTAGCCGATCACCCGATCGCCTCGACTCGCCGCCGCCAGCCCGATCGATCCCCCGATCAGGCCCAGTCCCACGATCGCCAGGTTCACAGCGACCGGGCCGCGCCTCGCATCAGCTCCGCAACGCGGAACGCGAGGTCGAGCGACTGCCGCGCATTCAAGCGCGGATCGCACAGCGTGGAGTAGTTGACGTTGAGCTGGTCTTCCAGCACGGCCTCGGAGCCGCCGACGCATTCGGTGACATGCTCGCCGGTGAACTCCACGTGCACACCGCCCGGCCATGCGGCCTGGTCGCGGCAGGCCTCGAAGAAGCCCTCGATCTCGGCCATGATGTCCTCGAACCGGCGCGTCTTGTAGCCCGACCGGGTGCGGAAGACGTTGGCGTGCATCGGGTCGCACACCCACACCACCGGATGCTCGGCGGCCGCCACCGCCGCCAGCAGCGGGGGCAGCAGCTCGCGGACGCGCTCGGCGCCCATCCGGGAGATCAGGGTCAGCCGCCCCGGGATGCGGTCGGGATTCAGGCGCTCGCACAGATCGATCACGTCCTGCGGCGTCGCCGCCGGGCCGAGCTTGACGCCCACAGGGTTGTGGACGCCGGCGAAGAACGCGACGTGGGCGCCGTCGACGGCCCGCGTCCGCTCGCCGATCCACAGCATGTGGGCGGAGCAGTCGTACCAGTCGCCGGTCAGCGAGTCGCGGCGGGTGAGCGCCTGCTCGTAGTCGAGCAGCAGCCCCTCGTGGCTCGTCCACACGTCGACCTCGTGCAGCTGACGCTCCTGCTCGAGGTCGATGCCGCAGGCGGCCATGAAGCGCAGCGCGCGCTCGATCTCGGTCGCGATCACCTCGTAGCGGCGGCCCTCCGGCGAGCTGGCCACGAACTCCTGGTTCCACAGGTGCACCTTGGTCAGGTCGGCGAACCCGCCCTTGGTGAACGCCCGCAACAGGTTCAGCGTCGACGCCGCGTGGTGGTAGCCCTGCACCATCCGCTCGGGGTCGAACCGCCTGCCCTCACTGGTCGGGGTGTCGTCGTGCACCATGTGGCCGCGGAAGGTGGCCACCTCGACGCCGTCCACCATCTCCGTGGCGGCCGAGCGGGGCTTGGTGTACTGGCCGGCGATCCGGCCCAGCTTGACCACCGGCAGCATCGAGCCATAGGTCAGCACCGCCGCCATCTGGAGGATGATCTTGAGCTTCTCCCGGATGCTGATGGCCGAGAAGTCGTTGAACGACTCGGCGCAGTCGCCGGCCTGGAGCAGGAACGCCCGCCCGGCGGCGACCTGGGCCAGCGATTCCCGCAGCTGTCTTGCCTCACCGGCAAACACCAGCGGCGGCATACCGGCCAGGCGCTCGGTGACCGCCGACGCGGCGGCCGGGTCGGGCCACTCCGGCTGGTGGAGCGCGGTGCGCTCGCGCCAGGTGACGGGAGACCATGCGGGGGGAGACGTCGCCATATCTGCGTCCAGTCTACCGGTGGGTTGTGGCGCCACCGGCCCGGTAAAGTGCCCGTCTCATGGCACGAGTCTTCTCAGGCATCCAGCCGACGGGCAGCAAGCACCTCGGCAACTACATCGGCGCGATCCGCCATTACGTGTCCGACCAGGACCTGGGCGAGGCCTTCTACTGCATCGTCGACCTGCACGCCATCAGCGTTCCCTACGACGTCGACGCGCTGCACGAGAACACGCTCGACACCGCCGCCACGCTGCTCGGCGCCGGCCTCGAGCCCGAGCGCTGCACCCTGTTCGTGCAGAGCCATGTCGCCGCCCATGCCTACGGCGCCTGGCTGCTGGGCGCCAGCGGCCTGGCCACGTTCGGCGAGCTGCGCCGGATGACGCAGTTCAAGGAAAAGAGCGAGGGCCAGGAGTCGGTCTCGGTCGACGTCTTCACCTACCCGGTGCTGCAGGCCGCCGACATCCTGCTCTACCGCACCGACCGCGTGCCGGTCGGCGACGACCAGCGCCAGCACCTCGAGCTGGCCCGCAACATCGCCCAGCGGTTCAACGCCCGCTTCGGCGAAACGCTGACCGTGCCCGAGGCCGCCATCCCCAGCGCCGGCGGACGGGTCATGGACCTGCAGGACCCGACCCGCAAGATGTCGACCACGCGCGGCACGCCGCAGGGCACCGTGCTCGTGAACGACCCGCCCGAGGTCGTCGCCCGCAAGATCCGCTCGGCCGTCACCGACTCCGGCCGCGAGGTACACCGCGGCGACGGCAAGGAGGGGATCGCCAACCTGATCGAGATCCACTCGATCGCCACCGGGCAGACCCCCGATCAGGTCGAGGCCCAGTACGACGGCGCCGGCTACGGCCAGTTCAAGGGCGACGTCGCCGAGTCGGTCGTGGAGATGCTCCGCCCGGTCCGCGAGCGCTACCAGCAGCTCCGCACCGACGACGCCGAGCTGCGCTCGATCCTCGAACAGGGCGCCGCCCACGCCCGCTCCGTCGCCGACGACACCCTGTCGCTGATGCGGCAGCGCATGGGCTTCCGCTAGCCCCGCCGCCCGCGAACAACCGGTGTCAGACACTTCTGTTCACCCGCCGAAAGGGTGAACACGGGTGTCTGACACCTTTGTTCACCGAGGGCCGTGTGACGCGCTTCGCCAACAGCCGCGCGACAGAGCGCGTCCGGCCGTGACAGGCAGTTCGACGGCGGGTGCAGGGAGAACGCGGGACGGCCAAGTGACATTCACTCGCTCCGCTAAATGGCCGCCGCCCTCGCGGCCATTCGCCCGTGACACCTGGGCACGGGTGAACGGACGTGTCAGGCACCTGTGTTCACCGCGGCCGTCGTCAGGGCGGGCCGGGCAACCAGACGGGCGTCAGCTGAGGATGACGAAGGCGTCGAGGTCGACGCGCTTGGAGCTGGTGGTGCGGATCGTGATGCGGTGGGCGCCGGCCTCCGGCCAGTTGCGGGCGAAGACCAGACGGCGGTAGCGGGAAGAGCTTGCGGAGAGCGAGACGGTGGCGGCCTTGACGCCGTCGAGGTAGACATCGGCCTTGCCGCGGGTGGAGCCCATCGGCGCGACCCAGGCGATCCCCCGGCCGGTGAAGTCGAAGCGGGCGGAGGCGCCGGCCGCGGCCGCGTAGCGGTCGCGGCCGCCGTCGTGACGGGTGCTCGTGGCGACCGTCCACTGGCCCCGGTAGACGACCAGCGACCAGCGCTCCTGCACCACCGTGGGCACGAACGCCGGGCCCACCGCCCACGGGCTGACGTGGCCGGCGGCATCCTCGGCGTTCACGCGAAGCGAGCAGGAGCAGCCGCGCGGATACTGCCGCAGCAGGGTGGAGGAGGCGGGATTCGACCGGGTCACGGCCGAGAAGCTCTCGGCGCCGTTGTGCCACTCGACGCCGTAGCGGGTGACGCCGCCGGTGGCGTCGGCCCCCGTCCACGACGCTTCCACCGGTGCGGTGCCCGGCTGCAGCGTGCCACCGGCCTTAAGCCGGGTGTCGGGACCGCTCTCGATGCTAGGGGTCGTGTTGTCGAGCATGATCGTGTCGCCCCTGATCGCCGATGCGTTGCCTGCAGCGTCAACCACCTGCACCCACACCTGCTTGGTGCCGTCACCGGCAACGCCGCCCCAGGTGGGGTCGGTCAGGTCCCAGGTGAACGACGGGCTGTAGGCGCTCTGGCGAGTGAACGTCGGCGACATCTGGCAGCCGGTCGCGCAGTTGACCGGCGGCTTGCTCGAGACCCGCATCAGCGCCGGCCCGCTGGGCGAATCGGTGGCGACCAGCTTGACGGTCGCCGTCGCGTCGGCCGTGGACGCGCTGCCGTTGTCGATCGTGACCGAGCTCAGCACCGGCTTGGTGGTGTCCACCAGCTGCAGGGAGTCGACCGCGCCCAGCGTTCCCGACCCGGTGGAGCCGCCGATCACGAAGATCCGGCCGCCGGGAGCCTGTGCCGAGGCGCCGTAGGCGCGCTGCCGGGGCATCGGCGTGACCGCCGTCCAGGTGTTGGTGGTCGGGTTGTAGGCCTCCGCCGTGGCCAGGAAGCTGCCGTCCGCCGCCGTGCCGCCGGCGACCACGATCCGGCCGTCCGGGGCGAGGGCCGCCGAGGCCGCCGTGCGGGCGGTTGCCATCGCCGCGATCGGCGTCCAGCTGTTCGCGGCCGGGTCGTACACCTCGGCGCTGGCCAGCGGCCCGGTGGCGTCGTTGCCGCTCATCGCGTAGATGCGGCCGTCCTTGCCGGTGGCTACCGCCGGCCATTCCCGCACCGTTGTCATCGAAGCCACCGACGTCCAGGTGCCGGCACCTGGGTCATAGCGCTCGACCGACTTCAGGGCGACGCTGCCGTTGTTGCCACCCACCGCGTAGATCCGGCCCTGCGCATCGGTGGCGGCGCCGAGTCCGTAGCGGCGACTGCTCATCGGAGCCGACGCAGCCCAGGCGCCGCCTGGTCCGGTGATCTTCTCGACCAGGGCCAGCGTGCCCTCGTCGGGGCTCGACCCGGCATCGGAGTTGCTGCCGCCGAGCACGTAGACGGTGTTACCGGAGGCGGCGGCCGCCGCGCCGAAGCGGGCGTGCGCCATCGACGGCAGCGCCGCCCACGCCTTCGCGGCCGGGTCGTAGACCTGCGCGTCGCTGAGGGTGCTCACCCCCGACACGCCGCCGACCGCGTAGATGGATCCGTCCCCCGCCGTCGCCGCCGCGAGCCCGAACCGCGGCAAGACCTTGGCGGCGGTGGCCCACGTCCCCTCATCGGCCTGGGCCGCGGGCACCCCGGCGCCGATCGCCAAGCAGACCACGAGGAAGGCGGCGGCCAGGCCGCGGCGCGGGGAGGGAAATGAGCCCATCCCGTCGAGCGTACGAGCGCTTCGGCACCCCGGCAACCGCCCCCACCCGGCCAGTGCCAAATGGCCGAAAACACCTGTACCCTGGAGTCGATGGAGGTGGGCTGTGAGAGCCGGGAAGCGAATAGCTCGAGCTAGCGCGATCGTTGTCGCCATCGGCGCCGCGGTGGCGGTCGGCGCGATCATCTCCTCCGCCATGCCGGGTGGATCCGCCGAGAGCCTCACCGACACTCCGGCGAGACCGCCGCGCCCTGCGCTCGCCCTCGGCGCGGCCTCACACCCCTGGGTCGTCGAGCGCCACGGGCTGAAGCGGTCGTTCGACGCGCTCGGCAGGCTCCACCTGCGGATGCTGCGGATCGACGCCCTCTGGGCCGCGGTCGAGCGCGACCGTGGATTCCACAACTGGGAGCAGCTCGACGAGATGGTGGCCGAGGCCAGACGCCGAGGCGTCCGCCTGATCCTGGCCATCCACGGCACGCCCCGGTGGGCCAACGGCGGAGCCGGGCTGAGCGCGCCGCCCGACCGGCTGCCCGACCTGGCCGCGTTCTGCGGCGACCTGGCCGCCCGCTACCACGGTCAGAGCATCGTCTACGAGGTCTGGAACGAGGAGAATGCCAACTTCGGCTGGGGCGGGCCGGTTCAGGTGCGCCGCTACGCGGCGCTGCTCGACGCCTGCTCGCGGGCGATCCGGCCGGCCGACCCGTCCGGCACCGTGATCGTCGGCGGCCTGGCCCGCAGCAGGAAGCCGGGCGTGATGCCCGCAGCCCGGTTCGTCAGGTCGCTGTACGCCGCCGGCGCGCGAAAGAGCTTCGACGGCATCGGGTTCCACCCCTACGCCCATGGCGATGCCACGGCGAACGGATCGGCGATCGTGAACGACATCCCCGCTCTGAGGGCGTTGATGGTGCGAAACGACGACGCCTCCAAGAAGCTGTGGCTGACCGAGTTCGGCTATCCGGTCGGCGTCCACCACTCGCCCAACCAGGTGGCCGGTTTCGAGCGGCGGGCCATCGTCCACATCGCCCGCGCCTATCCGTACGTCGCCGCGCTGATCCTGTACCAGCTGATCGACGAGGGATCGGGAGGCTTCGGCCTGTTCCACAACGACCTCAAGCCGCGCGCGGCGGCGCTGATGGTCGCCAAGCTGGTCAGGCGCTCAGACGGCGGCGTTCTGCGGCCGTAGCCGGGCCGGCGCCGGCTCCGAGACCTGCCCGAACACCTCGGCCTCGGCCGCGTCCTCCCGGGAGGGCATCCGGGCCAGGCCCACGAACAGCCAGAAGATCAGGTTGTAGGGCGACGGGTCGAGCGCGTTGGTGAACCACGAGGCCGATGCCTGCTGGGCGATCAGGCCGCAGACGGCGAGGGCGACGGCACCCGACTCGGGCCGCGCGGCCCGGAACAAGCGCAGCGCCGCGAGCGCCGCCAGCGCCAGCACCGACGTGTACCACAGCGCACCCAGGATGCCCATCTCCCACAGCTGCTTGACCCAGTAGTTGTCGCTGACCACCCG
>DATLLX010000082.1:0-26467 GCA_035537595.1 Gaiellales bacterium | reverse complement strand
GACGGGATCGCAGAACAGCTGCAGCCGCTGGTGCAGCGGGTCGTCGAGGCGTCGCCGCAGGTCAAGAACGCCGTCGACGGCACGTGGCTTCGGACGCCGCTTCATCCGGCGTTGACCGACGTGCCCGTGGGCGCCTACACGACGTCGGTCAACGCCGGATGAAGCGGCGTCCGAAGCCACGTGCCGTCGACGGCGTTCTTGACCTGCGGCGACGCCTCGACGACCCGCTGCACCAGCGGCTGCAGCTGTTCTGCGATCCCGTCCAGCCAGCCGGCCGAAGCCGCCAGCCGCTCACCGATGGTGGATGTCATCACGCCCTCCCTGATCGCCGGTGCGGTGGCCGTGCGTTTCCCCCGCCCCGGCGTGGGTAAACGGCCGCCTGGCGTTGGGCCTCAGCCGCCCACCATCGCCTCGCGCAGGAGCTGCGGGTCGAGGCCGTGAACCGTCGAGCCGCCGTGGCCGTGCATCGTGGGGGAGGCCAGCATGGCGTTCAGGATCGCCTCCTGGGTGGCGTCGACCACGGCGTCGAACAGCGCGTCGATGCAGGCGTGCGGCAGCATCGAGAGCGGCACCGGCCGCTCGCCGTCGAGCACCGCCCGAAGCCCGCGGTTGCCGGTGGCGAAGCAGAGCATCAGGTCGCCGCTGCTGTTCTCGCCCGTGCCGCCCATGCGGGCGATGCCCAGCGCGGCCCGCTGGGCCAGCCGGTCGCACTGGCCGGGCAGCAGCGGCGCGTCGCAGGCCACCAGGACGATGATCGACCCGTCGCCCGGCCCGGCGGCCGTCAGCTCCGGCTGCGGGATGGCGTCCAGCCGTTCGCCGACGGGGGTGCCGTTCACCCGCAGCTGCTCCCTGCGGCCGTGGTTGGCCTGCACCAGCACTCCCACCGTGTGGCCGCCCGCCGCGGCGGCTGTCACCCGCGACGAGGTGCCGATGCCGCCCTTGAAGCCGTGGCAGATCATTCCCGTGCCGCCGCCCACACTGCCCTCGGCGACCGGTCCCGGCGAGGCGGCCGAGATCGCCTGCCGCACGTGCTCGGCCCGAACGTGGAAGCCGTTGATGTCGTTGAGGCAGCCATCGTAGGTCTCGGCCACCACCGGCATCGCCCACACCAGCTCGTCGGCCGGGGCGCCGGCGACCAGGTGCTCGACCAGGGCGTCGCGCACGACGCCCACGCTGTGGGTGTTCGTGATCGCCAGCGGCGAAGCCAGCAGACCGGCCTCGCGGATCCAGTGCGTGCCGGTCATCTCGCCGTTGCCGTTCAGGCGGTGGGTGCCCGCGAACAGCGGGTCGCGGAGCAGGTCGCCGTCGTGGGGGATGACAACGGTGACGCCGGTGCGCACGGCGTCGCCCTCGATCAGGGTGGCGTGGCCGACCCGCACGCCCTCGACGTCGGTGATCGCGTTCCGCTGCCCCGGTGTCCCGCTGCCGATCGTGATCCCCAGCTCGCGCGCTCGCATGGCCGGCGATGCTACCGGCCCCGGAGCAGCGAGCGGGATTCATGCGCCTGGCAGGATTCGAACCTGCGACTTCACGCTCCGGAGGCGTGCGCTCTATCCCCTGAGCTACAGGCGCGCTGAGCGCCCAGTCTATCGCGGCGCCGGTGGGCGCCCCGCCTCCGCTGCGCACCGTTGGGGTACGCTCGCCGGCCATGGAGCTGACCAGCCGCATCTACACGCTCGAGATGCGCGAGCCGTTCGTGATCTCGCGGGGCGTCAGCGAGACGGAGGACGTGCTGCAGGTGGCGATCCGCCACGGCGACGTGATCGGCTACGGGGAAGGCGCCCCGGACGAGCGGTACGGGGAGACGCCGCAGAGCAGCCGGGCGTTCGCCGAGCGGGCGGCGGAGCTGCTGGGCGAGGATCCGTTCGCGCTGGAGGCGGTGCTGGGCCGGATCGGCGAGCTGCCGGGCGAGATGGCGGCCAAGTGCGCCATCGACGGGGCGCTCCACGACCTGCTGGGCAAGCTGTGCGGCCAGCCCCTGTGGCGGATGTTCGGACTCGACCCGGCGGCGATCCCGCCCACCTCGTACACGATCAGCATCGACACGGTGGAGGGGACGGCCGATCGGACGCGTCGTGCAGGCGACTTCCGGGCGCTCAAGATCAAGGTGGGCGGCCCCGACGACCTGGAGCGTGTCCACGCCGTTCGCAGGGAAGCGCCCGGCTCGCTGATCCGCGTCGACGCGAACGAGGCCTGGACGGTCGAGGCGACCAGGCAGCTGGCGCCCGAGCTGGTCGACCTCGAGGTGGAGCTGATCGAGCAACCCCTGCACGCCGACCATCCGGAGGCGTACGAGATCCTTCATGCGATGCGGCTGCCGATCCCGATCCTGCTCGACGAGAGCGTCCACACGCTGAGCGACGTCGCCACCGCAGCCGGCCGCGCCGACGGCATCAACATCAAGCTGACCAAGTCCGGCGGCATCCGGGAGGCCCACCGGATGATCCACGCGGCCCGCGCCCTCGGCCTGGGCGTGATGCTGGGCTGCATGAACGAGTCCAGCCTGGGCATCGCGGCGGCGGTGCAGCTGGCGCCGCTGGTCGATGTCGTCGACCTGGACGGCCATCTGCTGAACACCGCCGACCCGTTCGCAGGGCTGCGGTTCGAGAACGGTGTGGTGCTGCCCGGTGACGGTGCCGGGCTGGGCGTCGAGCCGACCGACCAATGGCCGTGAAGCGCTACGCGATCCTGGCCGAGGGCGGTTTCGCCGAGCACGACGCAAAGACGGCCGTGGGAGTGCTCCGCTACGGCCCCGACCCGACCGCCGCGGTGATCGACTCGACCCGCGCCGGCAGCCGGGTGTCCGACCATGTGCGCGGGCTGGAGGCCGACGTGCCCATCGTCGGCTCGCTGGACGAGGCGCAGGCGCTGGGCGCCAACGTGCTGCTGATCGGGATCGCGCCGGCCGGCGGCAAGCTGCCGGCGGCCTGGAGGAAGCTGATCGGGGGTGCGATGGAGCGGGGATGGGACGTCGAGTCGGGTCTCCACGACCTGCTCGGCGACGACCCCGAGCTGGCGGCCGCGGCGCAGCGGGCGGGCGTCGAGATCCGCGACCTGCGGCGGGCGCCGGCCGGGCTCGACGTGCCCACCGGAGCGAACCTCGACGTCGACGCCCACACGGTGCTCACCGTCGGAACCGACTGCTCGCTGGGCAAGATGACCCTCTGCCTCGAGCTCGACCGGGAGGCGCAGCGGCGCGGCCTGGCCAGCGTCTTCGTCCCCACCGGGCAGACCGGGATCGCCATCGCCGGCTGGGGCATCGCCGTCGACGAGGTGGTGTCGGACTTCATAGCCGGCGCCTCGGAGCGGCTGGTCGTCGAGGGCGGGCGGCGGGGCGGCGCCGGGGCGCTGCTCTGGATCGAAGGCCAGGGCTCCATCAACCATCCGGCCTACTCCGGCGTCACGCTGGGCCTGCTGCACGGGTCGGCGCCCCACGCGATGGTGCTCGTCCACGAGCCCGGCCGCGACCATATCGACGCCGAGATCAGCCCGCCGATCCCGCCGCTGACCGACCTGATCGAGACCTACGAGCGGATCGCCGGGTACGTGCGGCCGGCGCCGGTGGTGGCCGTCGCGCTCAAGACGAACCGCCTCGACGAGGCCGCTGCGCGGTCCGCGATCGCGGCAGCCGAAGCCGACACCGGGCTCCCCGCCGACGATCCGGTGCGCTTCGGGGCCGGCAGGCTGCTCGACGCGGTGCTGGCCGGGCGGGGATAGCATCTGAGGATGGCCGACCCCCGACTCGACACCCTGGCCTCCGTGCTGTGTGGATATTCGCTCGAGGTCGCAGCCGGCGACCTGGTGCTGGTGGAGGGCCCGATCCTCGCCCAGCCGCTGTTCGTGTCGCTGGCCCGGGAGATCACCCGCCGCGGCGCCCACCCGGTGATGCGGCCGAAGTCCGAGGACGTGACGACGGCGATGCTGGAGTGGGCCGGCGAGGAGCAGCTGGCATACATCTCGCCGATCGACGAGTGGGAGTCGATGGTCCCCGACAAGTTCCTCGACATCTGGGCCGAGAGCAATACCCGCCGCCTGAACGGGGTGCCTGCCGGCAACCAGGCGATCCGGCGGGCGGCCCGCCGCCCGCTGACCGAGCGGTTCTTCGAGCGGCTGGCCCGCGGAGAGAGCCGCTGGTGCGGTGTCACCCTGCCCACCGAGGCCCAGGCACAGGACGCGGGTATGGCCTATGCCGACTACGAGCGGTTCGTGTACGGGGCCGGCCACCTCGACGATCCCGATCCGATCGCAGCCTGGCGGGAGGTGTCCCGTCGCCAGGCCAAGGTCGCCGAGCGGCTGGCCTCGGTATCGACGCTGCGGATCGTGGCCGAGGACACCGATCTGACCATCGACGTCAGCGGCCGGCCGTGGGTGAACGCCGACGGCCACCAGAACTTCCCCGACGGCGAGGTGTTCACGAGCCCCCACGAGAACGCCACCAGCGGGCACATCGCCTTCACGTTCGACTGCCCGTACGACGGCCGCGAGGCGGCCGGCGTGCGGCTCTGGTTCGAGGACGGCAGGGTGGTCCGCGAAGAGGCCGACCGCGGCCTCGAGTTCCTGCGCGAGATGCTCGACATGGACGAGGGGGCGCGGAGGCTGGGAGAGGTCGCCTTCGGCCTCAACCCGGAGATCCAGCGGGCCACCGGGAGCATCGCCTTCGACGAGAAGATCGGCGGCACCTGCCACGTCGCGCTGGGCATGGCGTTCCCCGAGGCAGCCGGCACCAACAGCTCCGGCCTGCACTGGGACATGGTCTGCGACCTGCGCAGCGGCGGAGAGGTGTACGGCGACGGCGAGCTGCTGGCCCGGGACGGGCAGTTCCAGTGAGCGACCCTCGCATCGAGCGCCTGGCCCGGGTGGTGATCGGCTACTCGCTGGGCCTCAAGAAGGGCGATCTGGTGCTGATCCAGGCCCCGTCACTGGCCGAGCCGCTGGTCGTGGAGCTGGTGCGGGCCGCCCTCGACGCCGGCGCCAACCCCGCCGTGCGGTTCAGCCTGCCAGGTGTCGACCACGCGTATCTCTCGGAGGCCACCGAGGGGCACCTGCGGTTCCTGCTGCCCTACGCCGTCGACGAGATGCAGGCCCTGGACGCGCGGATCGCCGTGCACGCGGCGTCCAACACGCGCGAGCTGTCCGAGATCGAGCCCGCCAAGCTGCGCACCCGGCAGGACACCAACCGGCCGGTGATGGAGACCTACATGCAGCGGTCGGCGGCGGGCGAGCTGGTCTGGTGCGTGACCGCCTACCCGTGCACCGCGTTCGCCCAGGACGCGGGGATGTCGCTGAAGCAGTACGAGGACTTCGTGTTCCGTGCCGGGTGGCTGCACCTGGCCGATCCGGTGGCGGCCTGGAAGGACTTCTCGCGAAAGCTGCACGAGATCGTCGACAGGCTGAAGGACGTCCGCGAGCTGCGGGTGCTCGCCGTGGGCACCGACCTCACGGTGGGCGTTGCCGGCCGCACCTGGATCGCCGCCGACGGCGACCGCAACTTTCCCGACGGCGAGGTGTTCACCGGCCCGGAAGAGACGCGCACTCGCGGGGACGTGGCGTTCTCGTTCCCCGCCATCTTCGGCGGCCGCGAGGTGGACGGCGTGCGCCTCCGCTTCGAGGACGGCCGGGTGGTCAAGAGCGAGGCGTCCGCGGGCCAGTCGCTGCTCCAGGAGATGCTCTCGGTCGACGACGGCGCTTCCGTGCTGGGCGAGTTCGCGATCGGCACCAACTACAACGTCGACCGCTACACGAAGCAGATCCTGTTCGACGAGAAGATCGGCGGCACGTTTCACATGGCGGTCGGAGCCGGCTACCCGGAGACGGGCAGCACGAACACCTCCGCGCTGCACTGGGACATGGTGTGCGATCTGCGCAGCGGCGGTGAGATCCAGGCCGACGGGGAGACAATCTACCGCGACGGCCGCTTCCTGCCCGAGTTCGCGCCCGACCTGACGCCGCCGGCGGAATAGCGCCGGCTCAGCGCCGTTCGGCGGTCGGTTCCCCGCGCGAGCGGGCGCTGATCAGCCACCCCATCCGCGCCACCCGCTCCATGAACGGCAGGTCGTGCACGCGCAGCACGTGGACGCCCAGGTGGGCGGCCACCGCGACCACCGCCGCGGTGCCCTCGACCGATTCCTCGGGCAGCCCCAGCGGCTCGGCGGTGACCTCCTTGTGCGAGCAGGCCAGCAGCACGGGACGGCCGAGGGCCAGCAGGTCGGGCAGGCAGCGGAGGGTCTCGAGATCGGTCTCGGTGGTCTTCCCGAACCCCAGCCCGGGATCGACCAGCAGCGCTCGGCCGTCGACGCCGGCGCTCTCGGCGCGGGCGGCGCGCTCGTCCAGGAAGGCGGCGATCGCGGCCGGCGTCGTCGTGTAGCGGTGCTCCTGCGCCTGCTTCGGACGCAGTCCGAGATGGGTGATCACCAGTCCGCCCCGCCGCTCCGCCACCGCGGCGGCCAGATCGCCGTCGCTGAGACCCGTGTGGTCGTTGATCAGGTCGGCGCCGGCGGCGAGCGCCGCCACGGCCACGTCCGCGCGGTAGGTATCGACGGAGATCAGGCAGTCGGGATACCGGTCGCGCACCGCCCGCACCACCGGATCGACGCGGCCGATCTCCTCGGCGGCCGCCAGCTCCATGCCGGGACGGGCCGTCATGCCGCCGATGTCGACGATCGCCGCGCCGCCGGCCAGCATCGCCCCGGCCCGCGTCACCGCGGCCTCCGCCGTGCTGGTCAGGCCGCGGTCGTAGAACGAATCGGGGGTGACATTGACGATCCCCATCAGCGCCGGAGGGCCGGTCAGATCGAGCGATCGGTGGGCCAGGCAGAGCCGCATCGGCAGACCATACGCGGGCCGGGGCACCGGTCCTTGCATACGAACAGGTGTTCGTCTACACTCACCGAACACATGTTCGGGAGGCTTGGAATGCGAAGGATCATGACAGCTCTGGCGGCCACGGCCTGCGGCGCCGCCCTCTTGCTCTCGTTTGCGGCGCCCTCGCCGGGCGCGTCGAACCCCACGAGCTACACGGTGCGCGCCGGCGACACCCTGTGGTCGATCGCCGGCGACCGCTACGCCGACCGCGACCCGCGGGCGGCGATCTACGACATCCAGCATGCGAATCATCTCGACGGCAGCACCATCGCCGTGGGCCAGACCCTGCTCCTGCCATGACGACCGCAACCGTGATCTCACTGGCCGAGTGGCGGGCGGTCAACCGTCCGCCCGACGACGACGACCTGCCTCCCGCCGGCCCGTTCCTGCGGGTCGTGGGCGAGGATGAGCGGCCCGGAGAGCGCTTTCGGCTCGACGTGTTTCTCGCCCGCGCCGAGGTCGTGATGGCCGAGCGGCGGCCACCGCTCCGGGTCGTCGCGGGCGGCCCACAGGCCGTGGGGCAGTGATCGTCCCGCTCTTGCCCACGCCCGCGATCGCCGGGTTGGTGGCGGCGGCAGGCCGAGAGTCGACCCGCCCGCACCCCTGATCCACGCCCCGGGCCCCGGCCCGGCTGCGGCCGCGCCGCCAGTACGATCAGCGAATGGATCTCGACGTTCTCTTCCTGGGCACGGCGGGCGCGGTGCCCACGGCGCGCCGCGCCCCCGCCGCCACGCTGGTGCGGCGCGGGGGCGAGCGGATCCTGATCGACTGCGCCGAGGGAACGCAGCGGCAACTGCTGCGCTCCGCCGCCGGGCTGGCCGACATCGATCTGGTGCTGCTCACCCACTTCCACGCCGATCACGTCCTGGGACTGCCGGGGATGCTGAAGACCTTCGCGCTGCGCGACCGCGAGACGCCGCTGCGGATCGCCGGCCCGTCGGGGCTGCACGGCCTGATGGCGGTGTTCGGGCGGATCGTCGGCCGGCTGCCGTATCCGGTCGAGCTGGTCGAAATGGAGCCGGGGCAAGCGCTTCAGATCGAGGACGGGCGAATCGACGCCTTTGCAACCAGCCACGACCTTGCCAGCCTTGGCTATGCGCTGGCCGAGAGCATCCGGCCGGGACGGTTCGACGTCGACGCCGCCCGGCGGGCGGGCGTCCCCGACGGACCCCTGTTCGGGATGCTCCAGCACGGCCAGGACGTCACGCTTGCCGACGGCAGCACCGTCCGTTCCACCGACGTCGTCGGCTCCGTCCGTCCCGGCCGCCGTGTCGTCTTCACCGGCGACACCCGGCCCTGCGCCGCCACCGCGGAGGCCGCCGCGGCGGCCGACCTGCTGGTGCACGAGGCCACCTTCCTGGAGGAGGACGCCGAGCGGGCGGCCGCGACCGGTCACAGCACGGCCGCGCAGGCCGCTCGGCTGGCGGCCGAAGCCCAGGTCACGCTGCTGGCGCTGACCCACCTGTCGACCCGCTACACCGGCCGTCAGGTGCGGGACGAGGGCACGGCGGTGTTCGAGCGCACGGTCGTGCCCCGAGACTTCGACATCATCGAGGTGCCGCTGGCCGAGCGGGGCGCCCCGCGGCTGGTGCGCGCCGACAGGGCCGCCGTCCAGACCGCCACCGTCGAGGGGGCGTGATCGACTTCGGGCCGATGGCCGGCTCGTACGACCGCCTGCGCCCGGCCGGCCGGGCCTGGGACGAGGTCGCGGAGCTGACCCTGGCACGGCTGGGCGCTCCGACCCGGCTGCTCGACATCGGCTGCGGCACCGGACGGTTCACACGAATGGCGGCGCAGCGGCTGGGGGCGCGGGCGTGGGGGGTCGATCCGTCGGCCGAGATGCTCGCCCAGGCCCGCAGCATCCCCGGCGGGGAGCGGATCGGGTGGAAGTGCGCGGCGGCGGAGCGGCTGCCCTTCCGCGACGGCTGGTTCGACGCCGCCCACATGCACCTGGTGCTGCATCTGGTCGACGACCGGCCGGCGGCGCTTCGCGAGATGGCCCGCGTGCTGGGGCCGGGCGGACGGGCGGCCGTGGTCACGTTCTCGCCCACCCATTTCGACCGTTTCCACCTCAACCCGTGGTTTCCGTCGATCGCTGCCATCGACCGGGCGCGCTTTCCCGAACCGGCGGAGGTGGCGCGCGGGCTTCGCGCCGCTGGGCTGGTGGGGGAGCGGATCGACGACGTGCGCCAGACCGTGCAGCTCGAGCCTGCGGACGTGCTCGAGCGGGTGCGCGGCCGGTACATCTCGACGCTGCACCTGCTGAACGATGCCGAGTACCGTGAGGGTCTCGCGCGGCTCGAGCATGATCTGTCGGGCCGGGCCGCCCCGATCCGGACGGACCTGCACTGGTCGCTGGTCAGCGCGGGGGCAGCGGAGGCCTGAGCCGCCGGCTGACACTGTTCCTGGCGGTGGCTCTGCTGTGGGGCGGGCCGTACGCGCTGATCAAGGTGGCGGTCGACGACCTCGACCCGCTCACGCTGGGCGCCGTCCGCCTGGCCATCGGGGCGCTGACGCTGCTCCCCCTGGCTCTCCGCAGCGGCGCCTTCGCCGACCTGCGCGGCCGCATGCGCTGGGTGGTGGCGCTGGGAGTGCTCGAGCTGGCGCTGCCGTTCAGCCTGATCGGCGCCGGCGAGCAGCGGATCCCCAGCGCCCTGACCGGCTTGCTGGTGGCGGCCGTGCCGCTGATCCTGGCCGTGGCGACGCTGCGCATCCCGGCGGAGCGAGGCGGGCCGCTGCGGCTGGCCGGTGTGCTGACCGGCTTCGCCGGGGTCGGCCTGCTGCTGGGGTTCGAGCTGCCCGAGGGCAGTGACGGCGCCGCCGGCGCGGCGATGGTGCTGCTCGCCTGCGTGGGCTACGCGGCCGGCGGCCTGATCCTCCGCTACCGGTTCGCCGGCACGCGGCCGGAGGGGGTGATGGCGGCCGCGATGGCGGTCGGTGCCGCCGTGCTGGCGGTGCCCGGCGCAGTGGCCGCGGCCGGCGCCACGCCCCACGCCTCGAGCGTGCTGGCAACGGTCGTGCTGGGGATCGGCCCGACCGGGCTGGCCTTCTACCTGTTCGCGCTGCTGAATGCCGAGATCGGCCCCGCGCGGGCGTCGGTGGTCGCCTACATCGCGCCGGTGTTCGCGCTCGGCTTCGGGGTTGGCTTCCTGGACGAGTCCGTGGGGCCGGCCACGTTCGCCGGGCTGGCCCTCATTCTGGCCGGGTCGCGCCTGGCCGCCCGCAGCTGAGTAGGTCGCCCAGGCCGGCCCGGAACAGCGCCGCCCCGCCGTGCGACGGGTGGCGCACGGCGGCCGATGCCCGGCCGGCCAGCGCCGCCTCCGCGACCCGGCCGACGGCGACCACCAGGCGCGGCCGCAGCAACGCGAGCAGGCGGTCGGCGTGGGTCACACCCTCGGCGATCTCGGCCGCCGTCGGCCGGCGGTTGGAGAGCGCGCGGTCGGGCTGATGGGGATGCGTCGGCACCACGTTCCACAGCACCACCCGGTGCTCGGCGCCGAGACCCTCGAGCGTCGTGTGGACGATGGTGCCCGACGGCTCGCTGTAGCCCTCCGGCCGCGGGCTGGTGGGACGGTAGGGCGGCCCCCACCGGGCCAGGTCGCGCTCGCTGGTGAAGGCGATGCCCGACCAGCGGGCGCCCTGGTAGCCGGCGGCCTCGCCGATGGCGACCACGTCGGCCGCCGCCCTCTCCTCCAGGTAGGCGGCCAGATTGGCCAGCCGCACGTCCCCGCCCGGCCCCTGGTACTGGTTGTGGGTGGAGCCGATCCGGGCGCCGGCCAGTCGCTCGAGCAGCAGCTCCATCCCGGCGATCGTATCCTTGCGCCGTGAGCACCGAGCCGCATCGCGTCCAGGCCCGCTCCTTCGGCAAGGTGGCCGGCACCTATGCCGAGCACCGGCCGGGCTACCCGGTGGAGGCGGTGCGCTGGCTGCTTGCGGCAGCGCCCGGCCGGCGGGTGCTCGACCTGGCGGCGGGCACCGGCAAGCTGACCCGGGCGGTGGTGGCGGCCGGAGCCGAGGTGACCGCCGTCGAGCCGCTCGAGCCGATGCTGGAGCAGCTGCGGGCGGCGGTGCCGGAGGCGGAGGCGCTGGAGGGCTCGGCCGAGCGGATCCCGGTGGCCGACCGGTCGGTGGATCTGGTCACGGTCGGCCAGGCGTTTCACTGGTTCGATCAGGAGGCGGCGCTGGCCGAGATCCGCAGGGTGTTACGGCCGCGGGGCGTCGTCGGGCTGCTGGCCAACGCCCGCGACGATGCCGAGCCGTGGGTGGCCGAGATGCTGGCGATCGACGGCGGCGGCGACCGGCTGTCGCAGGTGGCGACCGACCGGTGGCGGGCGCTGGAGGCGGATCCGGCGTTCGACCGGCTGGAGCGCCGTGACTTCCCGAACCCGACCGCGTTCACCGCCGAGCGGCTGACCGGCTTCGCCGCGTCCACCAGCGGGGTGTCCACGCGGCCGCCGGACGAGCGGGACGACGTGCTTCGGCGGCTGGGGGAGCTGGCCCGGTCGCATCCTGCGCTGACCGGCCGGGCGACGTTCGCGATGCCCTTCGTGACAGTTGCCGTGCGCTCGGCGCTGGTGCCCGCCGGTTGACCGCAGGCGGGGCGTCTGGTCGAATGCCCTGGGCAGATGACCAAGACGTCCGCACATCCGCGCGAGGCGCTGTTCGAGGCGGCGGAGCAGTTGCTGATAAAGGAGGGTGGGGAGGCGATCACCACCCGCCGGGTGGCCGCCCGGGCGGGGCTGCCGGCCGGGCTCGTCCACTACCACCTGGGCACCATGGACGCGCTGCTCGAGGGTCTCGCCGGCCGGGTCGGCAACCGGCTGCTGGCCGGCCAGCGGGCGCTGCTTGATGCGCCGATCCCGTTTGCCGACCGCTGGCACGCGGCCGTGGTCTCGACCGGGGAGGACACCTGGCGGGCGTGGATGGCGCTACGGGCGATGGGCTGGGGCAGGCCCGGGCTGCGGGCGGCGGTGGCCGGCGTCGAGCGTGAGTGGCGGGCGGTGCTGGCGGAGGCGGTGGGCCGGGCGGTCGAGGATGCCGGAGTGGGCCCGGCCGCGGCCGGGCCGCTGGCCGCCATGGCATGCGCGCTGCTGCACGGCATCGCGGAGGAGCGGCTGTCGGTCGGGAGCGACGGGCACGCCGCCATTCTGCAGTGGTCGGAGGGGCTGCTGCTGGCGCTGGGAGAGCTTGCCCCGGCATAGCCCGTCCGCCGCTGCTGGTAGGCTGTTCCCGGCTCGCAGTGACGGGCCCGCACACTCGAACACCTTTAAACCGCGCCCAGAGAGGCCGGAAAGGAGCTCTCGGTGACCCCTGGCATCCCCACGACTCTGCGCCGCGCCGCATGAGCGCGCCCACCGCAGCGGGGCGTGTGCTTCTGGACGACGAGCAGCTGCAGCGGACGCTTCGGCGGATCGCCCACGAGATCGTCGAGAAGCATCCCGACCTGGACGACCTGGTGCTGGTCGGCATCTACACCCGTGGCGCCACGCTGGCGCAACGGCTGCGCGAGCTGATCGGCTCCTTCACCGGCCACGCCGTCCCCACCGGCGCGCTCGACATCTCGTTCTACCGCGACGACGTCACTCTGCGCTCCGAGCAGCGGGCGCATCCCCAGCCGGTGGTCAAGGCGACCAGGCTGGACTTCCCGATCGACGGCCGGTCGGTGGTGCTGGTCGATGACGTGCTGTACACCGGCCGCACAATCCGAGCCGCCATCGAGGCGCTGTTCGACTACGGCCGCCCCCGCCGGGTGCAGCTCGCCGTGCTGGTCGACCGTGGCCACCGGGAGCTGCCGATCCGTCCCGACTACGTCGGCAAGAACCTGCCCACCGCCCGCAACGAGCGGGTCAACGTGAACCTGCTGGAGGTCGACGAGATCGACCGCATCGTCCTTCTGTCCGGGGAGTGAGGAGTGCCCGTGGAGCTGTACCCGCCAAAGACCCCGCACCAGCGCCGGCATCTGATCTCGGTCACCGACCTCGCCCGGCCCGACGTCGAGCGGCTGCTCGACACGGCCGAGGGCTTCGAGTCGGTGATGGAGCGTGACGTGAAGAAGGTGCCGACCCTGCGCGGCCGCACCGTGATGAACGTCTTCTTTGAATCGTCCACGCGCACGTCGAGCTCGTTCGAGCTGGCCGCCAAGCGGCTGTCGGCCGACACGATGAGCCTCAAGGCCAGCGGCTCCAGCGTCGACAAGGGCGAGTCGCTCAAGGACACGATCCTGACCCTGTCCGCCTACGGGCCTGACGTGATCGTGATCCGGCACGCCCAGGCCGGGGCGCCGGAGCTGGTCACCCGCTACACCGACGCCCACGTCGTCAACGCGGGCGATGGCAAGCACCAGCACCCCACCCAGAGCCTGCTCGACCTGTACACCATCCGCCGCGCGCTGGGCCACGTCGACGGCCTCCACGTTGCGATCGTCGGCGACATCCTCCACTCGCGAGTGGCCCGGTCGAACATCCAGGCCCTGACGCTGATGGGCGCCCGGGTGACGCTGGTCGGGCCGCCGCCGCTGATCCCCCGCGGTATCGAGGCGATGGGAGTGGAGGTCTCGCACGACATCGGCGCCATCTCCGCCGCCGACGTCGTCTACGTGCTGAGGATGCAGCGGGAGCGGATGCTGGAGGGCGCAAACTACGTTCCCAACCTGCGTGAGTACGCCGCCCTGTGGGGCGTGACTCCCGACCGGTTGCGGCCCAGCCAGCTGGTCATGCATCCGGGGCCGATGAACCGCGGAGTCGAGATCGCACCCGAGGTCGCCGACGGGATCAACTCCAAGGTGGTCGACCAGGTGCGCAGCGGCCTGGTGGTGCGGATGGCGGTGCTGTACGACCTGCTGACCGAGCCGGCGCCGGCCGGAGGCGAGGCCGCCCTGCGGGTGGTCGCCGCGCCGGCCGGACAGGAGGTGGCGTGATGAGCGACCGGCTGTTCCAGCGAGAGGCGCCCGCGGCCGACCTGCTGATCTCCGGTGCCCGGCTCCACGATGCGTCCTGCGGCCTCGACGGCGCGCAGCTCGACGTCCTCATCACCGGCGGCCGGATCGCCGAGATCGGCGAATCGCTGAGCGAGGGCGGCGCCGAGGTGATCGACGGCAGCGGGCTGGCCATGCTCCCCGGCATGGTCGATCCGCACGTCCACCTGCGCACGCCGGGCGACGAGGACGAGGAGGACATCGCCTCGGGCACGCGGGCCGCCGCCGCCGGCGGGTTCGTGGCGATCCTGGCCATGCCGAACACCCGGCCGGTCGTCGACTCCGCGCCGGTGCTGGGCGGGCTGATCGAGCGGGCCCGCGAGCAGGCCGCCGTGCCGACGGGGTTCTTCGCCGCCATCACGGACGGCCAGCAGGGCCGGACGCTGGTCGAGATGGGCGAGCTGGCGGCGCGCGGTGCGGCCGGGTTCTCCGACGACGGCCGCCCGGTCGAGTCGGCCGGGCTGCTGCGCCGGGCGCTGCAGTACAGCCGGATCACCGGGCTGAAGCTGACGCTGCACGAGGAAGACCTGACGCTGGGCTCCGGCGGGCAGATGCACGAGGGCGCGGTGGCCGCCGAGCTCGGGCTGCAGGGGCATCCCAGCATCGCCGAGAGCGTGATGGTCGCCCGCGATCTGCTGATCGCCCGCCACGAGGCGGCGCCGCTGCACCTCTGCCACATCTCTGCCGCGGAGTCGGTGGCCGAGATCCGGCGTGCGAAGGAGCTGGGAGTCGAGGTCACCGCCGAGGTCACGCCGCACCACCTGTGCCTGACCGACGAGGCCGTGCGCTCGCTCGATCCCAACACCTGCAAGATGAATCCGCCGCTTCGCTCGGCGGAGGACCGGGCCGCGCTGATCGAGGCGCTGGCAGACGGCACGCTGGACTGCATCGCCACCGACCACGCCCCGCACAGGGCGCAGGAGAAGGAGGTGCCGTTCGAGGCCGCCCCCAACGGCGTGACCGGCCTGGAGACCGCGTTCCCGGCGGTCTACACCAACCTGGTCGTCCCCGGCCTGGTGCCGCTGCCGGTGATCGTCGAGCGGATGTCGGCCGGGCCGGCCAGGGCGTTCGGGCTCCAGCCGCCGGCGCTTCGGGTGGGCGAGGTCGCCAACCTGGCCCTGTGGAATCTCGATGACAGCTGGCGGGTGGAGCCGCCCTACGCCTCCCGCTCGCGCAACGCCTGGTGCCAGGGGCACACGCTCCAGGGCCGCTGCACGGTGACTGTGGCCGGCGGCTCGGTGGCGCACCGGCTGGTCGAGGTGGCCCTGTGACCGGCCGGGCCACGCTGATGCTCGAGGACGGCACCGCGCTCCCCGGCCGGGCCTACGGCGCCGTCGGCACGGCGGTCGGCGAGCTGGTCTTCACGACCTCGATGACCGGCTACCAGGAGGTGGTCACCGACCCCTCGTTCGCTGGGCAGGTGATCACCTTCACCCAGCCGATGATCGGGAACTACGGGGTGGAGGCCGACGCCTCCGAGTCGCTTCTGCCACACGCTCGGGCGATCGTCGTCCGCGAGGGCCGAAACGCCGCTCCCAACGGCCGCCAGGGGTTCTCCGACTGGCTCGCCGATCACGGCGTGGTGGGCATCCAGGGGCTCGACACCCGGATGCTGACCCGCCGCCTGCGGGACGGCGGCACCGTGCGGGCCGCGGTCTCCAGCGACGGCACGGCGGACGACGAGCTGCTGCGGCGGGTGGCCGACGAGCCGGCGATGGCAGGACAGGCGCTGGCCGGCGCGGTGTCCCGGCGGGATGTCGGCGAGCTGCCGGCGATCGGCGCCGAGCGCGCCCACGTGGCCGTGCTGGACTATGGCATCAAGGGGTCGATCGTCCGCATCCTGCGCGAGTCCGGCGCCCAGGTGACGCTGCTGCCCTGGGATTCGACCGCGGACGAGGTGCTGGCGGTGGGAGCTGACGGCGTGCTGCTCGGCAACGGCCCCGGCGACCCGGCGGCGCTGCCCGCCTGCGCGCGGGAGGTGCGCTCGATGATCGGCCACGTCCCGGTGTTCGGGATCTGCCTCGGCCATCAGCTGCTGGGCCGGGCGCTGGGGCTGGAGACGTTCAAGCTGCGGTTCGGCCACCGGGGCGCCAATCACCCGGTGCTCGAGCTCGACTCCGGCCGGGTGCTGGTGACGGCGCAGAACCACGGCTTCGCCGTCCGCGTGCCGGCCGACGGCGGCGACCTTCAGACCGACTTCGGCCCCGCCCGCGTCACCCACGTCTCGCTGTACGACGGGACGGTGGAGGGGCTGGCGCTGCGCGAGCTGCCGGTGACCTCGATGCAGTTCCACCCCGAGGCCAGCCCGGGCCCGCACGACGCCCGCCGGTCGCTCGAGCTGTTCGTGACCGGCCTGGCCGAGAGGAGCGCCGTTGCCACGTCGTGACGACATCAAGAAGGTCGCCGTCATCGGCTCCGGCCCGATCGTGATCGGTCAGGCCTGCGAGTTCGACTACTCCGGGACGCAGGCGCTGCGCGTGCTGCGCGAGGAGGGCTACGAGACGGTGCTGGTCAACTCCAATCCGGCGACGATCATGACCGACCCCGGCTGGGCCGACCACACCTATCTCGAGCCGCTCGACCTGGAGGGCGTGCGGCTGGTCTTGGAGCGAGAGCGGCCCGACGCTCTGCTGCCGACGCTGGGCGGCCAGACGGCGCTCAACCTGGCCTCGCTGCTGCACGAGGCGGGCGTGCTGGAGGAGCTCGGCATCGACCTGATCGGCGCCTCCTACGAGGCCATCCAGTGCGCCGAGGACCGTGAGGCGTTCGCGGCGACCATGGCGCGGATCGGGCTGCGGGTGCCGCGCAGCGCGATCGCCCACACCCTGGACGAGGCCCGGGCCGCGCTGGCCGCGGGGCCGCTCAAGCTGCCGGTGGTGATCCGGCCGGCTTTCACGCTGGGCGGCCAGGGCGGCGGGTTCGCCGCGACACCCGCGGGGTTCGACGACATCGTCTCCCGCGGGCTCCGCGAGAGCCCGATCAGCCAGGTGCTGCTGGAGGAGTCGGTGGCCGGCTGGGGCGAGTTCGAACTGGAGGTGATCCGCGACCGCAACGACAACGTGGTGGTGATCTGCTCGATCGAGAACATCGACCCGATGGGCGTGCACACCGGCGACTCGGTCACCGTCGCGCCGGCGCAGACCCTGTCCGATCGCGAATACCAGGTGCTGCGCGATGCCGCGGCGGCGGTGATCCGGGCGGTGGGCGTGGAGACCGGCGGCTCGAACGTCCAGTTCGCGCTCAACCGGGACACCGGCGAACTGGTCGTGATCGAGATGAACCCGCGCGTCTCGCGCTCGTCGGCGCTGGCCTCGAAGGCCACCGGCTACCCGATCGCCAAGGTGGCCACCAAGCTGGCGGTCGGCTACACCCTGGACGAGATCCCCAACGACATCACGGGCACCACTCCGGCCTCGTTCGAGCCGACGCTGGACTACGTGGTGATCAAGCTGCCCCGGTTCGCGTTCGAGAAGTTCCCCGGCGCCGACGACTCGCTGACCACCCAGATGAAGTCGGTGGGCGAGGCGATGGGCATCGGCCGCACGTTCAACGAAGCCTGGGGCAAGGCCATGCGGTCCCGCGAGCTCGACGGCACGCCGCGCGAGTCGGGCACCGTGAGCGACGCCACCTGGGACCGGTTCGACATCCTCGGCGAGCGGCTGCTGGCCGGCGACGACCCGGGCGCGCTGGCGGCGGAGTCGGAGGTGCACCGCTGGTTCCTCGACGAATGGGCGGTGGTGGCGGCGGCCGAGCGGGGAGTGCGCGGGGCCGACCCCGGCGCGTTCGACGCCGAGCGCTGGCGGGAGCTGAAGCGGCTGGGGATCGCCGATGCCCGGATCGCCCTGCTCACCGGCCGCGGGGAGGCCGAGGTACGGCGGCTGCGCCGCGCAGCCGGAGTGCGGCCGGTGTTTAAGGCCGTCGACAGCTGCGCCGCGGAGGTCGCGGCTCGCGCGCCTTACTACTACTCCGCCTACGAGAGCGAGGACGAGCTCGATCGCGGCGAGGGCCGCAGCGTGGTCATCCTGGGCGCCGGCCCCAACCGCATCGGACAGGGGATCGAGTTCGACTACTGCTGCGTGCAGGCTGCGCAGACGCTGCGGGCGCTGGGCTACGAGGCCGTGATGATCAACTGCAACCCGGAGACGGTGTCCACGGACGCCGACTCCTCCGACCGGCTGTACTTCGAGCCGCTGACCGTGGAGGACGTGCTCGAGGTGATCGAGCGGGAGCGGCCGCTCGGCGTGCTCGCCCAGTTCGGCGGCCAGACACCGCTCCGGCTGGCCCGGCGGCTGGAGGAGGAGGGGGTGCCGCTGCTGGGCACCCCGTTCGAGGCGATCGACATCGCCGAGGACCGCGAGCGGTTCGGCCGCGTGCTGAGCGACCTGGGCCTGAAGGCGCCGGCCTGGGGCATCGCCGGCGACGTCGACGAGGCGGTCGAGATCGCCGGGCGGGTGGGCTATCCCGTGCTGGTGCGACCGTCGTACGTGCTGGGCGGCCGCGAGATGCGGATCTGCTACGACGAGGCCACGCTCCGCTCGCGGCGGGTGCAGCCCGGATCGCTGGTCGACCGGTTCGTCGAGGATGCGATCGAGGTCGACGTCGACGCCGTGTGCGATGGCCGGCAGACGTGGATCGGGGCGGTGATGCAGCACGTGGAGGAGGCCGGCGTGCACTCCGGCGACTCCGCCTGCGTGATCCCCACCCTGTCGCTGGGCGACGAGCTCGAGGACGAGATCCGGACGCAGACCCGGGCGATCGCCGAGGCGCTCGGCGTGCGCGGGCTGATCAACGTGCAGTACGCCGTGCAGGGCTCCGACGTGTACGTGATCGAGGCAAATCCGCGCGCCTCGCGCACGGTGCCGTTCGTCGCCAAGGCCACCGGCCTGGGAATGGTGCAGGCCGCCTGCCACGCGGCCCTCGGCCTGCCCGTCGACCTGGAGGAGCGGCAGACCGACCACGTCAGCGTGAAGGCGGCCGTGCTGCCCTTCCAGCGGTTCGCCGGCGCCGATCCCACGCTGGGCCCCGAGATGCGCTCGACCGGCGAGGTGATGGGCATCGGCCCCGACTTCCCGACCGCGTTCGCGAAGGGCGAGCGGGCGGCCGGCAGGCCGCTGCCCGAGGGCGGCCGCGTGTTTCTGTCGGTGCGCGACGTCGACAAGCCGGCCGCCACCATGCTGGCCGCGCTGCTGCAGTCGCTGGGCTTCGAGCTGGTGGCGACCGGCGGCACGGCGCGGGCGCTGAAGCGGATCGGGATCCCGGTCGAGGTGGTGCAGAAGGTGACCGTCGGCTCGCCGAACGTGGTCGACCTGATCCGCCGCGGCACCATCAACCTGGTCATCAACACGCCGATGGGCCGGGGCGCGCGCGCGGACGGCTACGAGATCCGGGAGGCGGCCATCCGCCACCGGATTCCCTGCATCACCACCCTGGCCGGCGCGTCGGCCGCTGTACAGGCGATCGCCCAGGCCCGCCAGGTGATGCCGGTCTCGCTGCAGGAGATCCATGGCATCGAGGTGGAGGGGTCGCGTGCCGCCCGCTGAGCTGGCGGAGGGCTACCGGCGGCTGCCCGTTGTCCGGGCCGAGGCGGTCGGCGCCTACACCCTGCTGGTGCTACGCAACGACGGTGGGCCGGTGGGCAGCCCGGGACAGTTCTTCATGCTGCGGTCGGTGCCCGAGCCGGCCGCTGCCTATCTGCCCCGCGCGCTCTCGGCGGCCTGGGCGGACGAGCGTGAGATCGCGTTCCTGCTCGACGTCCGCGGGCCGGGCACCGGCTCGCTGGTGACCGCCGGGGAGGTCGAGCTGCTGGGGCCGCTGGGCACGGGGTTCGATCTGCGGCCCGGCGCGTCGCTGCTGGTCGGCGGGGGAATCGGCGCCGCCATCCTGCCCTGGCTGGTGCGGCTGCTGGATCCGGCGCCCCGGGTCGTGCTGGGCTTCCGCAGCGAGCGGCATGCCGTCTGCGCGGCGCTGGTCGACCCCGAGGCCACGGTGGTGCTCGACCCGGTGGTCGTCACCGAGCCGCTGGCGCGCCTGATGCCGTTCGCGGGAACGGTCTACGCCTGCGGGCCCGACCCCATGCTGCACGCGGTCGCCGCGCTGTGCGCGGAGCATGACGTGCCGTGCCAGCTGGCGATGGAGGCGGCCATGGCCTGCGGGTTCGGCGCGTGCTACGGCTGCGCCGTGCGGATCGACGGCGAGTGGAAGCGGCTGTGCGTCGAGGGGCCGGTGCTGGCCGCCGAGCGGGTGATGGCCGGTGCCTGACCTGCGGACGGCGTTCTGCGGCATCGAGCTCGACGTGCCGCTGGTCAACGGCAGCGGCACGCTGGACGCGCTGGTCTCGGGCACCCTGGGCCTGGGGGCGTTCGTAACCAAGACGGTGACGCTGCATCCGCGCGAGGGCAACCCGCCGCAGCGGATCGCCGAGACGCCGGCCGGGATGGTCAACTCGATCGGTTTGGCCAACCCCGGCCTCGACCGCTTCTGCGAAGACCACCTGCCCCGGCTGACGGAGCTCGGGGTGCCGCTGGTGGTCAGCGTGGGCGGCTGGTCGCGCGAGGAGTACGCGGTGGCGGTCGCCCGGGTGGCGGCTCACCCGGGGGTGGCGGCGATCGAGCTCAACGTCTCCTGCCCCAACGTCGACACCGGCTGCATCTCGATCGGCACCGACGGGGCGGAGACGCGGGCCCTGCTCGAGCGCTGCCGGGAGGAGACCGATCTGCCGCTGCTGGCGAAGCTGTCGCCGAGCGTGGCGGACGTCTCGGCGATCGCGCTGGCCGCTGCGGCGGGGGGCGCGGCGGGCCTCGTCCTGGTCAACACCGTGCGGGGCATGGCGATCGATCGGACGACGTTGCGGCCGCTGCTGGGCGGTGGCGGCGGTGGCCTGTCCGGCCCCGCCATCAAGCCGGTGGCGCTGCACGCGGTCTACCACGCTTCGAGGGCGACCGGGCTACCGGTGATCGGCATGGGCGGCGTTGCCAGCGGCCAGGATTGCCTCGAGTTCCTGGCCGCCGGGGCTTCGGTGATCGGGCTGGGAACCGCGCTCTTCCGTGACCCGTCCCTGCCCGCGCGGGTGACCGCAGAGCTCGACTCGCTGCTCGCCGACCGGGGCCTGCCCGCGGTTGGCGATTGTGTCCGACTGGCTCACCAGCCCCTATCTAAGCCTTCACCTCAGCTTGAGGGTATGGAACGATGATTTGGCCTATTTAGGCGCATTTTTGTCGGTTGCGCGACCCGCCGCTCGGGGTATAATCGCCCGGCGACATGGCAACGCTCCTCACGAAGACACCGTCCCGTTCACTCGACCAACGCCTCGACGCGCTCCAGCGAGCGAACCAGATTCGCGTGAGTCGTGCCCAGCTGAAACGGAGCCTCAAGGCCGGCGATGTGACGTTCGATCAGATCCTGCTCGATCCCCCGGCCTACCTGTTGACGGCCAAGGTGTACGACATGCTGATGGCAGTGCCGCGGCTGGGCCGCGTGCGGGCGGCCAAGCTTCTCGCCCAGTGCAGGATCAGCCAGTCGAAGACGGTCGGCGGCCTGTCCGAGCGACAGCGCGCCGAGCTCGTCGAGCTGTTCCGCAGCTGAACCATCGGCACCGATGAGCGCGAGGCTGGTTGTGATCTCGGGTCCTTCCGGCGTGGGCAAGGGCACGCTGATCGCACGCGCGCGCGAGTCGCTGCCCGAGCTGCTGGTGGCGACGTCCGCCACCACCCGCCCGCGGCGGCCGGCGGAGACCGACGGCCGCGAGTACCACTTCCTGTCCGACCAGGAGTTCGCCCGGCTGGCGGGGGAGGGGGCGTTCCTCGAGCATGTAACATTCGCAGGGCACCGATACGGCACGCTGCGCAGCGAGGTCGAGCGGCGCCTGGCAGATGGCTCGAGCGTGGTGCTCGAGATCGACGTGCCGGGCGCCCGTGAGATCCGCCGCCAGGTGCCCGATGCGGTGCTGGTGTTCATCGCGCCGCCCGACCTGGCGGATCTCGAGAGCCGGCTTGCCGTCCGCGGCACGAACTCGGCCGACGAGGTCGCAGAGCGGATGGCGATCGCCCGTGACGAGATGGCAGCAGCCGCCGAGTTCGGGCACGTCATCGTCAACGACGACCTGAACCGCGCGGCGGCCGATCTGACACACGTCATCCGGCAGGCGCTGCAGGAGGAGAGACCATGATCCACCCCAAGATCGACGTCCTGCTCGAGAACGCGGACTCCAAATACGCGCTCGTGATCGCCGCCGCCAAGCGCGCGCGCCAGATCAACGACTACCACCACCAGCTCGGCGAGGGCAGCTTCGAGGGCTTCGCACCCCCGCTCGTCGAGTCCCGCTCCAAGAACTTCCTGACGATGTCCCTCGAGGAGATCGCCCAGGGCAAGCTCGACGTCTCCCCGGTCGACAAGAACACCTGACCCGACAGCCGCGGTGCCGCCGGGCCACTTGGCCGATCGACCCGCGGTCATTTGGCTGAGGGACCACTGGCCACTTGGCCGAGACATCGTTGGCCATTTGGCCAAGCGACCGCTGGTCACTTGGCCGATCGACCGCCGGTCACTTGGCCGACCGACCGCCGGCCACTTGGCTGACCACCTCCCGCCGGCCCGCTGCGCCCACCGTCGCCCGGCCCATTTGTGCCGGCGTTTGCCTGGCCCCCTACACTAAGGGGCATGATCCTGGTGGGGGTTTGCGGGGGCGTCGCCGCCTACAAGACGTGTGAGCTGGTGCGCCTGCTCGTCCGCGCGGGCCATGAGGTGCAGGTCGTGCAGACCTCGGAGTCCGAGCGGTTCGTCGGGCCGACCACGTTCGCGGCGCTGTCGCGGCGGCCGGTGCTGACGGAGTCGTCTGGCGATCTGTTCCCCCACCTGGAGGCTTCGCGCGACGCCGCCCTGCTGTGCATCGCGCCGCTGACCGCCACCACCCTTGCCCGGATCGCGCACGGCGAGGCGTCGTCGGTGCTGGCGGCGAGCGCGCTCGCGTTCACCGGGCCGATCGTGGCCGCGCCGGCGATGAACCCGAGGATGTGGGAGGCGCCGGAGACCCAGGCCAACCTGGCGCTGCTGCGCGGCCGCCGGCTGGAGCTGGTCGGCCCCGAGGAGGGGGAGATGGCGGAGGGCGAGTTCGGTCGCGGCCGGATGGCCGAGCCGGAGGAGATCGCCGCCGCGGTGCTGCGCCGGCTCGATTCGGTCAGCGGGATGCGCGGCCTGCGCGTGCTGGTCACGGCCGGTGGCACCCGGGAGCCGATCGACGCCGTGCGCTACGTCGGCAACCGGTCGAGCGGCAGGATGGGCGCCGCGGTCGCCGACGAGGCGGCCTGGCGTGGCGCCGACGTCACCCTGGTGCTGGCGGCGGCGACGGCGAGGCCGGCGGCCGCCATGACCACCGTGCGCGTCGAGACCGCCGCCCAGCTGCACGACGAGGTGGTGGCGCGGGCGGCGGACGCCGACGTGGTCGTGATGGCGGCGGCGGTGTCCGACTACAGGCCGGCCGCCGCGATCGACGGCAAGCGGGCGAAGGACGGCGCCGGCTGGACGATCGAGCTCGAACCGACGGCGGACATCCTGCAGCAGCTGGGCGCCGTGCGCCGGGACGGACAGCTGCTGATCGGGTTCGCCGCCGAGCATGGCGAGGGCGCCGTCGAGCGCGCCCGGGGGAAGCTGGCCCGCAAGGGGGCCGACGCCATCGTGGTCAACGACGTGAGTCGATCGGATATCGGATTCGACGTGGAAGACAACGAAATCGTGATCGTGACGTCCAACCAGGAGATAGTGATTTCGCGACGGCCCAAGTGGGCCTGCGCCCAGGCGATCTGGGACGCCCTGGCCCCAGCCGGGAACCGGCTCGCTCCCTCGGCCGTAGGACACTGAAGACGCGTACGACCGCATCGACGAGAGGAACGCTCAAGGTGGAAGCACACGAACTGCACGACCCGACCGAGTCGGAGGCGATCGCCACCGCAGGAGAGACCGCCCGCCGGGTGGTTGCGAACGTGGCCCGCGTGATCCATGCGCCGGAGAAGCTGATCGAGCGCTGCGTGCTGGCACTCCTGTGCGAGGGCCACGTCATCCTCGAGGACTTCCCGGGCGTCGGCAAGACCATGCTGGCCAAGTCGCTGGCGCGATCGCTGGACTGCGAGTTCGCGCGGATCCAGGCCACCCCCGACCTGCTGCCGTCCGACATCACGGGCGTGAACGTGTTCAACATGCAGACCAACGAGTTCGAGTTCCGGCCCGGGCCGGTGTTCGCGAACCTGGTGCTGGTCGACGAGATCAACCGCGCCTCGCCGAAGACCCAGTCGGCGCTGCTCGAATGCATGCAGGAGGTGCAGGTCACGATCGACGGTATGACGCACCCGCTGGCGCGGCCGTTCATGGTCATGGCCACCCAGAACCCGATCGAGTACGAGGGCACGTTCCCCCTGCCGGAGGCCCAGCTCGACCGCTTCACCATGCGCCTGCACCTGGGCTATCCGTCACTGTCCGACGAGGCCGCGATGCTGTCCGAGCATGCCGCCCAGGAGCCGCTCGAGGCACTCGAGCCGGTCGCCTCCGCGGCGGAGCTGGACGGGGCGATCAACGCCGTGCGCGGCGTGTTCGTCGAGGAGAGCATCAACCGCTACGTGGTCGCGGTGCTCCGCCATACCCGTGGCGACTCTCGGATGGCGCTGGGCGCCAGCCCCCGCTCGGGGATCGCGCTGCTGCGGGTGGCCAAGGCGTTCGCGGCGCTCCGCGGGCGCGAGTACGTGATCCCGGCCGACGTCAAGGAGGTGGCCGCCGACGTGCTCTCCCACCGGGTGATCCTGGCCGCCGACGCCCGCAGCGGCGGCGTGGCCGCCCACGAGCTGATCACCGAGGCTGTGGAACGGACCCCGGTGCCCGTGTAGGTGCTGTCGCCGCGCGGACAAGCAACGGTCGCGCTGGGGCTCGGCCTGTACGTGGTGTCCTGGGGCTTCGGCACGCCCGAGCTGTACGCCGTCGCCATCGGGCTGACCGCCGCGCCGCTGCTGGCGCTGCTCTGGCTGCGCTTCCTGGTCCGCCCGATGGGGCTGCGCCGGCGCACCGGGGAGCGGGAGCTGGTCGAGGGAGGCACCGTGCCGGTGACGATCGAGGTGCGCCCCGACGCCGGCCCGCTGCCCGGCCGGGCGACGGTCGTCGACCGGGTCGGCGGCATGGGCGAGCGGATCGTGCCCGTGCAGCGGATCGGCCACACGCTGCGCGGCCGCTACCTCCTTGACGTCGTGCCCCGCGGCCGCTACGCGCTGGAGGGCGCTGTGCTGCTGCTCGACGACCCCTTCGGGCTGACCGAGGCGCGGATTCCGCTTGACCGCCACGACACGCTGCTGGTCTATCCGCGCGTCTACCAGCTGGACGGTTTCTTCACCGACGCCGGCACGGCGGGCGGCGACGCCGGCCGCGCCCTGCTTCACCGCACCGCGGGATACGACCTGCACTCGATCCGCGACTTCCAGCAGGGCGAGAGCCTGCGCCGGGTGCACTGGCGCAGCACCGCAAAGCGTCGCAAGCTGATGGTCAAGGAGCTGACCGACATGCCCCGCGACGAGGCCGCCGTGCTGCTCGACGGCGACGCCGGCGCCGTCGCCGGGCCGCGTGGGCAGAGCAGCTTCGATGCCCAGGTGCGGGCGGCGGCCTCGCTGGTGTCGCGGATGGTGGTGCTCGGCCAGCGCTGCTCGCTGGTCATCCACGGCGCCACCCGGGAGCGGCTGCGGATCCAGGCCGGGGGCGGGGAGTGGACCGCCGTGCTGGCCGCGCTGGCGGCTGTCGAGCCGACCGCCGAGCGGCCGCTGCACATGATGCTGCGTGACATCGCCGCCGGCTCGGGAGCCTCCGAGGCGGTCGATGCCGCTCGCCTGTTCGTCGTCACGGCGGCCGTCTCGCCGGCGCTCGCCGACCGGCTGCTGGCGCTGCGCTCGGCCCGCCGCGACGTCGCCCTGGTCTGGGTCGACGCTCCCACCTTCGCCGGCCGCCGGACGCAGCCCGGGGCGGAGGAAGCGGCCTCGCTGCGGCTGGCCCAGGCGGGTGTGGCCGTCGCCCGCCTGCGGGAGGGCGACGACGTCGGCGCGGTGCTGTCGGCCACAGGCGTCAGGCGGTCGGTCGCGCATGCGTGAGCGCGCGCTCACCGCCGGGCTGCTGGGCGTGTTCCTGGCCTGGGAGTGGTCGGCCGTCGAGAGGCCCTCGATGCCGCTGGCCGCTGCGCTTCTGATCGCCGCGGCGGCCGTCGTGCCCGCCGTCGTCTTCGCCGCCGGCAGGCGGCTGCTGGGAGCCGGGCTGGCCATCGCCGGGGCGGTCGTGGCAGTGGCCGTGGCCACCGGGTTCTACCCCTGGGAGCGAAACCACCCCTTCTACCTGGCCCGGGTCGCCGGCGAGATCGACGACGGCATCCGCAGCTGGATGGGCACCACCACCCCGATCGATGTCGGCCGCTTCCCGGACGCGTCAGCGGACGTCCGGTTGGCGCTGTTCGCGCTGGTCGCCGGCATCGCCTGGCTGCTGGTGGTCGGCCGCCGGCCGGTGGCGACGGTGCCGCGCGGCGCGTACCTCGGCGCCGGCCAGCTCGAGGACGAGCCGGCGCAGCGTCCCGCCCGCATCCGCCGCGGCGAGCGCGCCGTCGAGGTCGCCGGCGCGGGCTCG
>DATLLX010000081.1:0-13965 GCA_035537595.1 Gaiellales bacterium | reverse complement strand
GACGGACGCCGGCCTCGTCCTGCGCGCGCTGGCCACCCACGAGCAGCTGGTGGAGCACGCCGCGGTGCGCGAGCGCTACACGGCGCTGGCCGACGCCTCGGCCATCGTCGGCAGCCACGCAACCCGCTACGTCGGCACCATCGGCGGTAACGTGATGAACGCCTCGCCGGCGATGGAGACCGGCGGTCCGCTGATCTGCTTCGGCGCGGTCGCGCGGCTGGTGTCGACGGGCGGCGAGCGGGAGGTGCCGCTGGACGAGCTGTTCACCGGGCCGGGCAGCACCACCGCCCGGCCGGACGAGCTGCTGACCCAGGTGCTGCTGCCGTCCCCGGCCGCCCGTACCGGCAGCTGCTACGTCAGGCTCGAGTACCGCCGCCAGATGGAGATCGCCGTCGTCGGCGCCACCTGCGTGGTGCGGCTGGAGGACGGCGTGGTGGCGGATTCCCGGTTCGCGATCACCGCTCTGGCGCCGACCATCCGCCGCGTCGTCGAGGCCGAGCAGGCCCTGACCGGCACCGACGGTGGCCCCGACGCCGTCCGCCGTGCCGCTGATGCGGTGGCCGAAGCATCCCAGCCGATCTCCGACGTCCGCGGCTCCGACCGCTACCGGCGGGCGATGGCCGCGGTGATGGCACGCCGCGCCGCCTCGTCGGCGATCACCCGCGCCCGCGGCGGTGACGTTCCCATTCCCGCCAGCCCCGCCCTTCACGGCGCGGCCGACTAGAGAGGACAGCGTTGCGATACACCGCGAGTCTGAACGTGAACGGCACCGAGTACCCGGTCGAGATCGAGCCCGGGCGGAGCCTGCTGTCGGTGCTGCGGACGGAGATCGGGCTGACGGGCTCGAAGGAGGGCTGCGACGATTCCGAGTGCGGCGCCTGCATGGTGCTGCTGGACGGAAAGCCGGTCAACTCGTGCTCGTTCCTCGCCCTCCAGGCCGAGGGCCGCGAGATCCGCACGGTCGAGGGGCTGGCGGCCGGCGGCCGGCTCCACCCGCTGCAGCGGGCGTTTCTCGACGAGGGCGGCGTGCAGTGCGGGTTCTGTACCCCGGGCATGCTGATCTCGGCGGCCGCGCTGCTCGAGCACACGCCGCGCCCGACCGAGGAGCAGGTGCGGCTTGCCCTCTCGGGCAACCTGTGCCGCTGCACCGGCTATCAGGGGATCGCACGGGCGGTGCTGCGTGCTGCGGATGAGCTTTCCGCATAGCTGATTAGAGTCCCTGAGCAGTGACGGTGTCGGAGTCAGATCTGGTCGTCCTGCTCGGCCTGCTGCTGGCGGCCACCGGACTGCTGGCGCTGGCTCCGCGGGTGGGCGTGCCCTACCCGATCCTGCTGGTGGTCGGCGGCCTGGCGATCGGGATCGCGCCGGGGATCCCCAACATCGAGCTGCCGCCTGACGCGGTGCTGATCGGCGTGCTGCCCCCGCTGCTCTACTCCGCGGCCTTCTTCACCGGCCTTCGCGACCTGCGGGCCAACGCCCGCACGATCAGCCTGCTTGCCGTGGGGTTGGTGCTGACCACGACGCTCGCCGTCGCCGTGGCCGCGCACATGGTGATCGACGGCATCTCCTGGGGGTCGGCCTTCGTCCTGGGCGCGGTGGTCTCGCCGACCGACCCGCTGGCGGCGACAGCGATCGCCGAGCGGCTCGGCGTCCCCCGCCGGCTGGTCGCCATCATCGAGGGCGAGAGCCTGGTCAACGACGGCACAGCGCTGGTGGCCTACCGGTTCGCCGTGGCAGCCGTGGTCACGGGGTCGTTCAGCCTGCTCGACGCCTCGCTGGCCTTCGTCTGGAACGTGGTCGCCGGGGTCGGGATCGGCCTGGCGGTGGGGTGGCTGATCAGGCAGGTGCGCCGGCGGCTCGACAACCCCCCGGTCGAGATCACGATCGCGCTGATGACCGGGTACTTCGCCTACATCCCGGCCGACCTGGCCAGCGCCTCCGGGGTGCTCGCGGTGGTCACCGCGGGCGTCTACATCGGCTGGCACACGCCCGAGCTGACGACCGTCCAGACCAGGCTCCAGGGCGACGCGGTGTGGGAGATCCTGACCTTCCTGCTGAACGCCTTCCTGTTCGTGCTGGTCGGCCTCCAGCTGCCGGTGATCCTGGACGCCCTGGGCGAGCAGTCGTTCGCCGCCCTGGCCGGCCAGGCCGCCGTCGTGATCCTGGTGGTCGTGGTGATGCGGTTCGTCTGGATCTACCCCACCGCCTACGTGCCGCGGCAGATCGTCCCCGGCCTGCAGGAGCGCGACCCTGCGCCGCCCTGGAGGTACCCGACCCTGATTGCCTGGACCGGCATGCGGGGGGCGGTGTCGCTTGCCGCCGCGCTGGCCATCCCGCTGACCACGGATGCCGGCGACCCCTTCCCGCACCGGTCGCTGATCATCTTCCTGACCTTCGCCGTGATCCTCGCCACGCTGGTCGTGCAGGGGCTCAGCATGCCGCTGGTGATCCGGGCGCTGGGCCTCGAGGACGACCATGTGATCGAGCGCGAGGAGACCAAGGCGCGCATCCACGCCGCCGAGGCGGCGCTGGCCAGGATCGAGGAGCTGGCGGGCGAGGACTGGGTCCGGGAGGACACGGCCGAGCGGCTGCGGGGCCTCTACCGCTTTCGCCGGAGCCGGTTCGCCGCCCGGTTCGACGACGAGGACGACGGCCAGGTGGAGGAGCGCTCGGCTGCCTACCAGCAGCTGCTTCGCAGTCTGCTGCAGGCCGAGCGGGAGGCCGTGCTGGCGCTCCGGTCGCAGGGGGTGATCGGCGACGAGGCGATGCGCAGCGTCCATCGCGACCTCGATCTCGAGGAGGCGCGACTGGACTCCTGACGCCTGCGTTGTCCCCCTTTTTTGCGGACGGTTCCTCTCGCCAAGAGCGTCTGCGGTCGGTATGGTTCAACAAGCATATGGGACGGCTCCCTCCATCACATGTGGACGATCCTGTCGCCTTGGGGCGACGGATCCAGGCGCTGCGAAGCGCCCGCGGGCTGTCACTGCGGCAGATCGCGTTTCCCGGCTGTTCGGCATCGTTTCTCTCCCGGGTGGAGTCCGGCGATCGAGTGCCGGCGCTGGTCACGCTGCGGGAGCTCGCCTCCCGGCTCGGCGTCTCGATCGAGGAGCTGGTCGGCCGGCCGCTGGACGGAACCGGGCGGGTCAGCGACTCCGCGCTCAGCTCCGCCGAGCTGTCGGTGAGGATGGCCGATGACGACGCCCCGGCGGCGGTCGACAGCGTGCTCGACCAGGCGCGAGCGGCGCGCGATTCGGCTGCCGAGTCGCGGATGCTCGAGGCGCAGGGCCAGATGGCCCGGGCGGCCGGCGACCAGTCCCGGGCGATCGAAGCCTTCGAGGCTGCCCGGGCCGCCAGCGCCGCAGCCACCGCTCGCTCCCGCCCCGGCCTGTACGACTCGCTGGGCCGGGCCTATGCCGATACGGGCGATGCCAGCCGCGCGGTGTCGCTGCTCCGCGACGCGTACGAGGAGGTGAACGGGGAGCCTCTCGACGCCCCGCTTGCGGTGCGCTTCGGCAGCGCCCTGGCGGCCGTGCACGGCGACCAGGGCGCGTTCAGCGAAGCCGGGCGGATCCTGGCGGAGATTCTGGCCATCGAGGCCGGCGTCGGCGATGCCCGGGCCCGGGCAGGTGGGGAGTGGGCGCTGGCCCGCACTTATGCCGGCGAGGGCAAGGGCGAGCTGGCCCAGCGCTACATGCAGCGCGTGTCCGAACGGCTGGATCAGCTGGATGAGCGCCGCACCCTGGGCGGCGCCCATGTGCTGCACGCCCAGATCCTGCTGGACGGCGACCAGGCCGAGGAGGCGCTCGCCCACCTGGACCGCGCCGAGCCGTTGATGGGCGACCTGGACGCCACCGAGCGCGGCCGGCTGAGCGTCGAGCGAGCCCGGGCACTGGCTCACCTGGGCCAGTCCGAGCAGGCCCGCGAGGCTGCCCGCACGGCGCTCGACCAGACCGGTACCGCCGACCCGGTGATCGCCGGCAGCGCGCTGACCACGCTGGCCGAGCTCGAGCTGAAGGACGGCAACCTGGACGAGGCCCGCCAGCTCTGCCGGGAGTCGATCTCGGTGGTGGAGGGGGCCGCCGCGGCCCACAATCTGGCCCGTGCGTACGAGGTGCTATCGAGGGTCGAAGAGGCGGCCGGCGACCTCCAGGCAGCGCTGGAGGCGGCCCGGATGGCCGCAGACCGGCGCGCGCTGCGCACCTGAGCAGCCGCCGCAGGCGCCGTCAGGGCAGCGTCCGCACGGCCGTGGGCCTGGCTCGCAGAGCGGCCAGGGCGGCCGGCAGGTTGCCCGCCCGCTCCTCGACCTCGGCCAGCGTCTCGTAGACCGACCGCAGGTACAGCGGCGCGGTGGTGCCACTCAGCCGGTCGAGCGCCTGCCGGCAGAGAAACCGGGCCTCGTCGAGCTGCCCCCGCCTCAGCTCGACCTCGGCCAGCAGCCCGTAGGCGGTTCCTTCGTTCCCCGGCTCCGTCGCCCCGCTCTGGTCGAGCGCGCGGCGCGCGAACGCCTCCGCCCGGTCGATGTCCCCCGCGGCGAGGGCGGCCCGCGCGCGGTCGAGTGAGAGGCTGGCCAGCTCCACCGGTGAGGCGTCGGTCATCAGCCGTTCGGCCGTGCCGAGGTGCATCAGGGCCTCCTCCACACGGTGCTGGTCGAGCAGGACGCCTGCCAGCACGGCGTGCGCGCGCCCGATCAGCCCGTCGTGCTCCGAGCTCTCCAGCCGGGCGAGGACGCGCCGCGTGTAGGACTCGGCGATCTCGAGCTTTCCCTGCTCGGAGTAGGTTCGCGCCAGCGTCCACTCGAGCCGAACCGCGTTGCCCGGCGCCAGCTCCGCCTCGTGGCTGATGATGGCGGCCAGCACCTGCTCAGCCTCGGCAAAGTCGCCGTTGTCGGTGTACGCGTTGGCCAGGTACGTGCCCATCTGCGCCATCAGCGCGACGTCGGGCGGATCGCCGGCGACGTCGTCGAACGCCGATCGCAGCACGGCAATGGCGCGGATCAGGTCGCCTGATCCGGCATAGGCGCGGCCCAGCGCGCGGTGCAGGGCGGGCCGCTCGCGGGGGGTGGCCCGCGGGTCGGCGGCCAGGGCGTCCTCCAGCAGGGCGATCGCCCGCGCGTCCCTGCGCTGCTCGACCGCGAGCAGGCCGAGGGCCTCGAGCAGCCGGCTCTGACCGCGATCGTCGCCCAGCTCCCGGGCCCGGGCGAGCATCGTCTCCAGCCGCGCGCCGGCCCCGGGCTCGTCAAGCCTGGCCGCGACCTCGGCGGCGATCAGCTCGGCGCCGGGGAGCCTGTTGCCGGGCGGCCGGCCGGTCAACTGCTCGACGGTGACGCCCAGCCGGTCGGCCAGCTGGGCGGCGGTGGCCGGCGAGGGCACCCGCGCGCCGATCTCGACGCGCGACAGGAAGGACGGCGAGCAGCCCGGGAAGGCCACCTCTCGCAGCGAGAGACCGGCGGCCCGGCGGGCCTCCCGCACCCGGCGGCCGAACGCGACCGGGTCGTCGACGTGGCTGGGGCCGGGGCGTCCCATGGCACCCATCGTACGTGCTTCGTTGCCAACCGGCAAGAAATTACTTGACCTCATGATCTCTCCCGGCGTAGTGTTGACAAAGGGCAACACTACGCGCAGAGGGGAGGTCGCTCATGCGTCGGCACATCCGCCCGTCGGTTGTCATCGCCGCCGCCACGGTCATGTCCGTGTGGCTCGGCTCCGGCAAGCTCTGGGGCCCCTGAGATCGGCGGCGCGCCGGCCCGGGACACCGGCCGGTGAGTGCCCGGATCCGGGCCGGCGCGTTTCCTCAGCTGCCTGCGCGGGGTATTCCCCAGCGCGTCAACGAAAGGAGCAGCATGGGGATCATCGCTTTCATCATCCTCGGCCTGCTGGCCGGTGCCATCGCCAAGGCAATCATGCCTGGCGACGACCCGGGCGGCATCATCGTCACGACGATCATCGGTATCGTCGGCGCACTTCTCGGAGGCTTCCTTGCCTCCGCCCTGTTCGGCGCACACCCGCTCGACGAGTTCTTCGACGTCAGCACCTGGCTGACGGCAATCGTCGGGTCGATCATCCTGCTGGCGATCTACCGCGCGGTGATCGGAAACCGCCACGGCGGCGTCCGAGTCTGACCGTGAGTCCGGGCGGGCGGCCTTGCGGGTCGCCCGCCCGCCGTTACCGGCGGTCTGCCGCTGGGCGCCGGCGAGCGCTGCCGGTGCCGAAGTAGGCCAGGACGACCCCGGTCAGTAGCAGCGTGCCTCCGGCGACGACCAGCACGGCCGCGACGGTGTCGAGCGCGGGGACGCTGGCGCCAAGCCTGGTGTGAGCGACCACGTGCGCCGAGCCGTCCGCGTTCATCACGACGACCGACCAGTTCCCCTTCTCCACCGGCCAGCTGATCGACTGCGTGCCGGGGCCGCTGGCCGAGGCACGCCAGAACGCCTGGCCGGTGGGCACCGCCGGGCGGGCGGTGCCGTCGCGGTAGCGGTAGGAGGCGCTGAACGGGTCGGTCTGGAAGTCGGTGACGGTGTCGTGCTGGATGCCGGCGAGGTAGTCCTGGACGTCGGCCGCAGGGCCGATACCGACGAAGATCGGCTGCTCGGAGGAGACCTGGACGCGGACCGTGCCGAGGTGGTCAGAGATCCACGCGGGCGTATCCGGCCCGATGTCGATGCTCTCCGACGCCAGCGCGTAGGTGGAGGTCGAGAGCGTGTGCGTGCCGGTCGTGAAGTAGCCGGCGTGATCTCGCTTGGTCAGCCCCCAGAGGGTGGCGCTGCCGGCAGCGAGCAGGAGGATCGCCAGGAACAGGGCCACGGCGCCGGAGACGAGCAGGGCCAGGCGCCGGCGCCCATCGGTGCGCACCGGCGGGCCGACGGCGATCGGGCCGCTGACGGCGGGGATGGCGGGCGGCGGCTGGGCGGGGGTGAAAAAGCTCATGGCCCAATGGTGCCATCGAAATCTCTGCCGGCCCCTACGGTGAACAGGCGTCTATGGTGTGGAAAGCCGCACCGCGGTCACTCGGCCGGGGCGGCCGCGACCTATGATCGGGACATGCCAGACGACTCCCACATCGAGCTCGAGGTGGCCGGACGGCGGGTCGAGATCTCGAGCCCGGACAAGGTGTTCTTCTCCGAACGCGGCGAGACCAAGCTCGACCTGATCCGTTACTACATGTCGGTGGAAGAACCGCTGATGCGTGCTCTGGGAGGGCGGCCCGTGCTGATGGAGCGCTATCCCAACGGCGCCGGTGGCTCGTCCTTCTTTCAGAAGCGGGTTCCCAAGAACGCGCCGGACTGGCTCCAGACGACGACCGTGCAGACGCCGAACGGCACGCCGTCGCAGGCGCTCGTGATCGCCGACGTCGCCCATCTCGCCTGGGCGGTGAACCTGGGCTGCCTGGGCCTGCACGTGTGGCCCTACCTGGCCGCCGACCCCGAGCACACCGATGAGCTGCGGATCGACCTCGATCCGTCCCCCGGCGTGACGTTCGAGATGGTGCGGGAGGCAGCGGATGAGACCCGATCGCTGCTCTCAGAGACCGGCCTGCGGGCCGCTCCCAAGACCACCGGCCGAAATGGTATCCACGTGTACGTGCGGCTGCTGCCCGAGCACGACTCGTTCGCGGTGCGGGAGGCGGCGGTGGCCGTCGCCCGCGAGCTGGAGCGCCGCCGGCCCGACCTGATCACCGCCGCCTGGTGGAAGGAGGAGCGCGGCGCCCGCGTGTTCTGCGACTTCAACCAGAACGCACCCCACAAGACCGTGATCGGCGGGTGGAGCGTGCGGCCACGGCCGGGAGCGCAGGTGTCGACCCCCTTCGCCTGGGACGAGCTGCCCGAGATCGACCCCGAGCGCATGACCGTGGCCACCGTGCCGGGCCGGGTGGCGGAGCAGGGCGACCCGTGGCAGGCGATGGCGGCCGCTCCCCAGTCGCTCGAGCCGCTGCTCGAGCTGCATCGAAGGGACATGGCGGCCGGGCTGATGGACGCGCCGTGGCCGCCCGTCTACCCCAAGATGCCGAACGAGCCGCCTCGCGTGGCGCCCAGCCGGGCGCGGAGCGAGTGAGCGGCGGGCATCGGAGCGTCATGCACGACCGTCACATCTACCGGACGACCCTGGCCTGGAGCGGGTCGACGGCGCCCGGATACGACGCATATGACCGGGCTCACGAGGTGTCCGCGCCGCCCGCGGAGGCGGCGCTCGCTCTGAGCGGCGATCCGGCCTTTCGCGGCGATCCCGCGCGGCTCAACCCCGAGCAGCTGCTGGTGGCGGCCGCCAGCTCCTGCCAGCTGCTGTCGTTTCTTGCCATCGCCGCCCGGTCGGGGGTCGACATCCGGAGCTACACCGACCAGGCGGAGGGCGAGATGCCGGAGGACGATCTGCCGGTGCGGATCACCAGGATCGTGCTTCGCCCGGTGATCCTGGCCGGCCCGGGCACGCCGCGCGAGCGGGTACAGCGGATCGTCGAGAAGGCGCATGAGGAGTGCTACATCGCAAACAGCCTGCGCACCGAGATCGCGATCGAGCCGACGATCGACGTTGTCGATCACCGATGAGTTTTCGGCGGCCGGCCGGTCATGATCGCAAAGGCCGGAGGTGAGACACTCACCGGAACTGAAGCGGGAGGTCGGAAGATGTCACGGACGATGCTGCTGGTCGGGACGCGGAAGGGCTGTTTCATCCTCGAGAGCGACGGCGACCGCCGGGACTGGAGCGTCCGCGGGCCGTACTGCGAGGGATGGCCGATCTATCACGCGATCCATGACGTGGACACCGGGACGATCTACGCCGCGGCCGCCAGCGAGTGGCACGGCGCCGGCGTCTGGCGCAGCCACGACCTGGGCGAGAGCTGGGAGCTGTCGAGCGAGGGCCTGACCCACGACGGCGACGGGGTCAAGCTGTCCAAGGTCTCGGGGCTGACGGCGGCGCACGGCCGCCTGCTCGCCGGCGCCGAGGCGGTGGGGGTGTTCGAGAGCCGTGACCAGGGCGCGACCTGGTCGCTCCTGAGCACGCTGGAGGGCCAACCCGGCAGCGACACCTGGAACGACCCGGAGGCCCAGCCGCCCGGTCACCTGGGGGTGCCGGCAATCCTGCCCCATCCCTCCGAGCCGTCGCGCATGTGGGCGATCGTGCAGGGCCGCGGAATCTTCGAGACCACCGACGACGGGCGGTCGTGGACGCCGCGCAACCGCGGCCTGCGCGCGGATTGGCCGTTGGAGGATCCGGAGGTCGGCTACTGCGTCCACAAGCTCGTGATGTCGCCCCGCGACAACGACCGGATGTACCAGCAGAACCACGTCGGCATGCATCGCAGCGACGACGCCGGCCACTCCTGGGTCGAGATCACCGACGGCCTGCCCACGGAGTTCGGGTTCGCCGCCGCCGCCCACCCGCACGACCGCGAGAGCTTCTACGTGATCCCGCTCGATCCCGGCCACGGGCGCTGCATGCCCGACGGGCACGCCGCGGTCTGGCGAACCGAGGACGCCGGATCCAGCTGGCGCCGCCTCGATGCCGGCCTGCCCCATCAGGATGCCTACCTGGGCGTCCTGCGCGAGGGCATGGCGATCGACGCGCTCGACGTGCCGGGCCTGTACTTCGGTACCAGCACCGGCCAGGTCTTTGCCAGCGCCGACGAGGGCGAGAGCTGGAACGAGATCGCGAGTTACCTGCCCGCCATCTCGTCCGTCGAGGTGGCGGTGGTGGACTAGGCGATGGCCGACCTGCATCTCCCACCGACGCTGCCCCGGATCTTCCCCGACCTGCCCCGGCGGCTGGACGTTGACGCCGCCACCGTGGATGAGGCGATCGACCGTCTGGAGGAGCGCTGGCCCGGCCTCCGCGACCGGCTGTGCGAGCCGGGGCCCGTGCTGCGCCGGCACATCAACGTGTTCGTCGAGGGCGAGCGGGCCTCGCTCGACACAGCGCTCGAGCAGGGCTCGCGGGTCGACGTGGTCGCAGCGATCAGCGGCGGCTGATCAGCGGCCCGGTGCTCGCGGCTTCTGCGCCGGCGGCTCTGTCGGCAACCGGCGGGTCGTCGGCTGGGCGTCGACCTTGTCGCGCACCAGCTCGTCCGCGATCTGCTCGGCGCGCGAGCGGAGCGGGGTGGGCACCGCGTGGGGGATGGGGGTCTGCTCGGCCGTCCACCGAGTGTACTCCACCGGCAACGCGGCGCCGAGGTCGCGGGTGACCGAGGTAGGGTCGGGCGACCGAAACCGCCTCAGGAAGGCTCCGATGGCCATCGCTCCAGTCCGGTGGGGGCTCCTCTCCACCGCTGCGATCAACGACAAGCTGCTGGCGGCCGCCGCCCGGTCGCGCCGGCTGGAGGTGCTGGCGGTGGCCAGCCGGGAGCAGGCGCGGGCGACGGCATACGCCGGTGAGCGGGGAATCGACCTCGCGTATGGGTCGTACGAGGAGCTGCTGGCCGACCCCGGCATCGAGGCGGTCTACATCTCGCTGCCCAACTCGCTGCACGTTGAGTGGTCGGTGCGCGCCCTGCGCGCCGGAAAGCACGTGCTCTGCGAGAAGCCCTTCAGTCGCGATCCGAAGGAGGTGGAGCACGCCTTCGACATCGCCGAGGCGGAGGGCCGGATCCTGATGGAGGCGTTCATGTACCGCCACCATCCGCAGACGGCTGGGCTCCGGGAGCTGGTCGGCGACGGTGCGGTGGGCAGCCTGCGGCTGATCCGGGCCACGTTCAGCTTCGCGCTGGGCGGCGGGCCCAGCATCCTGCTCGACCCCGCGCTCGACGGCGGCGGGCTGATGGACGTCGGCTGCTACTGCGTCAACGCCGCCCGCCTGCTGGCGGGCGAGCCGCGGCGGGTGTTCGCCGAACGGATGGCGGGGCCCAGCGGCGTCGACGAGGTGTTCGCAGCGACGATGCGCTTTCCCGGCGACGTCCTTGCCCAGTTCGACTGCGGGCTGCGGCTCCCCGACCGTGACGAGCTGGAGGCGATCGGCGAGGCGGGATCGGTGTTCGCCGACGACCCATGGCACTGCCGGGAGCCCGTGCTCGAACTGCGCGGCGGCTCCGGCAGCGAGCGGATCGCCGTCGAGCGGGCCGATCCCTACCTGCTCCAGCTCGACAACATGAGCGCTGCGATCCGGGGCGAGGCCGAGCCGCTGCTGGGCCGCGCCGACGCCGTCGGCCAGGCGCGTGCGATGGACGCGCTGCTCCGTTCGGCGGAGGCCGGCCGGCCGGTCGATCTGTGACCGGCCGCCTCCGGTGTGCTCAGGCTGTCTGGGGCTGCTTCACCGAGGCGATGTAGCCGCGCACGTCGGCAGCTGGCTCGGTGTAGGCATCCCCCAGCGACGACTCCATCGCCGCCATGTACTCGCCCGCCCAGCCGGGGAGCGGGTAGTCGATCGCGTCCAGGAACTCCAGCGACGCCGCCAGCCGGATGTCGGCGATCGAGGGCCGGTCGCCGCCGATGAACGGCGAGCCGTCGAGGAAGAACTGGCGATACACGTCGAGCGGTTCGGCGATCGCCGCCTCGGCCACCTGCTGGGCCTGCGCCTTCGCGTCGTCGTCGGCGTCCGACGACCCCACCTCTCCCGGATACTGGGGGAAGCTGAGAGCCGGATACGTGGCCCGCGTGATCAGCGGGTAGAGCGTCCCGATCACGTAGAACATGGCGCTGTCGATCATCGCCCGCCGGGCCGGGTCACGGGGATACAGGTGATCCAGGTCGTTCGTGTTGCAGAGGTACTGCATGATCGCGCAGCTCTCCCACAGTGTTCCGCGGGGCAGCCCCTGTTCCTCGATCATCGGCGTCAGGTGCGCGGGGTCCTTCTGGAGGAACTCGGGCGTGTGCGTCTGACCCCAGACGTCCACCTCCTCGAAGTCGAGCCCGGCGGCGCGCACGAAGATCCGAACGGTCAGGTTGTTGACGCTCGGCTTCAGCACGTTGAGCGTGATTGCGGCCATGCCATCCTCCCGGTCTAGTACGGATCCTTCGGTGATCTGTCATCCGACAGCGAGGTCCGCGATCTCCTGACGAGCACCTCGATGGCATCGGCGAGGTGCACCTCGCCGATGTTCTCGTCGCCGCGCTCCACGCGGATCCGGTGCGCCTCGAGTAGCACGTCCGCATGAGCGTAACCGAACGGCGGCTGGAAGCGGTAGGACGCCAGCTCGATCAGCAGGCCCAGCGGGTCGGTGAAGTAGATCGAGTCCATGAACCCGCGGTCCTTGACCCCGCTGTGCGAGATGCCGCGCTCGTCGAGCCGCTCGACCGCCTGGCTGAACGTGGCATGGGACAGCGTGAACGCGATGTGATGGACACAGCCGGGCTCGGTCGGCGTGCGCCGGGGGTCGGGAATCCGCTCCTCGTTGGTGAAGACGGTGATCAGGCGGCCGTCGCCGGGGTCGAAGTAGAGGTGGCTCTCGGAGGCGTTGTCGAGGTTGGGCTGCTCGAACACGAACGGCATACCCAGCACGCCCTCCCAGAAGTCGATCGACGTCTGCCGGTTCGCGCCGGTGATGGTGATGTGATGCACACCCTGGCTCTGGAGCTTCTGCATGGCCACCTCTATCTCGGTTCGGGTTCGATCAGCTTCGACTTGTACTCGCTGCGCCGGAGGCTGCCCCAGGGCACCAGATCGACACGGGTCTGGACGACCAGCGCGCTGCGCAGCCGGGCCCGAATCGCCTCGGCCAGCTCGGCATCCGGCTCGGCGCCGCGCGGCAGCTCCACGGCGACAGGCAACGGCGGCTCCTGCGTCACGCCGCCCGCCCGCGGCCTGACCAGGATGTGGCCGCTGACCCGGGGCGCAAACGCGCCCACCACCTCGCGCATGGCCGAGGGGAACACGTTGACGCCGCGCACGATCAGCATGTCGTCGGTGCGCCCGATGCAGCGCACCCGCGGGCCGGTGCGGCCGCACGGGCAGGGCCCGCCGATCACCCGCACGTGGTCGCGCGTGCGAAAGCGCAGCAGCGGGGCCGCCTGGTGGCGGAGGTGGGTGAGCACCAGCTCTCCGCTGGCGCCGTCCTCCAGCTCCAGCGCGGCGCTCGTCTCGGGGTCGATCAGCTCCGGGTGGACGAACCCGCGGGCGCCCAGGTGCATCCCGTCCTGCTGCTCGCACTCGCCCCACAGCGACACGCCGAGGTCGCCGACCCCCATCGCCTCGGTCACCCGCGCGCCCCAGCCGCGCTCGAGCAGGGCCCGGAAGGCCGGCTCGCCGCCACCCGGCTCGCCGGCCACCAGTACCCGCCTGACGCTCGATGCCGCCAGGTCGAAGCCCCGGTCGGCTGCCCATTCGATCACGTGGGCGGCGTTCGAGGGGGTGAGCACCGCGGCCGTCGGCCGCAGCAGCTCGACCGCCCGGATCAGCCGCTCCGTGTTGCCTGTGCCGACCGGGATGTGCCGCAGGCCGATCCTGTCGAACGCCCCCAGCGCCGCGCCGGCGACGAAGGGGCCGGCGTTGTAGGTCGACACCATCAGCTCGCCGGCCGTGACGCCCGACGCCGCATAGCTGCGCGCCGAACCGGTCACCCAGTTGTCGAGGTCGGCCGCCGTCAGCGGGATGTAGCTGGGCGTGCCGGTGGTGCCGCTGGTCGAGTAGATGCGGACGATCTCCGAGGGCTCCGCACAGAGGTGCGAGCCGACCGGGTTCCCGGACGAGGTGGTCGCCTTCAGCTCGTGCTTCTCGGTCAGCGGCAGCTGCGCGATGTCGGCCAGTCCGCCGGCCGCCTCGGCCGACCCGAACCCCGCGGCGCCGAGCTTCTCGCGGTAGAACGCCGAGCGCTCGAACAGGTACTCGAGCTGGGCACGGTAGGCCGCGTCGTCGAGCGCGAGCTGCTCGCCCCACGGCCGGGTTTCGACCTCGGGATCGACCACCGCTACCCGTTCATCGTTGCTCGCGACCCCGCGACGGCATCGCCCGACGCTATGCACGGCCCCGGCGACCGTCAAGCAACGGAACGTGGCGCCACCCACCCCGCGGTCGCGATCATGGTGCGATGGGCAAACGCCTCGCC
>DATLLX010000080.1:0-11104 GCA_035537595.1 Gaiellales bacterium | reverse complement strand
CCTCGACGCCCGCCACCGGCTCGATCGCCCGGATCAGCACCCCGGCCCCCTCGCCCGGCGGCCCGCAGACGATGTTGAGGCACCAGTGGATACCGTATGACCGGTACACATAGAACCGGCCCGGCGGCCCGAACATGGCGGCGTTCCTGACCCGCTCCCCGCCGAAGCTATGGGAGGCGGGATCCGTCTCGTGATAGGCCTCCGCCTCGACGATCGGGCCGCCGACGCCGTCCACCAGCAGCGTCCAGCCGATCAGGTCGTGCGCGGCGCGCACCGGGTCGAGCAGGTCGGGCCCGGTCACTCGAACAGCGCCGTCTGCGCCCGCCTGCTGCGCCTGATGGCAGCCGCCTCGTCCCCGGCCTGCCGCATGTCGGCCAGGATCGTGCGCTCGGTGCGGGAGGCGATCAGCGGGTCGGCGATCCCCTCCACCCAGACCCGGGTGCGGCGGCCTTCGCCGCGGTCGTCGGCGATCGGCTCCAGGGCATAGATCCGGTCCGCCCGTGCCCACTTCCCGTACCCCAGGAAGACCATGGGCACCGGGCCGTTCGCCACTAGAGCGCCTCGATGACCTCGCGCAGCGATGCGCAGACATACTCGACGTCGGCGTCTTCCAGCTGCGGATAGAACGGCAGCGCGAGGGTGGACCGGCTGACCCGCTCGGTGACCGGCAGCATCCCCTCGCGCCAGCCCAGATCGCGGTAGGCCGGCTGCAGATGGATGGAGGGAAGATAGGGGCGGGTGGCGATACCCCGGGCGGCCATCCCGGCGGACACCTCGGAGCGGTCGATGCCCGCGGCCAGCCGCACGTAGTAGATGAACCAGCTGCGCTTGTGCGGGCCCTCGAACGGCACCTCCACTCCCGGCGCGTCGGCCAGCAGCTCGCTGTAGCGGGCGGCCACACGGCTGCGCATCTCGAGCATCTCGTCGAGCTTCTCGACCTGGGCCAGGCCGACGGCGGCGGACATCTCGTCGAGCCGGAAGTTGAAGCCGACCCGGGGGTGCACCAACCAGTCGCCGTTCTCGGAGCGGCCCTGGTTGACGATGCTGCGAAGCGCCTGGGCCTCGTCCTCGTTGTCGGTGGTGATCATCCCGCCCTCGCCGGTGGTCAGCTGCTTGTTGGGATAGAAGCCGTACACCGACGGGTTGCCGTGGGTGCCCACGCGCCGGCCGCCGATCTCGGCCCCCAGCGCCTCGCAGGCGTCCTCGACCACCGGGACGCCGTGCCGGCGGGCCATCTCGCTGATCCGGTCGATGTCGCAGGGGTAGCCGAAGATGTGTACCGGGATGATCGCCCGGGTGCGGGGCGTGATCGCGGCCTCCATCGCGTCCGGGTCGATGTTCAGTGTGCGCTCGTCGATGTCGGCGAAGACCGGCGTGGCACGCTCGAACAGGATCACGTTGGCGGACGAGATGAACGAGAACGACGAGGTCACCACCTCGTCGCCCGGTCCCACGCCGAGCCGGTGCAGGCAGGCGTGCAGGCCGGCCGTGCCGCTCGAGCAGGCGACGGCGTGGCGGGTGCCGGCGGCCTCGGCGAACGACTCCTCGAAGCGGCGGTGGAACGGCCCCTGCGCAAGCGTCCCCGAGCGCAGCACGTCGAGCACCAGCTCCTCCTCACGGCCGTTCAGGAACGGCCGTGCGAGCGGGATGGCGCGGGCGGTGACCATGCCTACGATCCGACCGTCGCCGCGACGGGGAACTCGAGCAGCTCGCCGAACCGCTGGTCGCGCCCGTTGACCACGTCGAAGAACACCCGCTGCAGCTCCTCGGTGACGGGCCCCCGGCCACCGGTCGCCTGATCGTCGACCGACGCCACCGGGGTCACCTCGGCGGCCGTCCCGCACAGGAACACCTCGTCGGCGAAGTAGAGGTCGGTGCGCACCAGGTTGACCTCCTTGACCTCGTAGCCGAGCTCGCGGGCGATCAGCATGATGCTGTCGCGCGTGATCCCCGGCAGGCAGGAGTCGCTGGTGGGCGGCGTGTGCAGCACCCCGTTGCGGACGACGAACACGTTCTCGCCCGAGCCGTCCGCGAGGTAGCCCTGCTCGTTGAGCAGGATCGCCTCGTCGTAGCCGGCCCGCGACGCCTCGTGCTTGGCCAGCACCGAGTTGATGTACTGGCCCGAGGCCTTGGCAGCCGGCGGCAGCGTGTTTGGGCCGTAGCGGCGGTAGCTGGAGATCTTGCAGCGGACGCCCTGCTCGAGGGCATCCTCACCCAGGTAGGCGCCCCATGGCCAGACCGCCACGGCCACATCGACCGGGTTGTTCATGGCGTAGAGGCCCATCGGCCCGTAGCCGCGGAACACGATCGGGCGCACGTAGCACGAGTCGACGCCGTTCACCCCGATCGTCTCGTGCACGGCCGCCGCCATCTCACTGACCGAGTAGCCGAGCTCCATCTCGTACAGCGCGGCCGACCGGCGGAGCCGCTCGAGGTGGGCCGTCAGCCGAAACACCCCGGTGCCCTTCGGGGTGGAATAGGCGCGGATTCCCTCGAACACGCCGGTGCCGTAGTGCAGGGCATGCGAGAGGACGTGGACACGAGCCTCGTCCCACGCGACGAAGTTCCCGTTCATCCAGATCTTCTCGGTCGTCTGCATGCTGTTTCCCCTGCGTGGTGGCCCGAACGAGCAGATGGTACCCGACCGGCCAGCGGGCAGGGCTAGAGGGCGACGAAGCGCACCGAGCGGACGCCGTCGACCTCTCGCAGCAGGTCGAGCACACGGCCGTCGAGCTCGTTGTCGACCGACAGCACCATCGCCGCGGCCTCGCCGCGCTCGTTGCGCGAGACGTTCATGTTGGCGATGTTGACGTCCTCGGAGCCGAGCAGGTTGCCGACGGCGCCGATCATCCCCGGCCGGTCGTCGTTCAGCATCACGAGCATGTAGCGGTCGAGCTCGATCTCGACCTGGTAGGGCTGCACGGCGATCAGCCAGGGCCGGTTGTCGCGGCCGATGGTGGTGCCCGACACGGCGTCGCCGGGAGTGGCCGCAACGGTGATCAGGTTGGTGAAGTCGCCGCCGCTCTGCTCGGCGCTCTCCGACACCCGGATGCCCCGGCCCTCGGCCACCGTGCGCGCGTTGACCAGGTTGACCGGCTCGTCGACGTGGCCGGCGAACGCCCCGGCCAGCACGGCGGCCGTCAGCAGCCGGGTGTCGAGCTCGGCCAGGGCGCCGGCGTAGGTCACCTCGAGGCGCTCGAGCCCGGTCGTCGACAGCCCAGCGGCCAGCCGCCCCAACCGTGAGGCCAGGGGCAGGAACGGGCCCAGTACCTCCATCTCCTCGGAGCGCACCTGGGGGATGTTGACCGCGTTCGAGACCAGGCCGCCGGTGAGGGCGGCAGCCACCTGCTCGGCGACGATCACGCCGGCCCGGTCCTGGGCCTCCTGGGTGGAGGCGCCCAGGTGCGGCGTGACGACCACATTGTCCAGCTGGAAGATGCGGCCCTCGGTGTACGGCTCGTCGGGAAAGACATCCAGCGCGGCGCCTGCCACCCGGCCGTCCTCCAGGGCGTCGGTGAGGTCGTCGAGCTCCACCAGCCCGCCGCGGGCGGCGTTCACGATCCTCACACCCGGGCGCATCAGCGCGATCGTCTCGGCGCAGATCAGGCCGCGTGTCTCGGCGGTCAACGGGGCGTGCAGGGTGATGAAGTCACTGCCCGCGAGCACCTCCTCCATCGTCGCCGGCGACACCTGCAGCTCACGGAAGCGGTCGGGCGAGACGAACGGGTCGTAGGCCAGCACCTTCATGCCCAGCCCGCGTGCGCGGGCGGCGACCAGCTGGCCGATGCGGCCGAACCCGAGGACGCCGAGCGTCTTGCCGTACAGCTCGACCCCGCCGAACCGGGAGCGCTCCCACCGTCCCTCGCGGAGCGCCGAATGAGCCTGGGGGATGTTCCGGGCCAGCGCCAGCAGCAGCCCCACCGCGTGCTCGGCCGCCGACACCATGTTGGAGCCGGGCGCGTTGGCGACGATGATCCCGCGGCGGGTGGCAGCGGCGACGTCGACGTTGTCGACGCCGGTGCCGGCCCTGCCGATCACCTTCAGCCGGGGCGCCTGCTCGAGCAGGTCGCCGGTGACCTTGGTGCGGCTGCGGACGATCAGCGCGTCGTAGTCGCGCAGCCGCTCGGACAGCTCGTCGGCCGGCATCTCGACCGCCACGTCGACGTCGAACCGCTCCCGGAGCAGCGCCACGCCGGCGTCGGCGATCTCCTCCTTGACGAGCACGCGGGCGGCCTCAGACATCCACCGTCTCCTCGGCGAACACCTCGGCCGCACGGCCGACGCCGGCGCCGGGCGCCGGCGGCCGGTGGCCGAAGGTGCCGAGCGCCAGCTCCAGGGCGGCGAGCGCGGTGAGGATGTCGAACCGGTTCATGTAGCCCATGTGGCCGATGCGGATGACGGTGCCGCGCAGTGGGCCCTGGCCTCCGGCCAGGACGACCCCATGGCGGTCGCGCAGCTCGGTGTAGACCTCCTGGCCGTCGATCCCCTCGGGCATGCGCACCGCGGTCACCATGGCGGCGCTGTCGTCGTCGGGCGAGAACAGCTCCAGGCCGAGCGCCTTCACGCCTTCACGGGTGGCCCGCGCCAGTGCCCGGTTGCGGGCATAGGTGGTCTGGAGCCCGTCGCGCTCGATCAACCGGATGGCCTCGTTGAGGCCGGAGACCAGGGTCACCGGCGGGGTGAACGCGGTGCCGTCCTTGGCCTGCGCGGCGGCGATCCGCTGCCAGTCGAGAGCGAACCGCGGCGTGGTGCTATCGGCGGCCATCGCCATCGCCCGTGACGAGACGGCCGCGAACGCCAGGCCCGGCGGCGTCATCAGCGCCTTCTGCGATCCCGAGACGGCGACGTCGATGCCCCAGTCGTCCATCGCCAGCTCGACCCCGCCCAGGCTCGACACGGCATCGACGACGACCACGGCGTCGCCGGCCCGGCGAACGGCCGCGGCGATCCCCCGCACATCATGGACGACCCCGGTGGAGGTCTCGGAGTGGGTGACGAAGACGACCCTGGCGTCCGCCGAGGCGGCGCCGATCCGTGCCGCGTCGAGCGACTCGCCCCACGGCTGCTCGACATGGGTGACGTCGGCGCGGTAGGTGGTGGCCAGCTTCAGCCAGCGCTCGCCGAAGTTGCCGGCCGACGCGACCACCGCCCGGTCGCCGGGCGACAGCAGGTTGACCACCGCCGACTCCATCGCGTAGGTGCCGGAGCCGGGGATCACCAGCACCTCGCCGGACGTTTCGAACACCGTCCGCAGCCCGGTCAGCGTCTCGGCGAACAGGCGCTTGAAATCGGGGCTGCGGTGATGCAGGACGGGCTTCGCCAGAGCCGCCTGCACCTCAGGTGGCACCGGCGTCGGCCCGGGCGTGATCAGGTACGTCTTCTCTGGCAACGGCGCTCCCTCGGCGGCGGTCGCTTCCTCCCGGCCGGGAGTGTATCGACGCCCACCCGGAGGAGCCCCCGGCCGGCGTTACCGGACGGCGCTGCGCTCGCCGGCCGGCACGTGGATGACCTCCACATCGGGCTCGCGCTGCTCGCCGGGGCCACCGGCGGGAGCGTGGGGCGCACGCCTGGCCGACACCCGCTGCACGATCGTCCATGCCGCCAGGGAGGCGATCACCCCGGCGACGATGTCGGTCGCGTAGTGCTCGCCGGAGTAGACGATCACGAACCACACCGCGAGCAGGTGGAAGCCGATCGCCGCGGTCAGCGGCCGCGGCAGCCGGTACTTGCGGGCGGCCAGAATGCCCAGCAGCGGCCAGGAGGCATGGATCGACGGCACGGCGGCCGCGATCAGGTACGTGCCGGCGTGCAGCTGCTGGGTCAGCTGGTGCAGCCCGAGATCGTTCAGGCCCATCCGCAGCACGTCCACCGGCGGTCTGATCAGCCCCTCGCGACCGGCCAGCCACGGCGGCGCGGTCGGGGTCAGCACCCAGGGGGCGGTGGCCAGCAGGTTGACCACGATCAGGCTGTACATGTACTCCTTGAACCCTTCGCCGCGGCGGTTCCACCAGAAGTAGAAGCCGATCAGCGGCGGCACCAGGAAGTGCGACATGTAGGCGACCGCCGAGAAGATCGCCAGCGGATGGTTGTGGGCGGCGCCGAACCAGTCCTGGAGGCGGTACGTAGGCAGCGTGCCGAACCCGATCACCTCGTCGGCATGGATCTGCGGCCAGTACCAGACGCGCAGCGAGAAACCGTCGACCAGCTGGAAGGCCACCACGTAGGCGACGATCAGGATGCTGACCGGCGCCCAGTCGCGCAGGAAGCGGCCGAACCGGTTGGTGTAGAGCGCGAGGGCGACCAGCACCATCAGCACGTGACCCATCCCGGGCGCGTTCCCGCCCAGCACGGCCTGCACCGAGAAGGCGACGCCGGCCGCGGCGGCCCCCACCGCCAGCACGCGGCGCACCCTCGCCGCACCCGCCGATCGCGCCGACTCCGACCCGTCGATGACGAGCTCCAGCCGGTCGAGCAGGCGCGCGCCGACGCGAAGGGGTGCAAGCAGGACGGACATCTCGACTCCCCATCGGCAGCGACGCCTCCGGGGATGAGAGCGTCGCGCACGTGCCGTCGCCCGCCCCAGGTCGGCGCGAGGCTACGACAGCTTCGAGCGGAACAGCTCCTGCACCTGGCGGGCGTCGGCGCGCCCCTGCGTCCGCTTCATCACCTGGCCGACCAGCGCGTTGATGACGCCCTCCTTGCCGCCCCGGAACTGCTCGACGAACTGCGGGTTGGCGGCGATCACCTCCACCACCATCGCCTCCAGCTCGGAGCTGTCGCCGATGCTCGCCAGCCCCTCGCCCTCGACGATCGCGGCCGGATCGGCGGTCGGGTCGGCCTCCAGCCGGGCGTACACCTGCTTGGCGATGGTCGACGTGATCGTGCCGTTCGCGATCAGGCCGATCAGGCCCGCCAGGCTGTCGGCCGGGATCGCTCCCACGGAGCCCGGATTGTTGAGCACCCAGTCGGCCGCGGCCTTGGCGTCGCCCGAACCGGCGGCGACGCGCTCGAAGTAGTCGGCGACGCTGGTCTCGGCGTTCAGGTCGGTGGCGTACTGCTGAGGCAGCGAGTACTGCTCGCGGAAGCGGGCCATCCGTGCCGCCGGCAGCTCGGGCAGCCCGTCGCGCAGCCGGTCGACCAGCTCGGGCGAGGGCTCCAGCGGCACCAGGTCGGGCTCAGGGAAGTAGCGGTAGTCGTGCGCCTCCTCCTTCGAGCGGAGCGACCGCAGCTGGGCCGTCCCCGGGTCGAAGTTCAACGTCTCCTGCTCGACCCGGCCGCCCGACTCGAGCCGCTCGATCTGGCGTGCGATCTCGGCCGCCATGCCCGCCTCCAGGTGCCCGAACGAGTTGAGGTTCTTGAGCTCCGTCTTCGTGCCCAGCTCGCCGGACCCGGCCCGGCGGACGGAGATGTTGGCGTCGCAGCGCAGCGAGCCCTCGTGCATGTTCACGTCGGACACGCCGATCGTCCGAAGGGTCGTCCGCAACAGCTGCAGGAACGCGATCGCGTGCTCGGGCGAGCGCAGGTCGGGCTCGGTGACGATCTCGACCAGCGGGGTGCCGCAGCGGTTGAAGTCGACCAGCGAGTACTCGGCCCCGCCGATCCGGCCGGCCTGGCCGCCGGCGTGCTCGAGCTTGGCCGCGTCCTCCTCGAGGTGGGCGCGGGTGATCCGCACCGGCTCTCCCTCGACGTCCAGTCGGCCGGGGCCGCAGATCGGCTCGTCGTACTGGCTGATCTGATACGCCTTGGGGCTGTCGGGATAGAAGTAGTTCTTGCGATGGAACTGCGAGCGGCCCGCGATCTCACAGTTGAGGGCCAGGCCGATCATGATCGCCTTCTCGACGGCGCCCTCGTTGATCACCGGCAGCACGCCGGGATGGCCCAGGCAGAGCGGGCAAGTGAGCGTGTTCGGCTCCGCTCCGTAGCGGTTCTCGCAGGCGCAGAACATCTTGGTCTCGGTGTTCAGCTGGACGTGAATCTCGAGGCCGATCACCGGCTCCCACGCGTTCCGGCTCATGCGCTCGCTCCCAGCCGGGGCGGCACGGGATCGAACGCGATCGCCCGCTCGAGCGCGTGCGCGGCGTCCAGGATCCGGTTCTCTGCGAAGGCCGGTCCGATCAGCTGGAAGCCGACCGGCAGCCCGCCGGCGAGCCCGCTGGGGATCGAGATGCCGGGCAGTCCGGCCAGGTTCACCGGAACCGTGAGCACGTCGCTCGCGTACATCGCCCAGGGATCGTTGGCCCGCTCGCCGATCTCGAAGGCCACGGTGGGCGAGGTGGGCGTCGCGATCAGGTCGACACCGGCGAACGCGGTGTCGAAGTCGCGGCGGATCAGCGTGCGCACCCGCTGCGCCGTGCCGTAGTAGGCCTCGTAGTAGCCGGATGAGAGCGCGTAGGTGCCGAGCATGATCCGCCGCTTGACCTCCGCCCCGAACCCGGCTGCCCGCGTCCGCTCGTACATGTCGACCACCGTGTCGCCCGCCTCCTCGACCCGCAGCCCGTAGCGCACGCCGTCGAACCGGGCCAGGTTGGACGAGGCCTCGGCGGGCGCGATGATGTAGTAGGCGGGCAGCCCGTAGCCGGCGTGCGGCAGCTCGACCTCGCGCAGCGTGGCGCCCATCCCCTCGGCCAGGCGGAGGGCGGCGTCGAACGACTCGCGCACGCCCGGCTCGACGCCCTGGGCCAGGAGCGCCTCCGGGACGCCGATGGTGACGCCGCGGAGATCCTCGGCGTCGGGCACCCGCACCGGCTCGGGCAACGGCACCGAGGTGGAGTCGCAGCGGTCGTGGCCCGCCACCGCGGCCAGCGCCAGCGCGCAGTCGCGCACGGTCAGCGCGAACGGGCCGATCTGGTCGAGCGATGACGCGAAGGCGATCAGGCCGTGGCGGGACACCGCCCCATACGTCGGCTTCATCCCCACCACCCCGCACAGCGCGGCCGGCTGGCGGATCGAGCCGCCTGTGTCGGTGCCGTAGGCGATCGGCGCCAGGCCGGCCGCCACCGCGGCGGAGGAGCCGCCGGACGACCCGCCGGGCACGCGGGCGGGATCCCACGGGTTGTGCGTGACCCCGTAGGCCGAGTTCTCGGTCGACGAGCCCATCGCGAACTCGTCCATGTTCGTCTTGCCGATCACCACCGTGCCGGCCTCGCGCAGGCGGGTCACCGCCCCGGCGTCGAACAGCGGAAGGTGCCCCTCGAGGATCCGCGAGCCCGCGGTGGTCTCCTCGCCGCGCGTGCTGAGGATGTCCTTGAGCGTCACCGGCACGCCCTGCAGCCCGCTGCGGCCGTCGCGGTCGAGCGCCTCCGCTTCCGCCAGGGTCGACTCCCGCCGGGTGCGCAGGAAGCAGTGCAGGTCGCCGTCAACCCGGTCGATGCGGTCGAGATAGGCCTCGGCCAACTCGCGGCAGGACACGTCACGGCGGTCGAGCAACTCGATGCAGCGCTCAGCCGTCAGGCCGAGCACCTCCACGCCGCTCATGCGGTCGGGGGCACTCGGAAGGCCCCGTCCTGCGGCTGGGGAGCCTCCGCGAGCACCTCGTCCCGTGACCACGACGGGCGCGTGCGGTCGGGCCGGGTGACATGGGTCAGGGCCAGCGCGTGAGCGGTCGGTGGCACGTCCTCGAGGTCGAGCCCGCCCAGCGCCTCGACGTGGCCGAGGATGGTGGACAGCTGCTCCGACATCCGACTCACCTCGTCGTCGCTCAACCGCAGCCGGGCAAGCTGCGCCACGTGCAGCACGTCGTCAGCAGAGATCTCCGCCATCGGGGCAGGATATCCGAGCGGCCGCCCCCCTCGCGGCGCTCATGGAGCCTGATCGGGGGCGGCCGCCGGGCGGCTCACATGGGGTGGCGTCAGACGATGCGGACGTTGCTCGCCTGCAGGCCCTTGTTGCCCTGCACCACCTCGAACTCGACACGCTGGCCCTCGGAGAGCGAGCGATAACCATCGGCTTCGATGCTGGTGTGGTGGACGAACACGTCCTCCCCGCCCTCCTGGGCGATGAAGCCGAAGCCCTTCTCGTTGCTGAACCACTTCACGGTACCTACTGCCAACTTTCGCCCTCCTACGGCACGGCGGCGGCCGCCACCGGCCGCCCGAACGACCTGACCATAAAGCACGGACCGCCCCATGGCAATGGGCTACACGGCGCTGGCGGCAGTGACGCCGTGGCGCGCGCGTGCCGCCTCAAGCGTGTTCTGCAGCAGCATCGCGATCGTCATCGGCCCCACCCCACCGGGTACCGGCGTGATCGCGCCGGCCACCTGCACGGCCGACTCGAACTCGACGTCGCCCACCAGCCCGGCGTCGGTGCGGTTGATCCCGACGTCGATCACCGCGGCTCCCGGCTTGATCATGTCCCCGGTGATCATCTGCGGCCGGCCGACGGCGGCGACCACGATGTCCGCCCTGCGGATCACGCCGGGCAGGTCGCGGGTACGCGAGTGGGCGATCGTCACCGTCGCGTTCTCATGCAGCAGCAGGAAGGCGACCGGCTTGCCGACGATGTCCGAGCGGCCGACCACCACCGCCTCGGCGCCGGATACCGGGATCTCGTACGCATGGAGCAGCTCCATCACCCCGGCCGGCGTGCAGGCCCGCAGGCCCGGCTGGTTCGCCACCAGCCGGCCCACGCTCAGTGGATGGAAGCCGTCGACGTCCTTGCTGGGGTCGATCCGGTCGAGCACTTCCTTGAAGTCGAGCCCGTCCGGCAGCGGTGCCTGGACGAGGATGCCGTCGATCCGGTCGTCGGCGTTCAGGCGGTCGACGATCGAGAGCAGTTCCTCCTGGCCGATGGTCGCGGGGTGCTCCTCGTGGAACGAGGCCATCCCCATCGCCTCGCACTGCTCGCCCTTGTTGCGGACATACACCTGCGAGGCCGGGTCCTCCCCCACCAGCACCGTGACCAGTCCCGGGGTGTGCCCGGTCTCCTGCTTGAAGGCCGCGACGCCGCGGGCGGTGCGCTCCCTGACCGCTGCAGCGGTGGCCTTTCCGTCGATGATGATCACCATGGGGGCGGAAAGATACCAAAGCGTCTCGCCCCAAAGCCGGGAGCTTCCCCCGTCGGAGTGATGGCGTTCGCGGCCGCCCGGCCCTATCCGTTTGTGCAT
>DATLLX010000079.1:0-6500 GCA_035537595.1 Gaiellales bacterium | reverse complement strand
CACGTTCGAGCCCGCCGCCTACGACGTCGCGCTGTGCCTCGGGGCGAGCTTCGTGTGGGGCACGATCGCCGACGCGGCCGCGGTGCTCGCCCCGGCAGTCCGGCAGGGTGGGTCGGTCGCCATCGGCGAGCCGTTCTGGCGCCGGTGGCCGCTGCCCGCCGGCGTCGATCCGATGGAGTACGTCGGCCTCGAGGCGACGGTCGACCGGTTCGCGGCGGCTGGCCTTGGCACGACCGGCGTCATCGCCGCGTCACGCGACGACTGGGATCGCTACGAAAGCCTGCACTGGCGAGCGGCCGAGGAGTGGCTGGCCGAGCACCCCGACGACCCGCATGCCGCCGAGGTCCGTGCAGGCCACGAGGCCGCACGGCGGGCGTACCTGGAGATCCATCGCCCACTGCTGGGCTGGGCGATCTTCGTCGGGCGCGTCAGGCGCGCGTGACGGTGTAGCAGCCGCAGACGCGTGTGTACTTGAACGCGGGGATGGCCACCACCCCGGTGAACGTCGAGCCCGAGACCTGCACCGGCCCGTATACGGGCTGCCGCGGTCCGCCGCAGCGGGGGCACGGGTCGTACTTGGAGTGCTTACCCACTGCCACAGTCCGTCATCCAGGTCACTGGAACATGTATCGGCGGCGGAGGCCCCGTGGGTTAGCCGAACCGGCCCAGGGCATGATCCAAACCGCACGTGGCGTCCCGGCCGTAGTTCAGATATCCACACGTAGGAGTATCTGGACATGCTTGGTGATATCGGAGACACCCTCTTCACGGCCGCCGTCGTCACGGTCGGCATCGGCCTCCTGGTCAACGCCGTCGTGCTCGCCGGCGCCCTTGTCGCAACCGTCCGCAGCGACCACCGCAACCCCGTGCCGTGGCGCGGCGAGGAGTGGTACCGGCGGCACTGGGATCGAGACCACCCCGCCGGCTACTAGCCAGCCGGACACCTCTCCGCTGAGCTACGCGCCCCGCGTACGCAGGCCGCCGAACCGCGACTCGATGGCGGTCAGCGTGTGCAGCGCGCGGATCGGATGTCCGGCGTCATAGAGCGGCGACGACGCGCCTCGCGTCAGCACCTGCTCGAGCTCGGCCAGCGTCGCGTCGTCCACGGCGCGCCGCTCGTCGCGCAGCGCATCGGCGATCCCGCGCATCGTCTCAGCGCAGCGGGCGAGCACGGCGCCGGGAATCGGCACCGCCGCCAGCGTGCGCCCGCGCCACGTCCGAGGAGTCAGAGCCGCGTCGATGAACTTCGCGAGCTGATTTCGATGTGCGAGAGCTTCCACACCTGCAGCGTACGACCCGGCGATCCGTGCCGCAGTACGGAAAACCCACCATCCACCGGGTATCTGCACCCGGTCAGCGATCGTCGCGGCGGAGCCCCCGGGCGGCCAGCAGCGACCCGGCGACACACAGCGCAACCGCGACGCCCATCCCGGCCCGGAACGCCGTGACGGTGGCGTCGCGCTGGTCGGCCGACACGACGTGGGTCGCGAACGGATCCGCGTTCGGATGGGGCGACGCGGACGCGAAGACCAGCGTGATGACCACGCCGATCAGCGGCGTCGCCATCAGCCCGCCCAGCCGCGAGACCGTGGTGTTGACGCCGGCGGCCAGCCCCGCGTAGCGGTCGGGCGCGGCCTTCAGGGCGGTGGCGGTGATCGGCGCGACCAACATCGCCAGGCCGAGCGCGAACACCAGCACGCCGGGCAGCGGCAGCAGCGGGTTGGTGTCGGTGACGATGGTCAGCAGGAGCAGCCCGACGGACATCACGAGGGGCGCCCAGATCAGCCAGCGCCGCGGCCCGTCGCGGTCGGCGAGCTTGCCGAACCGGGGCGCCAGGAAGAACATGACCAGGCTGATCGGCAGGAAGATCAGGGACGCCCGGGCCGGCTCGTAGCCGACCGCCGCCGACTGCAGGTAGAGCGCCAGGTAGAACGTCGCCCCGCCCAGCGCCGCGTAGACCAGCCAAGTGTAGATGTTGGCAACCCGGAAGACGCGGCTTCGCAGCAGGTCGAGCGGCAGCAGCGGGTTGGCGGAGCGTCGCTCGGAGACGGCCAATAGGACGAGACCGACGGCCGACAGCCCGAACGCCCAGAGCACCGTGCCGAACCCGGCCTGCGCACCCTCGATCAGGCCGTAGGTGAGCGTGCCGAAGGTGATCGCGATGGTCGCGGAGCCGAACACCTGCACCGGGCGCGGGTGCTCGGGCAGGCGCTCCGGCGACCGGCCCGCGAAGGCCAGCACCAGGGCGAGCACGGCGCCCGGCAGGTTGATGAAGAAGATCCACTCCCACGACGCGTACTGCACGAGCAGGCCGCCCAGCGGCGGGCCGAGCATCGTCCCGATCCCGCTCCACGCGGTCCACAGCCCGACGGCGCGGCCGCTGTCCTCGGCGTAAGTCGCCCGCAGCAGCGCCAGGCTGTTGGTGGTCAGCATCGCGCCGGCCACGCCCTGCAGCACGCGGGCGGCCACCAGCATCTCGGTGCTCTGGGCGGCGCCGGCCAGCGCCGACGCGACGGCGAATCCGGCCACGCCGCCGACGAACAGCGGCCAGCGGCCGTAGCGGTCGCCGAGGGCGCCGGCCACGATGTACAGCGAGGCGACGGCCAGCGAGTAGGACAGCATGATCCACTGCTGGGCGGCCAGGCCGGCGTCCAGATCGCGCCCGATCGTGGGCAGCGCGATGTTGACGACGGTGCCGTCGATGACCTTCATCGACGAGCCGATGATGGTCGCGATCAGGATCCAGCGGCGGCGGCCGTCGTCGACCGCGACCGCCGGGGTTGCCACATCGGTCACGAGCGTGTCACCATATGCGTATGGGCGTGACGTACGAACTGATCGACGCACCCTATCCGTACCTCTGCGCGGTGTATCGCTGCCCCTGCGGCGCGGCGGCCACGACGTACGGCCACGACGCGGCGACGGCGCCGCCGCATTGGCTGCGCGAGGAGGATCGGGGCGACGGCGAGGAGCACGTGATCTGCCCGGTCTGCGCCGAGCGGCGCGCTTCGGCGTGACCGCGGAGGAGTGGTTCGACCGGATCGCCGCGCGCCACCTGGCCGAGGCCGGCGTCAGCGAGGGCACCGGGTTCGGGGCGAACGCCGGCCTCCGCGTCGGCGGCAAGATCTTCGCGATGCTCGTCCGCGGCGAGCTGGTGGTGAAGCTGCCGGCGGATCGCGTCACTGCGCTCGTCGAGGCCGGTCAGGGAACGCGATTCGACGCCGGCAAGGGCCGGCCGATGCGCGAGTGGGCGAGCGTCCCGCCGGACGCGGGCGCCGACTGGGACGCCCTCGCGGACGAGGCCCGCAGCTTCGTCCGGGAGTGAGCCGTCAGCGGTAGAGCGGCTGCCCGGTCTCGAGCAGCGTCTTCAGGCCGCTCAGCACACCCATCCACCCGGCGCCGCTGACCTCCTGTGCGGTGCGCGGTGCGCCCTCCAACCGGTCGTGGGTGAGGGTCAGCTTGCAGACGCCGCCGTTTCCCGGTTCGATCTCCCAGGCCACCCGGCTCTCCGGCTCCTGCGCCATGGCCGGGTCGTAGAGGGAGCGCCACCCGTGCACCAGCCGGCGCCGCGGGTCGAAGACCTCGACAGCCGTGTCGCCCCGGACGCTGCCGTCCGGGGCGAGCGACGCGCGGCGCTCGGGTGTGATCGTGATCCGCGACCGATGGAAGTACCGGACGGTGAACTCGGGCCGGGTAATGGCGTCCCAGATCTGCTCCGGCGTCGCCCGGATGAAGATCGTGAACACCTGGGTCGTGGTCGTGCTCATGCGGTCAGCCGTTCAGCGGCTTCCCGGTCTCGAGCAGCGTCTTCAGCGCGCTCAGCACGCCCATCCAGCCCTCGCCGCGGACGGCCTCGGCGGTGCGCGGTGCGCCCTCCAACCGGTCGTGGGTGACGGTCAGCTTGCAGACGCCGTCCTCGTCCGGCTCGATCTCCCAGGTGACGCGGCTCTCGCTCTCCTCATTCAGCGTCGGGTCGTACATCGAGCGCCAGCCGTGCACCAGCTTGCGCGGCGGGTCGAATACCTCGACCCCGGCGTCCCCCCAGACAGCGTCGTCGGGGCCCAGCGACTCGTAGTGGTCGGGCGTCACCGTAATCCGCGCGCCGTGGAAGTAGCGGGCGGTGAACTCCGGCTTCGTGATGGCGTCCCACAGCTGCTCCGGGGTCGCCTTGATGAAGATCTGGTACACCTGGGTCGCCAGGTGCGTGGGCGTGGTGGTGCTCATGACGCGTTCTCCTCCAGCTCGGCCTTGAGGTCGGCGAGCGCCGAGACCTGGCGCTCCGTGTACTTGTCGATCCACCGGTCGTGGATCAGGCGGATGGGGACGGGGTTCAGATAGTGCAGCTTCTCCCGCCCCGACCTGCGGGTGACGACGAGGCCGGCCCGCTCCAGCACGCGCAGATGCTTCATGACGCCGAAACGGGACATCTCCAGCTCGGATTCGAGCTCGGTCAGCGTCCGGCGGTCGCGCGCGAACAGCCGGTCGAGCAGGTGCCGCCGGGTGGGATCGGCCAGCGCCTTGAAGACCTCGTCGTCATCCATGCCCGACATCATACGTGACCTTTTGGTCACATGTCAAGCACGGCGCTCCTGTTGGCCGGCGTCGGTAGACTGCCCGGGACGCGCCCGTAGCTCAGGGGATAGAGCGCTGCCCTGCGGAGGCAGAGGTCGCACGTTCGAATCGTGCCGGGCGCATGGCTCAACCAAGCCATTCTTGGAGGGCTCATGCACCGCAAAATGGAAGGAAAAGTACTTCGTCCTTTGCCTCCGCCGGCACCCGAACGGCCAAAGAGTCGGGCGCAGCGGGAGCGCGAAGCCAGAGCGTACTGGGACTCCTTGACGCCGCAGCAAGAGGCCTGGGCGATGCGGAAGATGCGGTTTCACCGGTTCGGGAAATCAGCTAGCACCTGACTTCGAGCCGCCCGGCTGACTGCATGCCCGAGGCACAGTTGGTTCGGTCGCCGAACCAGAGGCAGTCGTCGCGGGAGTCATAGCGATGACGCTGCGGGCGGCCGGATGACGGTCGCCCGCAGGGTCGTGTCGTGGGCTCAGGTTGGCTTCGGGGTGCGTCCGGCCCCCGCGGCAGCGGCGCCGAAGGCCGCGCCCAGTAGAGCCAGCGTGGTCCCGCCGACGATGACGAGGGTTGACGTGTCGACCGCGTCAGAGCTTGAGTTTGTTGCGCCGGCTGCGCCGTGGGCGACTGCGGGGGGTTGGGATGTCCGAAGCGAATCGGATGGCAGGTCGCGGGCTGCGTCGGTCATCACCGTCGGCGCCATGTGATGGCCGCTGGGCAGGACGGGGTGGTTAGGGTCGAGCCCTGGCTGTGTCGTCGCCTGCGGTTCCTGGAACGGCGCGCCACCCGAGTACGGCCCCTGCTGGGTTGAGGGTGCTTCGCTCGCCGCCGCTACCGCTGCTGCGGCCTGGCCGGGGTTTGCCCGGGTGGCCGGTGCACCCTCGCTGGATGCGACCGACGCGCTCAGCGAGTCGGCCGGCATGTCGCGTGTCGACGTCACTGTGGCGCCGCCGGACCCGCCGCTCTGCCCGCCGAGGGTGGGCATCGCCTGGGCGCCGCCGGCTGCGGCACCGGTGGTGGCGACCACAACCGCGAGCACGACCATCTTCTCGCGCAGACCATGAGCCTCGATGTCGGGGGCGATCGCTTGCGCCAACGCCTCGGCGTCGAAGCTTACGCGGATGCTGTCGCCCGACTGCAGGAGCATCCGCTCGAGATCGGCCGGCGTGCAGCCGACCGCCAGCGTGTGGCGCCGTGTCGCGCCGCCGTCCGGCTCGCGGGCCTCAAGGTCGAGCAGCAGCTCGAGCCCGTCGTCCGCAGAGCGCAGCGCCTTCTCGATGTCAGATCGGCGCAGGTCGATGGCAAGCCCCCGGTCGCCCACCGCGGCCGCGCTGTCCGCCAGGCTAAGTGTCGCCTGCTGTCCCACAGGACTCCCCTTCCTTTGAGCCGCTGAACGCGGCCTTTCCAGACGTGACGTTTGCAACGTCCGTCATCTTCCCACATCTGGCAACAGCCGTTTGTCGGAGGAACGCGGGCTAGCCCGCAGACCTAGGACAGTCGGGCGCAGAGGTTGACGATGTGATCCTTTGGATAGCCGACAAGGCGCTGTGAGCCGTCGGGCTGACCGACGGTTCGGATCGCGCGGTGGGTAACCAGCCAGAAGATCGGGTGACCGAGCCCAGACTCCTGGGCGGTGAGGAACACGGCGGATCGCGCCGCTGAAACGATCAGCGTGCGGCCGTGCGGGCGAGGGTACGTAAAGATCGGACCGGAGATATCAATGACGATCCGCTTCTCCGTCTTTGTATTTCGAAGCGCGACCGTGAGCTTGCCTCGGGTAACCGTCCGCCCGTCCGGGTAGAAGGTGATGTGCTCGCGGTTGATAACTGACCGAAAGTGCACCGGGAAGTCGCAGTATCCAACCAGCGTGCCGCTGAAATCCGGCACCGGCTCAGTTACCGGGCCGTCGTCTCCCCCGGCGCTGGCCG
>DATLLX010000078.1:0-7208 GCA_035537595.1 Gaiellales bacterium | reverse complement strand
CGCGCTGTCGGCGCGCACCAGCCGCGATCTGCTCGACGGCCGCACCTGCGATCCCGTGTAGGTCGGGCTGGCCAGCCGCTCCCAGCGGATGCAGCTGCTCCCTCTGAACGTGCGCGAGGAGCCGCGCGGCGTGCTGATCGTCGCCGGCGACTCCGAGATCCCGGCCAGCCAGATCGAGTCGCTGCAGTCGCTGGCCACCACGGTGTCGCTGGCCATCGAGAGCTCGGCGCTCAGCGAGGACCTGCACCGGCGGGAGAGCGAGGCGCGCTTCAGCTCGCTGGTCGCCCGCTCCAGCGACCTGATCACCGTGATCGCCGCCGATGGCACCGTTCTCTACCAGAGCCCGTCGATCGAGCGGGTGCTCGGCTATTCGACCGAGGAGATCACCGGCAGCCGGTTCGAGGAGCTGCTGCCCGAGGCCGAACGGCCCGGGTTCCTGACCATCCTGTCGCGCGGCGCGCCCGATGCCAGCGGGCCGGAGGCGATCGAGTGCTCGCTGCGGCACCGGGACGGACGCTGGCTCCAGTTCGAGATCCTGCACTCCAACCTGCTGCGTGACGAGCACGTCGGCGGCATCGTCCTCAACAGCCGCGACGTCAGCGAGCGCCGCGCCTTCGAGGAGCAGCTCGCCCACCAGGCATTCCACGACTCGCTGACCAAGCTGGCCAACCGTGCGCTGTTCACCGACCGGGTGCAGCATGCGCTGGCCCGGGCCGCGTCGGAGGGCACCCGCCTGGCCGTGGTGTTCGCCGACCTCGACGACTTCAAGACGATCAACGACAGCCTGGGCCACGTGGTCGGCGACGAGGTGCTGGTCGAGGCCGCCCAGCGGCTGGCCGCCACCGTCCGCCCCACCGACACCGCCGCCCGGTTCGGCGGCGACGAGTTCGCCGTCCTGATCGAGGGCATCGAGCAGGTCGACGAGGCGGAAGAGGTGGCCGAGCGGATTCTGGCCTCGCTGCAGGTGCCGATCAGCGTGCCCGGCAACGAGGTGATCGTCCGCACCAGCATCGGCATCGCTCTTGCCGAGCCGGGCTCCGGGGCCACCCCGGCCGACCTGCTGCGCAACGCCGATGTCGCCATGTACATCGCCAAGCGCGACGGCAAGGGCAACTACCGGGTGTTCGAGGAGGCCATGCACGCCGAGGCGATCGAACGGCTGGAGCTCCGGGCCGATCTCCAGCGAGCGCTGGACGGCCGCCAGCTCGAGCTGCACTACCAGCCGGTGGTGCGGTTGCACGACGGCTCGGTGTCCGGCGTCGAGGCCCTGCTGCGGTGGCACCACCCGACCAAGGGCACGATCCAGCCGACGCAGTTCATCAGCGTCGCGGAGGACATGGGGCTGATCCTGCCGATCGGCCAGTGGGTGCTGGCGGAGGCCTGCCGGCATGCCGTCGAGATCCAGGCCGCCTATCCCACCAGCCCGCCGCTGACGATGGCGATCAACCTCTCGCCCCGGCACCTCAACCAGGGCGACATCGTCGGCGACGTCCGCGACGCCATCGAGCTGAGCGGCGTCGACCCGTCGACCCTGGTGCTGGAGATCACGGAGAGCCTCATGATGGCCGACACCGACCTGGCGATCAGCTGCCTCGAGCAGCTGAAGCAGCTGGGCGTGCGGCTGGCGATGGACGACTTCGGCACCGGCTACTCGTCGCTCAGCTATCTGAGCCGGTTCCCGGTCGACATCCTGAAGATGGACCGCTCGTTCCTGGAGGGCCACGGCGACACCGATGTCGCCGGCCTGGCCGCAGCCGTGGTCGCGCTGGGCGAGACGCTCAGCCTGCAGGTGGTGGCCGAGGGCATCGAGCAGGGCACGCAGGCCGACTCGCTGCGCGCGCTTGGCTGCGAGCTCGGCCAGGGCTTCCTGTTCGCGCACCCGATGTCGATCGCCGACGTCTGCCGCTACCTCGACGACGCCGGCCTTGGAGCTCGCGACGCCGGGGAGCGGGATGCAGCATAGTTACGACGGCCTCGACAGGGCGGGCGGCTATTCCTGGGTGAACCCGCTGGCGCCGCTGCGCCACCGGGACTTCCGCCGGCTGTGGATCGGGATGACGGCGTCGCTGGTCGGCGACGGCATCTTCCTGGTCGCGATGGCCTGGCAGGTGTACGAGCTGTCGAACGCCCCGGCGGCGCTATCGATGGTCGGCATCGCGATGACCATCCCCACGATCGTGCTGCTGCTGTTCGGCGGCGCGGTCTCCGACCGGGTCGAACGGCGGCGGGTGCTGATCGGCTCCGACATCGTCCGCGGGGCGGCGGTGGCGGCGATGGCGGCCCTGTCGCTGACCGGTCAGCTCGAGCTGTGGCACATGATGCTGCTGGTGGCCGCCTACGGCGCCGGCACCGCGTTCTTCGGGCCGGCCTTCGACGCCATCGTCCCCGACCTGCTGCCCGAGAGCGAGCTGGCAAAGGCCAACGCGCTCGACCAGTTCGTGCGGCCGGTCGCGTTCCGGCTGGCCGGGCCGATGCTGGGCGGCTGGATGATCGCCGGGTTCGGGGTGGGCACGGCGTTTGCGCTGGACGGGCTGTCGTTCGCCGTCTCGGCGATCGCCGCCCTCTCGATGCGCCCGCTGCCGGCGCGGCAGGCCACGGGCGGGTCGATGCTGCGCGAGATCGCCGCCGGCCTGGCCTTCGTGCGGGCGAACGTGTGGATCTGGGGCACGCTGGTGTCGGCGGCCTTCGCCTACCTGCTGTTCCTGGGCCCCACCGAGGTGCTGCTGCCGTTCGTGGTCAAGAACGACCTCGGCGGCAGCGCCGGCGACCTGGGCATGGTGTTCGCCGCCGGCGGCCTGGGCTCGGTGCTGTGCGCCGTCGCCATGGGCACACGGGGCTCGCCGCGGCGGCCGATCCTGTTCATCTACGCGACGTGGACGGTGGCCACTGTGGCCGTTTCCGGCTACGGCATCGCCGCCGCGCCCTGGCAGCTGATGGCGGCCAGCTTCGTGTTCAATGCCCTGGAGACGGCGGGCACGATCGTCTGGGTGACCACCAAGCAGCTGCACTTGCCGAGCGCGCTGCTGGGCCGCGTGTCGAGCCTCGACTGGCTGATCTCGATCGGCCTGCTGCCGCTGTCGTTCGCACTCACCGGCCCGGTGGCCGGCGCGATCGGCGCCCAGGAGACACTGATCGTCGCCGGCCTGGCCGGCGCTGCGGCGACGGTCGCCGCGCTCTGCCTGCCCGGCATGCGCGACCTCGACCGCCGCCCGGCTCTGCAGCCGGCGGAGCTTCCGGCCCGCCCCGCCGCGGCCCGGCGGGCAGCCTGACGGAACCACGGGGTCAGACCCCGTTGTTCCGCTCGTGCGACGCGATCAGGTCGCGGGCCCGGCGCAGGAAGCGGCCGGCGTGGGCGTGCGAGTCGTCCGCCTCCAGCAGCTCGGCGTAGGTCAGCGCCCGGCCGTTGAACCCGGAGTCGTCGAAGAACGGATCGATCCGGCCGGCCCAGGGGGAGGCGTAGAGATAGGGCTGCGCGTGATGGCGGTCGCCGGGCGAACCGCCGTAGGTGGCCCGCCGGCCGGCACCGTCGTCGCCCATGTCGATCGCGCTGTCGAAATGCTCCGGCCACAGCCGCACCGGGCTGGGATCGTCGGCCGGCCCGGCCTCCGACCGCAGCTCCTCCAGCACCGCTTCGACGAAGGCGTACCAGTCATGCAGCGCGGCCACCGCGGCCGGGTCGACGGCGAGCGGCGCATCGAGATCGCCGACGGCGGGGACGTCGAACTGCTCCTGCTCGGCCCGGTCGGGCTCGATGCCGACCAGCCGGGCCGCCGCAGCGATGCTGCCGATCGGCGAGCGGGCGACCTCGCCACCGGCTTCGTCGATCACGAGGTCGGCGCCCTCGATCCGCACCACCCGCCGGCGGCCGCCGAACGGGAAGGTGCCCAGCCCGGCCGGCGTCGCCCGCAGGATGATCTCGCCGTTTTCGAGTCGCTGAGCGGGTGAGATCACGTACACCGCCAGCCGGTGCAGCGAGCCGGTGGTGGCCGCGAAGGCGGGAGGAAGGGGGCGCAGCACGAGGGGACGTTACAGCGACCGGTAGGATCCCGCCGGTGAGCGATCCCTGGGCATGGGTTGAGCCGATCCGCCGGCGCCACTTCGGGGCCGGGCTGCTCGGCCGCTACACGCTCGAGCCGGTGACGCCCGAACGCTACTGGGATGAGCTCGTGCCGGCATGGCGCGACAGCTGGCCGCCGGAGGTCTACATCGACTTCGACCGCCTCAAGGACGACGCGCGGCGGGCGGCGGAGGCGCGGCTCGTGGAGTCCTACGGCAAGCGGACGCTGTGCGAGACCTGGCGCGTGCTCGACGGGCAGCGTCAGGTGGCGCTGTTCAGCGGCCACCAGCGAAACGACACCACCTGGCTGATGACGCATGCCCAGGTCGATCCCGGCGAGCGGGGCAAGGGCATCTACTCGGCGATCGTCAAGCTGGTGATCGGGTACACGGCCGACCTCGGATTCGAGCAGATCGTGAGCAGCCACAGCCCGTCGAACAACGGCGTGCTGATCCCCAAGCTGCGGGCGGGCTTCCACATCACCGCCGTCGAGATCGAGGCAGCGCACGGCACGAGCGTCATCCTCACCTACTTCCATGTGCCGGATCAGCGAGCTGCCTTCGCCTTCCGCGTCGGCGACGCGGTGCTGACACCGGGTCTGATCGGGGCGGGCTTCAACGGGATGGACCGGCTGCGCGAGCAGTTCCAGGAGGGGTCGTCTGGGCCGGAAGGGTAGGGTTGTCGCGCCTTGGCAATGGTGATCCCCCCCTTCCAGTCGCAGCTTCCGGTCAGGATCTCGTTCGGCGACGGCGTGATCTCGGAGCTCGAGGGCCTGCTGGCCGGACGCAGCGCCCTGGTGGTGGTCGAGGAGCCGGTGGCGGTGATCCCCGCCGTGGCCGAGCTGCTGAACCGGCTGGCGGACGTCGAGGTGCTGGTCAAGCCGTCCGGCGAGCCGACGGTCGCCCAGGTCGACGAGGCCGCTGCCCTGGTCTCCCGCCGACGTCCGGACGTGATCGCCGGCATCGGCGGCGGGTCGGCGATCGACCTGGCCAAGGCCGCTCGCCAGTCCGCCGGGCAGGGCGAGCCGTTCGCCCGCTTTTGCCGTGGCGAGGTCGAGGTCACGCCGCCGGCGATCGAGCTGGTGGCCGTGCCCACGACCAGCGGCACCGGTGCCGACGTCTCCGGTGCCGCGGTGGCGTTCGACCCCGAGCAGGGCCGCAAGATCGGCTTTGCCCACCCGCTGATGCGGGCGCAGTATTCGCTGGTCGATCCGCTGCTGACGGCCGACCTGCCGCGAAACGCCACCGTGTACGCGGCCGTGGATGCGCTGGCCCAGGCCATCGACGGCGTGATCGTCTCCAACTCGAACCCGCTGTCGGTGGCGATGGGGCTGGAGGCCGTGCGGCACCTCACGGCCGGCGTCGAGCGGGCGGCTGCGGACGGAAGCGATCTCGACGCCAGGCGGTCGCTGGCGCTGGGCAGCCTGATGGCGGGGCTGGCGATGAACCTGTCCGATTGCGGCGCCGACCATGCGCTGGGCCACGCCATCGGGTCGGTGCTGGGACTTCCCCACGGGCTGACGGTGGGGCTGGTTCTGGCCGAGGCGCTGGAGCTCAACAGGCCGGCCTGCGCGGACAGGCTCGACCGGGTGGCCGATGCCATGGGCGCGCCGGGCGCGGGCAGGGGGGACGGGTCGCGGGCAGTACGGGCGGTACGCGAGCTGCTGGCGCGGCTCGACTTCCCCACCGCGGCGCAGGCGGGGGTGTCGGAGCAGCACCTGGACGCCCTGACCGAGCTGGCGCTGCAGGACTACTGCCTGACCGTGAACCCGCGCACCTGGGACGCCGGCGACATCCGCCGCGCCTACGGCGACGCGCTCGCGGTCACCGCTCGCTGATGCGCTTCGTCATCCTCGACGTGTTCACCGACAGGCCGCTGGCCGGCAACCAGCTGGCCGTGGTGATGGACGCCGAAGGCCTGGACGAGGCCCTGCTGCAGCCGATCGCGGCGGAGTTCGGGTTCTCCGAGACCGTGTTCGTCTACCCACCGACCCGGCCGGACGCCGACGCCCGGGGCCGGATCTTCACCCCTCGGGCCGAGACCAGCTTCGCCGGCCACCCGACGCTGGGGACGGCGGTGGCGCTGGGGCTGGAGCGGGGGATCGAGCGGGTGGCGCTCGAGCTGGCGGTCGGCATCGTGCCGGTCGAGCTCGACGGGATGGCCGGGTGGATGATCCAGCCGCTGCCCACCGCGTGGCCGTTTCCCCGCCCGGAGCGCCTGTTCGAGGCACTCCGGGTGGCCGGATCGCGACTCCCGGTGGAGGTCTACGACACCGGCGATCCCCACGTGCATGTGGTGGTCGAGAGTGTGGAGCAGGTGCTGGCGCTGGAGCCGGACCTGCGGGCGCTGGTCAGCCTGTCGGCCGAGGTTCCGCATGTCGACTGGAGCTGCTGCGCCGGCGAGGGCGGCAACTGGACGACCCGTGTCTTCGCCCCCGACGACGGCATCCCCGAAGACGCGGCCACCGGCTCGGCCGCCGGGCCGCTGGCGTGGCATCTGGTGCGCCATGGTGTCGTTGCGTCCGGCACCGAGCTTCGGATCTCCCAGGGCTCCGTGATCGGCCGGCCGAGCACGATCCTGGCCCGGGCTCAGGGAGCGGGAGACGTGCCCGAGCGGATCGAGGTGGGCGGCTCGGCGGTGGTCGTCGCCGAGGGCCACCTGCGGCTGCCCGCGGGCTGACCCGCGCACGCCAAGAGGGCCGCCGGTGCGGCGGCCCTCCGGGGCAGCGTCTCTGTGAGTGGGATCAGCGGTAGCCGAGCCGGCCCTGCCGGCGGGCGACGAGGGCTCCGCCGAGTGCCAGCAGCATCAGCGCGGCGGTGACACCGGCGCCGATCAGGGCGTCGTCCCAGCTGAATCCGGAGCTGTCGGCGGTGGAGACCGTCGGGCTGTCGGCGCGGTTCAGCGTGATCTCGTTGTAGGTGTGGTTCCGGCTGGACTGGGCCTCGAGCACCCGGGCAAGGCCGGGATCGCTGGGCACGAACGCCGGGGACGCCTGCTGGTTGAGCCGGGCCTGGCCGGGATCGGTGGGCACGTAGATCTGCGTGGCCGAACCGTGGTTGGGGCCGCCGCTGGAGCCGGTGTTGCCGGCGGGGTGGGCGGAGGCGACGGTGGGCACGGCCAGTGCGGCGATGGCGACTGCGACGGTGAAGCG
>DATLLX010000077.1:0-23797 GCA_035537595.1 Gaiellales bacterium | reverse complement strand
GCCCGCCTGCCGGGCAGCGTCCACGTCGCCGGCTTCTCCGGGTCCGGGTTCAGCGAGCACGCCAGCGGGTGCGGCCCGGTGTCCTTCGCCGACCGCGCCCAGGCCGCCCTCGCGCTCGTCGTCCCCGCCGCCGAAGATGGTGATCCGCATCAGCAGGTCGGACGCCAGCGCGATCACGCCCACCAGCACGGCGGCCAGGCTCATCAGCCGGACGTCGCGGTTCCGGATGTGCGCCACCTCGTGGGCCAGCACCCCCTCCAGCTCGCGCTCGTCGAGCAGCTGCACCAGGCCCGTGGTCACGGCCACGTAGGCGTGCTCCGGGTTGCGGCCGGCGGCGAACGCGTTGGGAGAGGCGTCGTCGATCATGTACAGGTCGGGGGTCTTGGTCAGGCCGGCCGCGATCGCGACGTTCTCGAGCACCCGGTAGAGCTCGGGCTGCTCGGCCTTGGTCACCGGGTGCGCCCCGGAGGCGGCCGCGATCATCCGGCCGGCGGCGAACCAGGAGAAGAGGCCGTAGACGATGGCGACCACGCCCACCACGCCGGCGATGCCGGGGTCGTAGGCGCCGGCGATGACGGCGACGAACGCCAGCGCCAGCACCGCGAACCCGAGCAGGACGACGCCGGTCCGGATCCGGTTCGACCGGATCTGCTCCTGGAGCGTCACAGCTCGACCCGGGCCGGGGCCCGGTCGCCCTCGTCCTCCAGCTCGAAGAACTCGCGAGGGCGGAAGCCGAGCGGCCCGGCGAGCAGGCTGGTCGGCAGCGTCTGCTGAGCCGTGTTGAAGCGGCGCACCACGTTGTTGTAGTAGCGGCGGGCGGCGGCGATCTTGTCCTCGGTGTCGGAGAGCTCCTCCTGCAGCTGCTGGAAGTTCTCGCTCGCGCGCAGCTGGGGATAGGCCTCGGCGACCGCGAACAGCCGACCCAGCGCGCCCCGCATCTGCTGCTCGGCGGTCACCGCATCGCCGACGCTGCCGGCGGCCAATGTGCGGGCACGCGCCTCGGTCACGTCGTCGAACACCGCCCGCTCGTGCGCCGCGTAGGCCTTGACCGTCTCCACCAGGTTGGGGATCAGGTCGGCCCGCCGCTTCAGCTGGATGTCGATCGACGAATAGCCCTGCTCGGACTCGTTGCGCAGCCGGATCAGGCGGTTGTAGGTGAACACCAGCCACACCAGCACCACCGCCACTACGCCGATCACGATCCAGAGCACCATGTTCAGAAGGCTACCGGAGCCAGCGCTCAGTCCTAGTCGGGCTGGTCGCCGTCCTCGTCGAACAGCTCCACGGCACCCATCCTGCCGACCACGCGCGGCCGTTCGAGCTCCTCCGGGAATCCCCAGAACTGCCGCCTGCGGACGCCGGACGCGACGTAGGGCTCGTCCAGCAGCACCAGCACCCGCTGCCCGGACACGCGCTCCACGGTGCCGTGCGTGCCCTCGAGCGCCATCACCGCGGCGTCCGTCGACAGCAGGTCTCGAAGGCGGACGCGGTCGCCCACTTCGAGGATCGGCAGCTCGCGCCGCTCGATCGGCGTGCGGGTGGGAATCGGCCGTGCGCCGTACATCGCCATCCGGACAGCGTACCTGTGCGGGGGGCCTGGCGATGCACCCGATCAGGGGGCGTCCGGCCGCTGCCAGAGGCCGATGAGATCACCATGCCTCGATGCCGGCTGATGCTCGCGGTCGCAGCCGTCGCGATCGCCTCGATGACCGTGGCCGAGACCCCGTCGGCGGCCCCACTCGTCGCCGCGCCGGCCTGTCCCGTCTTCCCCGCCGACAACGTCTGGAATCAGCCGGTGGACGCACTGCCGGTGGCGCCGAACTCGGCGGCCATCCGCACGACCATCGGGCTTGCCACCGGGCTCCACCCCGACTTCGGTTCGTACGCCGGGTATGGGATCCCGATCAACGTGGTGCCCGGATCACAGCCGCGGGTGCGGGTGCGGTTCGACTATGCGGCGGAGAGCGACCGGGTGCGGTACCCGATCCCGGCCAGGCCGCGGATCGAGGGCGGCAGCGACCGCCACCTGCTGCTGGTCGATCGCGCCGCCTGCCGGCTGTACGAGCTCTGGAACACCCGTCACACGTCGACCGGGTGGCGGGCCGGTTCGGGAGCCACCTGGGACCTGGGCTCCAACGCCCTGCGGCCGGATGGCTTCACCAGCGCCGACGCCGCCGGGCTGCCGATCCTGCCCGGGCTGGTTCGCTACTCCGAGGTGTCGCGCGGACTGATCGACCACGCGCTTCGCTTCACCGCTCCCCGCACCCGCTCCAGCCACCTCTACCCTGCCCGCCACGACGCCGGGGCGGGACTGTCGACGTCGCTGCCGCCGATGGGTCTGCGCGTCCGGCTGCGCGCCGACTTCGATCTGTCCAGGCTGTCACCGCAGGCTCGCGTGATCGGCCGGGCGCTCAAGCGCTACGGCATGATCCTGGCCGACAACGGCTCGCCCTGGTATGTCAGCGGCGCGTCGAGCGACCGCTTCGACGACGACGATCTGCGCACCCTGAACCGGATCACCGGCGCCGATCTCGAGGTCGTCGACACCAGCGGCCTTCGCAACGGCCCCTGACCACGAGCCGCCCCCCGCGGCCGGCTCCCCCATCCGGTGGGTACCGCCGGCGACCGGCGTACGGCAGGCTGAGACCGGGTCGAGAGAACGAGGGGACGCCGGATGGCCGTGCAGTATCCGACATTGCCAGGCTCGCCAACGCGGGCGCACTACAAGCGTTTGCTGTGGCGTGCCGGCTTCTCGGCCAGCAAGGCGCAGATCGACCACTACGTGTCGAAGGGGCTACCCGGCGCCGTGTCGGAGCTGCTGAACCCGTTCACGAGCTCGGTGCTGGTGGGCCCCGAGCCGACGGTCGACAACCGCAGGCTCGATCCGCTGAACGAATGGGGCCACGACGCCGTGTGGTGGATCGACCGCATGGTGCGCAGCCGCAACCAGCTGGTGGAGCGGATGACGCTCAGTCTCCACGACCTGTTCGCCACCTCGAACGACGGCGTGGGCAACACTCGCCACATGTTGCGGCAAAACGGCCTGCTTCGCCGCTATGCGCTGGGCAGCTTCTCGACACTGCTGCGCGAGATCACGCACGACCCGGCGATGCTGCTGTGGCTCAACGGAGCGGACTCCAGCAAGTGGGAGCCGAACGAGAACTACGCCCGTGAGGTGATGGAGCTGTTCTGCCTGGGCGCCGACCCGGGGCTGGAGGCGGCCACGTACGGCCTCTGGCGGGCATCCGCCTCCTACAGCCAGGACGACATCCACGAGGCGGCCCGCGCCCTGACCGGCTGGCGCTACGACTGGAACAAGAGCCAGAACGGCACACCGGCGGAGCGCGCCAACCCGACCTACTACTCGACCACCGTGCACGACACCGGCCTGAAGACCATCTTCGGCCAGACCGGGCGGTTCACGTGGGAGGACGTGTGCAGGCTGGTGGTGCAGCACCCCAACCATGCGCCGTACCTCTGCTACACGCTTTGGAGCTACTTCATCCCCACCCCGCCGCCGCTGGGCGCCCTGCAGATGATGGTGCGCAACTACCGGTCGAACAGCTACTCGCTGAAGACGGTGCTGGGCGTGATCCTGCGCCATCCCGACTTCTACGCCAACCTTGACGCGCCGGCGCTGGTGAAGCCGCCGATCGTCTTCGTCGCCGGCGGACTGCGCATGCTGCGCAGGTACATCACCCACCGCGACTGGGCCTGGATCCTGGCCGGCATGGGCCAGCAGCCCTTCTACCCGCCGAACGTGTCGGGATGGCAGCAGGGCCCGGCGTTCCTCAACACCAACACCGTGCGGGCCTACTGGACGGCGGCCGACTACCTGCTCGTGAACACCGTGTCCGACCCCGGGACGCAGACGCCGGACGTGGCCGTCAGCGCAGCCGTGAAGGCTGTCGCCTCGCCCTGGGTGTCGGCGGACGGCCGCGGGAAGCTACAGGCCTACGCCCAGGGATTCGAGGCCGATCACGCGCCGCTGGACGCCCACGAGCGGCTGGAGCGCCAGCGCGTGATCAGGGGCCTGCTGCTGGCCGGCCCGGACGGGCTACTCCACTGACCACCAGACTGCGGGGCGAGATGAACAGCTGCGGATGCAATGACTGGAAGAGCACCCACCGGCGGGCGATGCTGGCCCGCCAGGGCCAGCGGGTGCCGATCCCCCGCGCCGTGCTCGACGGTGAGACGGCCGGCATCTCGCGCCGCGACTTCCTGCGAAACGGGGCGGTCGCGTTCATGACCGTCTACGGCGCGTCGGCGCTCTCATGGGGCCGGATCTGGGAGACGGCGGCGGCCCGGGCGGCGACGCCGGTGACGGACCCGATCATCGTCTCGATCTTCCTCGACGGCGGCAACGACGGGCTGAACACGCTGGTGCCGGTGACGGGTGCCGACTACGCCGCCTACGTCACCAAACGTCCGCACATCAAGCTCGACCCCGACAACTGCCTGCCGCTGGCAGGGCCGGTTCCCAGCGCCGATTTCCGCTGGCATCCCAACGCGGCAGGCTTCAAGCAGCTGTACGACGCCGGCAAGATGGCCGTGATCCCGGCGGTCGACTATCAGCCGCCCGATCTCAGCCACTTCCACTCCCGCGCCTTCTGGCAGGCCGGCAAGCTCGATCCCAGCCCCTCGACCGGCTGGCTGGGCCGCTGGGTCGACCAGAACGGCGGAGCCGCCAACCCGCTGCAGGCGATCTCGGTCGACTGGACGCTCGACGGCTCGCTGAAGAGCGCGACCAACCCGGTGGCTGTGCTGTCGAGCACCGAGGACGCCCAGTTTGGCATGCGAAACGTGTGGACCGACCAGTCGGCGATGGTGGGCACGCTGGAGAGCCTCACCCAGCGCCCGGCCGCCAACCCGGCGATGGCGGCAGCGGACGACGCGCTGGGCGGCGCGGTCTCGATCGCCAACCGGCTGTCGGGCCTGGGCAGCTCGCCTGACCTGGCCGCGCCCTACGGAGACACCGACTTCGAGCGGCGGATGTCCATGCTGGCGTGGCTGATCTCCGCCAACGTCGGCATCCGGGTGGCCTGTCTGTCGTTCGACGACGGCTTCGACTTCCACGACGCCCAGCTGAGTCGCCAGGGCGGCATCATGACCCGCCTGTCTCGGGGGCTGGCCGCCTTCCAGAGCGATCTCGAGGCCCGGGGTGTGGCCGACCGCGTGATCACCCTGGTGTGGAGCGAATTCGGTCGAAGGGTGGAGGACAACGACTCCGGCGGCGGCGGCACCGACCATGGCGCCGGCGGGCTGGCCCTGGCCATCGGCAACGGCGTCCGGCCAGGCATCGCGTCGGAGTTCCCGGGCATCGCCGACGGCGACCTGGACGAGTGGGGCAACCTCAAGGTGCCGACCGACTATCGGCAGATCTACACCAGCCTGCTGGGCGACTGGATGGGAACAGACCCCGCCGACGTGATCCCCGACGCCGCCGGCTTCGCCCCGCTGCCGCTGGTCGCATGACCGCCGGTTGAGCGGCACGGGCGGAGGCCCGTCCTATACTCGGCGCAGGTGCGCCCATTCGCCATCATCCGCGCGATCGGCATCGGCGGCCTGGGCACCGCCGCCGCCATCGCCGCGCACGGCGGTGACCGGCTGGCGACCGATCCGCTGTGGCTGCTGGCCGGCCTGGCCGGCGCGCTGATCGCGCTGGCGGCCAGCAGCAGCTGCTGGCGCCTGGTCGCAGCGGCCGGCGCCGCGCCGCCACCGCTGCCGTTGCCACTGCTGGCGGCAACCCTGCTGGGGACGCAGCTGGGCGCCCACGCGGGGCTCCAGGCCGCCGGTGCGCCGAGCCACCGCGCGGCCGCGGGGACGCTGGCGCTGCATGCGCTGCTGGCGCTGGCGGCGGCGCTGCTCGTCCGCCTGCTCGAGCGAAAGGCGGGGCGGGCGCTGCGCGCGCGGGCGACGCTGTCGCCGATGGTCGTCGAGATTCGCCGCCGCGCGCCGCGCGCGATCGCGGCCACCCGCTCGCGGCCGCCGTTCCCGGTCGGCGGCCGGGCACCGCCAGAACCAGCCTGATCCCGATCCCGTAGATCGTTCATCAGGAGGAACCATGCGCGCACGCATGCTCGCTGCGACCACTCTCGCGGCGCTCGCCCTGCCGGCCACCGCCGCCGCCCACGTGGAGATCGTCTCCACGGAGGTGGGGGAGGGAGCGCTGTACACCGTGACCACACCCAACGAGAACACGGCCCAGGACATGACCGGGCTTCGGCTGACCGTCCCCGACGGCCTCGAGGTGTCCGCCATCGCCGATGCGAACGGCTTCACCGCGGAGATCGTCCGCGATCAGAGCGGCCGGGCGGTCGCCCTGTCCTGGCAGGGAGGCTCGCTGAAGCCCGAGCACCTGGGGCTGTTCTCGTTCGCCGGCCATCTGGACGCCGGGGTCGACCGCGTCAAGCTGACCGGCGCCCAGACCTTTTCGGACGGCAGCAGCACGAGGTGGACGCCGGAGATCCAATCGACGCACTCGCACGGTGAAAGCGACACGCCGGCCCGCGCGCTGGCCGGCGCCGCACTGGCCGTGGGCGCCCTCTCGCTCTCGTTCGCGCTCCGCCGAAGGAGCCCGGCCACCTGATCCGCCCGGCACTCGTCGCGGCGGCGCTGCTGGCGCCGCTCGTCCTGCCAGGCGTGGCGGATGCGCACGCCACGCTGGTGCGCACCGATCCACGGTCGGGCGGCGTCGTGCCGGCAGCGCCGGGCCAGGTGTCCCTGCATTTCGACCAGCAGGTGACTCCGGTGGCCGGCGGCTCGGACGTCGTCGACGAGTCCGGCAGCTCGGTGATGGCGGGCGCGGCGCGCACGTCGCCCACCGACGCGGCGACGGTGGTGCTCCCGCTGCGTCCGGACCTGCCCGACGGCGACTACACCGTGCACTGGGGGATCGTGTCGGCGGATGGCCACCTGATCTCCGGCGTGTTCGCGTTCGGCGTCGGCGAGGGACGGGGGCCGCCGCAGGCCGTCGCCGCCTCAGGCGGCACCGAGCAGGACTGGCGGTACCTGACCGCCCGGGCGGTGTACTTCGCAGGCCTGCTGCTGCTGATCGGCGGCACCGTCTTTCGGCTGTCCGTGTTCCTGCCGTGTCTGGCCACGGCGCCGGAGGGCGGCCGGCGGATGATGGGGCTTCGCGAGCGCCATCGCGCCAACCAGGTGCTCGCCGTGACGGCGGCCATGGCGCTGGCCGGCGGATGGGTGGCGCTGACACTCCAGGGAGCGGCCGTGGCGGGCGTCAGCTTCTGGGAGGCGTTCGACCATCGGGGGCCCGTCGGCTCGGCCATCGAGGCCACGCGCTTTGGTCGTCAGTTCGGCCGCGGCATCGACGTCACCGCGCTGCTGACGGTGCTGGTCGCGATCGCCTACGCCGCCGCACCCCACTCGCGGCGGGTGGCCCTGGCGCTGGCAGGCCCGGCCGCAGTCCTGGGCCTCTGGGCGCTGGCGGTGCCGGGAATCTCCGGGCATGCCGGCGATCCCGGCCGGGGTGCGCTGGCCGTCGCCCTCGATGCCGCGCACGTCGCCGCGGCGGCGGTCTGGGCGGGCGGCCTGCTGCAGCTGGCCTGGGTGGTGCCCCACGCCACCCGGGGCCTGCCGGACGCCGACCGCACCCGGGTGCGGTCGGCAATCGCCCGCCGGTTCTCGCAGATCGCCCTGTGGAGCGTGGTGGTGCTGGTCGTGACCGGCGTCTGCCGCTCCCTGTTCGAGCTGGAGACCGTCTCGCAGCTGTGGTCGACGTCGTACGGGCGAGTGCTGCTGGGCAAGGTGGCGGTGCTCTCCCTGCTCGTCCTGCTCGGCTATCGAAACCGGCGGATCCTCGACCGCTTCCGCGACCTGCGGCGGTCGGTGGTGGTCGAGCTGGGGCTGCTGGCCGTGGTTGTGGGATTGGTGGCCCTGCTCACCAACCTGCCGCCGGGTACGTCTCCCGCGGCCGCCGGCGCGGCCGGCACGGCGCCCCGCGGCGGGATCGCCACGCTGCCGGTGCGCGGGGGAGGCAGGCTCACGGTCTGGCCCGGCCACGCCGGCACCAACGCGTTCGCCCTGCGGATGCCCGGCCTGCGAGGCCCTGCCACCCTGCTGCTCCAGCGCCCCGACGGCAGCGGCAGCGAGCAGCCCCTGGAGCGCCGGGCCGACGGCACCTACACCCTGCTGGCGGAGGACGTGCCGGCGGGCTCCCTGGTCGCGCAGATCTCAGCCGGCGCCCGCACGTGGGCCGCGACCGTCCAGATCGGGGCGGCGTCGGCGACCCCCGGGGTGCCGGCATCGCCCACGCCGGCGGGCCCGGTCGCTGCAGGGCAGGCGGCTGACCTCGCCGTCGGGCTCCAGCGGCTGCCCGCCGGACGGGTCAGGGTCACGGTGCTGGCGGCCGACGGCTCCGCCGTCCGAAACGCGCTGGTCACACTGAACGGCCGCGTGGCCCTGCCCTGCAGCGGGCCGGAGGTCTGCTACCACGCCCGGCCGCCGCGGGGCGCCACCGCGCTCGACGTCGAGGTCGGTCGGGCGGGAAGGCCCCCGGTGACGGCCGCCGTCGACCTGCCGCCCGCCGGGTCGCCCCCTGCTGCGGCGCTCGTCCGCCTCACCGCGCGGGCGCTGCGCGGCGCCGGCTCGCTGATCGCCGTTCAGCACCTCGCCTCGGACCCCGTGCACCGGGTGGTCTCGCGGTTCGTCGTCAACGCGCCCGACCGGCTCGAGATCCACGTCGAGGGCGGGCTGGACAGCGTGATCATCGGCGACCGGCGGTGGGACCGCCCGCCCGGCGAGGACTGGCAGCAGTCGAAGGCCCGGCCGGTCACGGTGCCCGATCCATTCTGGGCGCAGCGGCCGGTGGCGGCGTACGTGGCCGGCCGGACGGCGCGCACCGTCGACGTCACCCTGGCCTTTGACAACGGCTCGCCGACCTGGTTTCGCCTGCACATCGAACGCTCGACGGGACGCGTGCTGGAGGTGCACATGATCACCGCCGCGCACTTCATGACCGAGGCCTACTCGAGGTTTGGCAGCGCGCCGGTGGTCAGGCCGCCGGCTCTGTAGCCGGCGAGCGGCCGCGGAGGCCGGCACCCATCGCCGCGCACACCAGCACGGCAACCCCGATCGCCAGCATCACGTCGCCGACCGAGAACACATTTCCGAACAGGACCCAATCGGGCGCCGCCCACCTGTCGACCAGCCAGGACAGCCTTGGCGACGCCTCCGCCACGCTGTTGTTGTAGACGCCATGATGGGTCAGACCGGCCTCCCGGATCGCGCCCGGCAGTGCCGGCATGTGGCCGCCGTTGGCCAGGATGGCGGCCAGGTTCGCCAGCATGCCCAGACCGGCGATCGCCATTCCGGGCAGCCGCAGGTTGAGGGCCGTGACCGCCACCAGGCAGACGTAGGAGGCGATCGACAGCGCGGTCGAGAGCCCCTGCGGCAGGTCGACAGGGAAGATCGGCGACGGGAAGGCGATCAACTGCAGGCCGATGGCGGCGAAGAACAGCCACCAGGCCCGCAGCTCGAGGTCTGCCAGCCGGCCCAGGCGGCCGCCCAGCAGCAGCCCCAGCACCACACCCAGGATCACGGCCGGCACCAGGAACATCAGGCGGTCACCCGCTCCGACTGCCCGCCCGCCGCGGCCGGCAGGGACGCCAGATGCCGCTCGAGCGCGGTCACGATGCGAGCGTCGAACTGCGTCCAGCAGCGGCGCCGAAGCTCCGCCACCGCGTCTGCGCTGGAGGTCGCCGAGCGGTACACGCGGTCGGAGGTCATGGCATCGAAGGCGTCGGCGACCAGGATGATCCGCGAGCCCAGCGGGATGTCCTCACCGGCCAGGCCGAGCGGGTAGCCCGACCCGTCCCACCACTCGTGGTGGTGGCGGATCCAGCGGTCGACCGGCGACACGCCGAGCCCTTCCAGCAACCGGTAGCCGAGCTCGGCATGCTCGCGCATGGTCTCGAGCTCCTCGGCGTCCAGCTTGCCGGGCTTCTGGAGGATGCGGTCGGGGATCGCGATCTTGCCCAGGTCGTGCAACAGGCCGGCCAGGCGCACCTGCTCGACGGTCTCCTCGTCCAGCTCCATCGCCCTGGCGATGCCCTCCACCAGCCGGGAGACCGACTGCGAGTGCGCCCCGGCGTAGGTGTCCTTGGCGTCCACCACCCGGATCAGGCTCTCCGCGGCCCGCAGCCGGGCATGGCGCTCGGCGGTCTCCGCCAGCTCCTCGGGCGTGAAGATGCGGACGACGTTGGGGCTGTAGACGCAGCTGCGGTTCTTGCCGTGGTTCTTCGCCCAGTAGAGCGCGCTGTCGGCCACCCGCTGCAGCTCGTCGCGCTCGGGGGCCATGTTGGGATAGGTGGCGATGCCGACGCTGACGGTGACCGGCTCACCGTGCGGGAAGGCGGTCTGCCACAGCCGCGCATGCAGCCGCTCGAGCGAGGAGTAGGCCAGCTGCTCGTCCTCCCCCATCCGAAGCAGCGCGAACTCCTCACCGCCGATCCGGTAGCAGGCGTCGGAGCCGTACTCCTCGCGCAGCAGGTCGGCCAGCATCTTCAGCACCTGATCGCCGACGGGGTGGCCGAACCGGTCGTTGATGCTCTTGAAATTGTCGATGTCGATCATCGCCAGCGACAGCCGGTCGCGAGTGGATGCGCTGAGCGCCAGGGCCTCGCGCAGATCGGTCTGGTAGGAGCGGTGGTTCCGCAGCATGGTCAGGCCGTCCGTCTCCGCGTCCCTGGTGGCCATGATCGAGCGGTAGGCGTACCGCTGGTAGAGGGCGAGCGCGAACAGCGGTCCGGCCAGCAGCAGCTCGAGCAGCGGGCCCACCTTCCACAGCGAGGTCGCCAGCGCGGCGATGAACGCCATGATGCCGAATGCCGGGCCCGAGTGGCGGACGTAGTCCTCGAGCATGGCCCGCAGCGGCGTCCCCTGGTAGAGCGAGACGGCGACCGCGACCAGCACGACATCGACGAGCACGAAGAACATGCCGCCGGTGAAGACCAGGATCGTCAGCCGGCCGGCGTCCTCGACCGGCATCGTCCAGCCGTCCCAGCCCAGCAGCAGGCCGGGCACCGCCGACATGAACACCGACATCAGGTAGGCCGAGGTGTTGAAGATCGACCGCAGGAACGGCGCCCGGTCGACCGCCTGGCTGATCGCCATCGCGAACACGGCGGTCAGCACCCCGTACTCCCATCCGAACAGCACCTGACAGGCCATCAGGAAGACGAAGGCCAGGGAGACGCTTCGCTGGCCGGTCTCGTCGAGCGGCACCGGCTTCAGCTCGGTTGCCAGGGCGGCGATCGAGAACACCAGAACGCCGAAGATCACCTCGCCGTGCGGCGGTGATTCGACGATCCGCGCAATCGCCCCGACTGCCACCGGCACGGCCGCCGCGATGACGACGGTGATGTACCGGAGCAGCCGGGGCGGATACGTGCGGGACACGGTTGGGGATGACTCGGCTGTCACTTAAACATCGATGGGGTATATCGGCCGATCACTGCACTCAGCTTGAGTGCTCTGGCCCGGAGCTCAAGGAGCGGCAGTGATTAGGCGCCCCACTTGACGGCTGCGCCAGAAGCCACGGCGTAGGCGGCGATGGCGCTGAGCACGAGCGCGACACGCGTCGCGCGATAGTTCCACTTGATCATTGGGCACCTCCCTTCACATGAGCGGAGCGTTCGAAGGACGCCGTCGAGAACACCGCCCACCGGTCACATCAGGTGCCGGATGGCTCCGGAAAGCTTGCGAGAAGGAGCCGCCGCCGGGGGGTCTCTCAGGCGTCACTCACGTCATAGCGACGGGACGGGGACCCCGATTCCCCCTGAAGGGGGATCTAGCGAGATTCGCCTACGGGCGCCGGATCTGGCCGCCGGCGGAGAGCCGGATCCCGCGTGCGCCGAGGTCAGAACGGGACAGCCGGCCGATCAGCGCGGCGCCGTTCCCACCGGGGTCGGGCACCGGCTGTCCCTCGCCCACCAGGCTCACCGACACCACCTTGCCGCGGACGAACCGGCCGCCCTGGTCGAGCGTCACCCGCAGCACGGCCGACACGCCCAGCAGCCCGCCGGTGCTGAAGTTGCGGTAGCCGGCGAAGTCGCCCAGGCTGTAGGCGATCAGCCGGCCCTTGTAGAACTCCATTCCGCGCAGCACATGGGGGCCGCTGCCCAGCACCAGGTCGGCGCCGGCGTCGACCGCCATGTGCCCGAACGCGATCGGATTGCCGCGGTTCTCGCCGAAGTAGACCTCGTCCTGGCCGGTCAGGTGCGTGGCTCCCGACCCCTCCGCCCCGGCGTGCATCGCGACCACCACCAGCTGCGCCTTGGCATCGGCCTGCTCGATCAGGGCCCGCATGGCCGTGTAGTCGTTCAGCGGGCCGGTGTTCGGATAGGGGCCGGCGCCGATGAACGCGACCGTCACGCCCCGCACCTTGACGTACGTGATCTCGGTCGTGCGTCCCGTGTGGTCGAGCCCGGCCCGGTCGAGCGCGGCCACCGTGTCGTCGAGGCCCGCCTGCCAGAAGTCGAAGGCGTGGTTGTTGCCGTTGCTCATGATCGTAAATCCGGCACGTCTGAAGTACCGGCCCCATGACGGCGGCACACGGAACTCGTAACAGGCGCCGGCCGGCAGCGAGGCGCACTTGCCCGATGCCTGGTCGGTGAGCGTGCCCTCGAGGTTGGCGAAGGCGATGTCGGCCGCGATCGCCGGCTTGACGGCGTCGAAGTAGGTGGCGGGCGACGGTGCCAGCGAGCCCGCGAAGCCGAGCATCGTGTCGCCCACCGCGGAGATGGTGACGCGGCCCCTCGGGTCAGCCGCCGGCGGCGGAGTGGAGGCCGACCCGCTGGGGGCCGGCTGCCCGGTGCTCGGAGACCCGCCCCCGCCCCGCCCGTGGGAGGGCGCCGGCGAGGCGGCGGAGTCACCCCCGGCGGCCAGCTGCCCCAGGCCCAGCCCGGCCGCGGCGATCACCGCCAGACCGGCCACCAGGGCGACCATCCGGCGGCGCCGCACCTGCTTTCGGCGATGCTCCGCGCGGTGCACGCGCATCGTCCGGCGCCGGTCGCCGTATGGGTCCTGCTCCGCCACGCTTGCCGTATCATCGCCCATCGTGGGGCTGGAGCAGCGCATACTCGAGGCCATCGAGTCGGGGCGCGAGGAGCTGGTGGAGCTGGTCAGCCGTCTCGTCGCGTTCGACACCACCGCGCGTGAGGTGGACGATCAGCCGCGCGACGAGGCCGACCTGCAGGCCTACCTCGGCGACCGGCTGCGAGCCGCCGGCGCCACCGTCGACATCTGGGAGCCCCTGCCCCAGGACGTGGCCGGCTCGCGGCAGATGCCGCCCGGCCTGACCTTCGACGGCCGGCCGCAGATGGCGGCCAGCTTCGCGGGATCGGGGGGCGGTCCCAGCCTGCTCCTGAACGGCCACATCGACGTCGTCCCCTCGGAGCCGCGTAACCGCTGGACGAGCGACCCCAACCGGCCGGAGGTTCGCGACGGCAACCTGTATGGCCGCGGGACATGCGACATGAAGGGCGGTGTCGGCTGCATGGTCTATGCGGCCGAGGTGCTCTCCAGGCTCGGCATCCGCCTGCGGGGCGAGCTGATCGTGAACACCGTCACCGACGAGGAGTCGTCCGGCGCCGGCGGCCTGGCCGCCGTGCGGCACGGGGTGCGGGCGGACGCCGGCATCGTCACCGAGCCCACCGCCTTCGAGGTGTGGGTGGGCTGCCGCGGCTCGCTGTCGCCGACCATCACCGTCGAGGGACGCCCCGGGCACGCCGAGATGGCACAGCCGCACTGGCGCGACGGCGGCGCCGTCAACGCCATCGAGAAGATGGCCGTGGTGCTCGACGGCGTCCGCTCGCTGCGCGACGAGTGGCGTGGCCGGTCGGACCGCCGGCATCCCCACCTCTCGCCGTCCGACATCGTGCCGGCCAAGATCAGCGGTGGCGAGTGGATCGTCACCTACCCCGCCTCCTGCACGCTGGCCTGCGAGCTGATGTACCTACCCGCCAACGCCGACCAGGACGGGTGGGGCACCCGGGTGGAGGCCGAGGTGACCGAGTTCCTGCTCCGCCGGTCGGCAGCCGATCCCTGGCTGGCCGAGCACCCCCCGCGGATCGACTGGGGGCTCGACATCCCCCCGTACGAGGTCGACCCCTCCCTGCCGATCGTCACGGCCATGCTCGAGGCCAGCGACGCGGTCGGCGAGCCGTCGCGCCTGAGCGGGCTGGACTCCTGGTTCGACGCCGCCACCTTCGCCCGCTTCGGCGACACCCCGTCGATCGGCTGGGGCCCGCGGGACATCGCCTGGGCGCACACGGTCGACGAGTACGTACCGGTGGACGACCTCGTGCGCTGCGCCCAGGGGCTGGCGCTGGCCGCGGTGCGCCACTGCGGGGTGGCCGAGTGAGCACAGGCGACGAGATGACGCGGATGGCCACTCTGGCGGACGCGCCGCTGGTCACGCGGCTGCTGCGCTCGTTCTTCAGCCACGAGGGCAGGGTGGTCGAGCATCTCGACCAGAACGTGGACGCGATCCTGGTCGATCCCGGCCGCGGCTTCTTCACCCTGGCCGGCGATCGCGGCCTGGCCAGCACCACCATCCGCATCTCGGCCGGCGGCGGCTGCAGCGCCGAAATCGAGGAGATCTGGGTTCAGCCCTCCGCCCGCGGCAGGGGGATCGGCGCGATGCTGCTGCGCGGGGCGGTGTCCGAGTGCCAGCGGCGCGGCATCGAGTCGATCGAGCTGCGCGTCACACCCGACGACGAGGAGGTGGGAATCCCCACCTTCTACACCAAGCAGGGCTTCCGCCACGGCGGCCGGCTGATCTACGAGTACGCCGGCGACAGTGCGGACACGCCGATGGAGGACTGGGCCTGAGCGGAACAACGGGGTCTGACCCCGTCTGCTAGCGCTCCAGCATCTCCTGCAGCCGCAGGCTGATGTCGCCGGCCCGCTCGAGCATCTCCATCGCCGCCTCGGTGCGGCCGGTGCGGCGCAGGAACTTGCCGTACCAGCGGTAGGCCTTGGAAAGCTCGCGGTACCAGCCGCGCTGGCGGCGGAGCAGGTCGATGGCCGTGCCATAGGCGCGGTCGGCGCTGTCCAGCTCCCCCAGCTCGTCGTAGGCACGGGCCAGCACTAGGTAGGCGTCGCCCAGCTCGGCGACCATCGACAGGTCGCCCAGGTGGTCGATCGCCTCGCGGACGCTCTCGATGGCCAGTTCGTGCTCGCCCCGCTGCAGGTGGTAGCGGGCCTCGTCGGTGTGCAGGAAACCGACGTCGACCGCGCTCGGCTTCGGTCCGTAGAGGGCCCGGGCCTCCTCCAGGGCGACGCCGGCCGCCTCGGTCTGGCCGCCGTCCAGCAGCGCGTGGGCGTAGAACAGCAGAGCATCCGCGAGCCCGTACTCGAAGCCCGCCTCGCGGTAGTCCTCGACCGCCCGGGCAGCGTGATCGATCGCCTGGTCGCCGCGCCCCAGCACCAGGTTCAGGCGCCCACTGGCGTAGTTGATGCGGGCCCGCGACCGGGCATCGAGATCCTGGGCGCCGCGCTGGATCAGGTCGGCCAGCGCATCGCCCGCCCGGCCGTAGTGACCGTTGTCCGTATGGGCATAGCTGAGTGCAACCTGGAGCGTGATCCGGGCCTTCAGGTCAGCGTCCTCGTCGAACAGGCTGACCGCGCGCTCCAGGATCTCTACCGACCGGTCGGGGTCGCCGAGCCCCGAGCAGACCCGGGCCAGCTCCCAGTAGAGCATCTCCCGCTCGACCGGATCCGCGTCACCCGCGAGCTCCAGCGCCTGCTCCATCAGCCGTCGCGCCTCGGCCTCACGGCCGCGGCGGGTGGCGATGGTGCCCAGGGCCTCCAGGGCGCGGCTGGCCAGCTGGTCGTCGCCGGCCGCCCGGGCGTTGCGCAGCACCCCGCGCAGCAGCTCGTCGGCCTGGTCGTATTCGAGGAGCCCGATGAGCAGGGATGCGTCGGCGAGGCGCTCGTCGGCGGCGGCGGACGATCCGTCGGTCACGGCTGCGAGCGTATCAGCCGCCGAATGGCAGAGAACGGACGACGGCCGCCGTCCCGCCCACAGTCACCCGGTCGCCGTCAGCAACCTCGCGGCGCACCACCGCCAGCGCGATCGGGCCGAACCGGGGGGACAGCACGGAGGACGTCACCCGGCCGACCTCGCGCTGGTCGGAGACGATCGGCGAGCCGCCCGCGGGCAGGCCCTGGCCGTCCAGCTCCAGCCCGCGCAGGCCGCGGTTGGCATGCCCCCGGTAATGCAGCCGGGCGACCGGCTCCTGCCCCGGGTAGCAGCCCTTGGTGAAGCTGACCGCGCGCTCGTCAAGCCCGGCTTCGGCTGGCATCGAGTCGCCGTCGAACTCGCTGCCGAAGGCGGGGATGCCCGCCTCCACCCGGGCCACCTCCCAGTCCGCCTCGTTGCCGGATCCCGGCGGGGGCTCCGCCAGCAGCACGTGCGGGCCGGCGGGCGTCGGCAGCGCCGCCAGCGCGCCGGCGGCCTCGCCCCACACCACCACGTGGCCGCTGGGCTCCAGATCGACCTTGCGCCGGAAGCGCGACCGCGTCAGCGTGGCCAGCGCCTCGTCCCGACGAGCGGACGGCGCCGCCAGCACCAGCTCATCTCCGGTGTTGAAGATCTCAAGGTCGGCGACCACGCGCGCCTTGGGCGTCAGCAGCAGCGCGTAGACGCCGCCGCCGGGCACCGCGAGCTCGATGTCGTTCGACACCATGCTCTGCAGGTAGGCGGCGGCATCCGGGCCTGTCGCCCGGATGCAGGAGCGATCCAGCACCACGGCCATGCCCGTAACTGTAGAGCCGTTGCCGTGACTACCATTCATCGCCGTTCGACGACCGGAGGAAAGCGTGCCCCTGTTCCGCTCCAGCACCGACCGCAAGGCCCGGGAGGCCGGCATCGACCCGGAGCGGATCCCGCCCGGCCAGTACTTCACCGACAAGTGGCCGGTGCTGCATGCCGGCAGCGTGCCCCAGGTCGACCTGGCCGCCTGGGACTTCCGCGCCTTCGGCCTGGTCAAGCATCCGCTGCGGCTGTCGTTCGACGAGCTGCTGGCCCTGGGCACCGAGGAGCGCGAGGCCGACATCCACTGTGTGACCCGCTGGACGAAGCTCGACATGCCGTGGAAGGGCGTGCCGCTGCGGACGGTGCTGGAGCGGGTGGAGCCGCTGGACAGCGCCCGCTACGTGATCGCGCACGCCGAGCAGGGCTACACCGCGAACCTGCAGATCGAGGCGTTGAGGGACGAGGGGGTGCTGCTGGCGTACGAGGCCGAGGGGGCCCCGCTGACACCCGAGCACGGCTACCCGCTGCGGCTGCTCGTTCCCAGCCGGTACTTCTGGAAGAGCGCCAAGTGGCTGCGGGGGCTCGAGTTCACCGACGTCGACCGGCCCGGCTTCTGGGAGGGCTACGGCTATCACAACGACGCCGACCCGTGGCAGGAGGAGCGCTACGGCTTCTGAGCCCGGCGCCGGCGGTCAGCCGGCGATCAGGCGGCGCAGCTCCTCGACAGCGGCTCGCCGCTGGCTGCGCGCGACCGCGATTGCGGCGGCCTCCCAGGCCAGCGCCTCGCGCAGAGCTCCGTGCGGCACCACCCGGTAGCTGCAGCGGATCCCGAACCGCGGGTAGACGCCGCCGAAGAAGTAGCGCACGCGAGGCAGATGCAGCCGCCCGCAGATCAGGGTCACCGAGCGCACGTCGCGCTCGATCAGCAGCGGCAGCGTGCGAGACATGTTCTCGGCGGTGATTCGCGCCGTCGGCTCGAGCACCAGCTCGACGCCGTCCGGCCCCTCCCAGGCGTCACGCATCTGCTCGGCCTCGGTGACGCCGCCGACCGGCGACCAGCCGCTGAAGATGACGGCCCGCGGCGGCCTCTCGACGGCCAGCCGTGAGGCCAGTTGCAACGCCGCCACGCAGCGCGGGCTGAGCTCGTAGGACGAGCCGTCTGCGGTGACCCGGCCGTTGCCGGGGATCACGATCGCGTGCATCCCCTCAAGGTAGCGTGGCGCGCCGGCCGGCGAACCCGGCCGGGGGGAACCGGGTACCGAACCTGGTACCCAGGTGTGCCACCGTGACCAGTTTGGCGCACTTCCGGCACGGCTCGGAGGGCGAAAACGGCTTGCAGCCGTGCCGGAGCGTCGCCTGGCCAGGCAAACGAACCGGGTACCGAACCCGGTACCGAACCGGGTTCGGTACCCGGTTCGCCCCCCACCCGCGCCGTCAGCGGCGGAGCAGGCTGCGGCCCGCCCAGAGCGCGCCGACCAGCGTGACGACCAGCGCGACGGCCTTCTTGCCCTTGAGCTTGGACTCCCCGCCCTGGCGCTGGCGCATATGGACGGGCACCTCCTGGAACCGCAGGCCCTCCGCCCGGATGCGGAGCAGCGCCTCGACCTCCGGAGACCCGCTCATGTACTCGCGGGCCAGCACCGGCATCGCCAGGGCGTTGACGGCGTACATGCCGCTCATCGGGTCATTGAACGGCCGCCGCAGCATCACGCGGACCACGCGCCGCATCACGGCGGTGCCGAATCGCCTCGCTCCCTCGATTCGATACCGGTACGGCTCGTGGTCGGGCCCCGCCATGTAGCGGGAGCCGACTGCGACATCGCAGCGGCCGGCGCGCACCATCTCGACCAGCCGCGCGAGCTCTGCCACCGGATGCTGGCCGTCGGCATCGACGCGGCCGCAGATCTCGTAGTCGCGCTCGTACGCCGCCTCGTACCCGGCCGCGATCCCGGCCCGCAGCCCTCGGTTCTCGGGAAAGCTGTACACGTCGGCGCCGCCCTCACGCGCCACCTCGGCCGTCCGATCGGTCGACCCGTCGTCGATCACCAGCAGATCCGCGCCCGGCAGGTCGCGATGGAGCTCCTCCAGCACCGAGGGCAGGTTGCCCTCCTCGTTCCAGGCGGGGATGAAGACCAGCAGGTCGGGCATCCCGCCACTGTATCGTTGCCCGTCGTGCCCGACGCCCCCTCCCCCACCAAGGAGCTGTTCTCACGCCGCCTTGAGCAGCTTGTCAACATCGACTCGCCATCCGACGGCACGGAGCAGGAACGGGTCGCGGAGGTGATCGCCGGCTGGCTGGAACCGCTGGGCGTGTCGGCGACGTGGATCGAGGAGCCGGACTGCCCGGCTCGCAGCCTGGTGCTGACGCTGGCCGGCGGCGGACAGGCCGCGGTGGCGCTGCTCGGCCATACCGACACGGTGTTCCCGCTCGGCACCGTGGCCGAGCGGCCGTTCCGCCGCCAGGGCGACCGCTGCTACGGCCCTGGCGTGGCCGACATGAAGGGCGGCCTGGTGCTGGCCGTGATGGCGATGGAGCGGTTCGCCCGGCGGCCGCGGCCGTTCCGGGAGCTGCGCCTGCTGGTCTGCGCCGACGAGGAGACGCGGCTGCGAGCCCCCGCCATCGCCGAGTATGGGCGCGACTGCGCCGCCGCCCTGGTGTTCGAGTGCGCCCGCGAGAACGGCAACCTGGTTTCGTCGCGGAAGGGCGCCCTGTGGCGGACGATGCACCTGACCGGCCTGGCCGCCCACGCGGGCGCGGACACCGCCCGCGGGCGCAGCGCCGTCAGCGCTCTGGCCAGGGAGATCATCCGGATCGAGGGGCTGGCCGACGGCCGGCCGGAGATGACGTCGGTGGTGACAACGGTCGCCGGCGGCGACGCCGCCAACACGCTGCCGGGCCAGGCCCGGGCGACGCTCGACATCCGCTCCAGCGTGCCCTCCCACCTCGACGAGGCGCTGCCGCTGCTGACCGCGGGCGGCCCCTACGACGGCGTCACGATCGAGGTCGAGGATCGCGGCACCTGGCCGCCGATGCCGCTCAGCCCGCAGTTGGTGGAGGCGGCGGTCGGCATCGCCTCCGGGCTCGGCCTGGCGATCGGCCACGAGCTCTCGGGCGGCGTCTCGGACGGCTGCTGGACGGGGGCGATGGGAGTGCCGTCGCTGGACGGGCTGGGGCCGGTCGGCGGCCGCGACCACACGCCCGACGAGTGGATCGAGATCGAGACGCTGGAGCCGCGGATCGAGCTAGCCGCCCGGCTGGTCGAGCTGGCGTCCGGCTAGCGGCGCTCGAAGATCGGCACCCCGTCCACCATCGCCACCCGGTGGAAGTTTCTGTACAGCAGCCGTGAGGTGGTGCCGCTCTTGTCGAGCTTGCGGGGCCGGTGCAGCACCACCACCCAGCGCACGCCGCCCGGCTCCAGCTGATGCTGCAGCTGCCCGAGCGCACCGGGGATGGTCTGGATGTTGCGGTACCACAGGTAGGGGATGGGCGGATCGCGGTCGGCCAGATACTGGACGTCGGCCGCCGCCCACAGCATCAGCACCGGCTCGTCGACGCCGGTGTTGTCCCGCAGCCACCCGGCCAGGGGGGCGGAGAGCGGCAGATGCGGATCCTCCGGGAACAGCGAGTGCGTCTGCTCGGCGCCGGAGCGCAGATAGAGCGGAATGGTGCCTGCGATCGTGAGCGCCGCCAGCGCCGCGACCACGGCCAGGGCCGGGGGCCGCGGCCGGCGGAGCAGCTCGGCCGCCCCGCCGCCGGCCACGATCGCCAGCGGAGGCAGCAGCTGGAGGTAGTAGTGGGGATGGAAGTTGCCGCCACCGATCAGCGCCAGCACCGCGGCGCCCAGCCAGAGCCGCACGAGCAGAGGCGTGCTCCGCCAGCCGAGGGCGGCGAGCGCGACCAGCGGCGCCAGCGAGATGGCCGCCGCCGGCGCGGTGCCCCAGAACAGCTTCACCCGGTCGATGGGTGAGCCGGACAGGATCGAGTCGCCCTGGCTGCGGTAGCTGACGATGGCATACCACCAGTCGTGCGCGTTGCCCGACAGCAGAACGCCGAGGGCGACCGGCACGAACGCGAAGCCGACCACCAGCAGGGCCGGCGCGATCCCCGCCCTCCGGCGCGTGATCAGGAGCCAGGCCACGACCGCCAGGCCGCCGTCGAAGCCCGACTGCTTGATCATCACCGCGCAGCCCGTGAGCAGGCCGCAGGCCACCAGCCACAGCCGCCGCCGGTCGGCCAGGTGGAACGTGAACAGGAGCACGGTCAGCGCGGCGGGCACGGCGGCCAGCATCTCGCCGGCCACCGTGAACGACTCCAACCTCGGCGCCACCCCGAGCGTCGAAAGGAGCAGCCCGGCCAGAATGGCCGGTATCCTCCCCATCACCCGCGCCGCAACACCCATCGTCAGCACCACGAGCGCCACCGCCACCAGCGCCGCGACAACTCGAAACGCGGTCACCGAGCCGCCGTCCAGATGCAGGATCCCGCGAAACACGAGCAGCAGCCCCTGCGGCCGGTCGACCCAGGTCTCGTCGTACAGCGACCAGCCCCGGCTCCACAGCCGCGCGACCTCGGCGTACCCGCCCTCGTCGGTGGTCAGCGGGACCCCGAAGAAGGGCGCGCGGAGCGCGAAGGCGAGCACCGCGGCAAGCGCCGCCCACGCGACTGGGGGCCACCGGTCAAGCACGTCGACCGGCCGACCGCCGTGCTGGCCCTGGTCGCGTTCCTGATCGCCCTGGGCGCCCAGATCCTGACCTTCGGCCTGTCCCTGACGCCCGACCGCTATGTGCTCGTGCTGCTGGCCCCGGCCGTCGTCCTGGGAGCGGGACGGCGTCTGATGCTCGATTTCGTTCCCTTCGTCCTGTTGATCGTGTTCTACGAGGAGTGTCGCGGCATCGCGCACCTGCTGCGGCCGGATCCGTACTACCTGCCGCAGCTGGACGCGGAGAAGCTCCTGTTCGGGGGCAGCGTACCCTCCAACGTGCTGCAGGACTGGCTGTGGACGGGAACCCTGCAATGGTACGACCAGGCGCTGTCGGCGCTGACGCGGATCCACTTCATCGTGCCCCCCACGCTGGCGTTCATCCTCTGGCTGAAGCGGCGTGCGCTGTTCTACCGGTTCGCCGCCACCATGCTGGCGCTCTCCTATGCCGGCGCGCTGACCTTCGCGCTGTTCCCGGCCGCGCCGCCGTGGAAGGCGGCCGACTGGGAGCACCACCTGATCCCCGCCCTGGCCAATCCGCAGGGCGTGCAGACGGCGCAGTCCCCGCTCCCCGTCGACGGCGGCCCGCTGTACCACCTGGTCGACGGCAACCCGTACGCGGCCGTGCCCTCGCTGCACGGCGGCTACTCGTTCCTGATCTTCCTGTTCGTGGCCACCCTGGCCTGGAACACGCGCTGGCGGTGGCTGGCGATGCTGGGCATCCTCTACCCGATCGCCCAGTCGTTCGCCGTCGTCTACACAGGCAACCACTACGTCGTCGACCTGCTGATCGGCTTCGGCTACGCGGCGGCGGCGCTGTTCGGCGTCCGCTGGCTGTGGCGCCGCTACGAGCTGCCGGAATGAGGACCGAGGAGCAGCCCGCCCCGCTGGCCGAGCCGCCGCAGCCGGCGCAGCGCGGCGTTCTTCACCGCTACCGCTACCCGCTGGCCGTATGGGCGATGTCGCGGGTCGGCGTGTACCTGGTGCTGGCCATGCAGGCCTGGACCAGCCGCCGCCCGCGGGGCAGCGGCTTCTCGTTCCATGCCTTCTACTCCTCCCTGGGGGACTGGGACGCGACCTGGTACCGGTGGATCGCCGTGCACGGCTACGACCCTTCGATCGGCCATGGCAACACCGCCGCATTCTTCCCGCTCTACCCGCTCACCTGGCGGCCGCTGACCTGGCTCCCCGGCCCCGAGACGCTGTGGGGCAGCCTGCTGTCCTCGGCGCTGCTGGCCGTGGCGCTGTGCCTGCTCTACCGGATGACGCAGGGCCGCTACGACGAGGGCATGGCCCGCCGCACCGTGCTCTACCTGGCGATCTTCCCGCTGGGATTCGTGTTCTCGCTGCCGTACGCGGAGAGCCTGTTCCTCCTGATGGCGCTGGCCGCCTTCGCCCTCACCTGGTACGGGCGGTGGTGGGCCGGCTCAGCAGCCGCCGCCCTGGCCGTGCTCTCGCGGCCGGTCGGCATCGCGCTGTTCCCGGCGCTCGCATGGCGGCTGTGGCGCCAGGGCGCGCGGCGGCCGGTGCAGTACGCGCCGCTGCTTCTGCTGCCGATCGTCGAGCTGTGCTTCTTCGCCTTCCTGTGGCGGCGCACCGGTGATCCGCTCGCCCATTTCCACGCCCAGGAGCGGGGCTGGGGGCGCGGCATCTCGGTGCTGCCGGTGGTGATGGTGAAGGCGGCCTGGGACGCGCTGGTCGACAACCACCTGCGCTACCTGGTGCACCTCGGGTTCACCGTGCTCTGGTGCTGGCTGTTCTACCGCGCCTGGCGGCTGCGGCTGCCGGGCGAGTATCTGATCTTCGCCGGCCTGCTGATCCTGCTGCCGACGTCGGGCGGGCTCCTGGTCTCGATGGGCAGGTTCGGCATGGTCGCCTTCCCGCTGTTCTGGGCGCTGGCCGACTGGGGACGCAGCGAACGCGTGGACACCGCCATCCGATTCGCCTTCCCGCTGCTGCTGGCGGCCCTGGTGTTCGTCACCTACGGGCCCCGCACGTTCACCCCTTAACATGTTTCGGGGGGCCCGCCCCAGCAAGCCCCCCTGTGAACCGCCTACTTCCCCATTCGCGTGCAAAAGCTGACTCCAGGGTACCGCCGTCGCGGGCCGTGTCAACCGGTGCTCCGCCAGATCACCCTGAGGTCCTGCGGCCCGTCCGCCGATACCTCTCGCAGCATGCGATTTTCTCCCCTCCACCTGCCCCTGCCCGCGACCGGCGACGGCGCCCGGATCCCGGGTGACCGCCATGCTATGGCCCGGGCCCTGGAACTGACGCTTTCCGCCGGGGTCGCGCTGGTGGTCTGCGAGCTGGCCGCCTG
>DATLLX010000076.1:0-4167 GCA_035537595.1 Gaiellales bacterium | reverse complement strand
TCGAGGTGCTGCCGACGGCGGAGCGGACTGAGGAGGAGCAGGCCCGCTACGAGGGTCGGTAGGCCCGGCGGCGCGGGGACGGCGGAGGGCCCTCGGCAGTCACCGCGACCCGGCGAGGGTCTCGCGCGCGGCCTCCTTCAGGTACTGGTGAACGAACGCGATCGCCATGCTGCCCTCGCCGACGGCGGCGGCGACCCGCTTGACCGGGCTCAGCCGCACGTCGCCACAGGCGAAGATGCCGGGAACGGCCGTCTCCAGCAGGTACGGATCGCGGTCGAGCTCCCAGCGTCCGGCGGCCCGCAGCTCGGAGCCGGTGATCACGTAGCCGTTGGGGTCGAGCGCGATCTCGGGCGGTAGCCATGCCGTCTCGGCATCCGCCCCGATGAAGATGAAGAGCCCCCCAGACTGCAGCCGGGTCGTCTCACCGGTGGCGACGTCCTTGACGTCGATCGCATCCAGCGACGCATCGCCGTGCACGGCGGCCACCTCGGTCGCGAACAGGACGCGGATGTTCGACCGGGTACCCAGCTGGTCGATCAGGTAGCGCGACATGCTCTTTTCCAGCCGATCGCCACGGCAGAGGATGGTCACGCTCTGCGCGTGGGTCGAGAAGAACAGCGCCGCCTGGCCGGCGGAGTTCCCGGCGCCGACGATGTGGACGTCCAGGCCATGGACGTTCGACGCCTCGCTGCGGGCCGCACCGTAGGAGATCCCTTTGCCGACCAGGTCGTCGAACCCGTCGATCTGCAGGTGCCGCCAGGCCACACCGCAGGCCAGGATGATCGTCCGCGGCTGGAGCACGTCGCCGCCGTCGAGGTGCACCTGACGGGTGGCGGCGTCGATCCGCGTGATCGACCGCGTGACCAGGATCTCGGCGCCCAGCCTGCGCGCCTGCTGCAGCGCACGGCTGGCCAGCTCGTCGCCCGACACACCGGAGGGGAAGCCGAGGTAGTTCTCGATCCGGGACGACGTGCCGGCCTGCCCGCCGGGCGCCTCCCGCTCGACCACGATCGTCCGCAATCCCTCCGACGCCCCGTACACCGCGGCCGCCAGGCCCGCCGGCCCGGCGCCGACGATGACGGTGTCGTACTCCGCGGCGGCGGCCTGTGTCCGCAGCCCCAGTAGCTCGGCCACCCGGCTGAGCCGCGGCCGCACCACGGTCTTGCCGTCGACCACCCGCACCACGGGGCAGTCCTCGTCGGCTGGTAGCGGGCCGCCCCACTCCTCGGCCGCATCCGGCATGTCGGGCTTGATCCACCGGAACGTGACCTGGTTTCGGTCGAGAAACCGGCGCAGCTGCGCACACGACGGATCCCAGCGGTGGCCGACCACGATCGCTCGCGGCGGAGGTGGGTCGGCGGTGATGCCCTGAAGCCCGCCGATCCGGTCCCGCGCCAGCACTCCCAGCTTGACTCCCACCTCGGGCGACGTCGCCGCGATCGCGTGATAGTCGCGCGCTTCGATTCGCATCACACGCGTCGGCTCGGAGGCTCGAAATCCGAACGGAAAGGTCGTCCCCAGCGCGATCGGCACCTCTCCGATCAGGTCGCCGGCCCGCCTGCCGCCGACCACGCGCTCGATCCCGTCCGACGAGGCGATCGTCTCCAGGCAGCCCTCGAGCACGGCCAGCAGCGCCCGCTCGTCGCCTGCATGAACAGCGTACTCCCCCGGTACCAGACGGATGTCCGCAGCGAGGTGCGACAAGCGCTCACGCTCGACAAGGCCGAGCGTGTCGAAGATCGAGACGCCGGCGATCTCGTCGGCGGTCACCACCGCGGACGCCCCTCATCCGCCGGCGAGAGCCGCCGGCCGTATCGCTTTGCGTCGTTCACTGGGTCTTGATGACGAGCTGGAGCATGTGAGCCGAATCCTCCCGGCTCGCCAGCGCGAGCGCGGTCACGCCGGTGGTCTTGAGCACGAAACTATACGTGCCGTTGCCCTTGACGACAGACGGGACCTTCACGCTCGTCCAGCTGCCGGCGGTGACGGGCCCGCCGGCGCCGGTCGCAGTCGGCGCGATCCACATCGCCGGCTGGTTGGCATAGGCCCGCGCGGGTCCAGGAACGAGGTGCTGGTCGAGTGGCCCACGGTCGGTGACGGACCGAGCCTTCAAATGCCGGCCAGCACCAGGTCGAGCGGCCGCGGAATTCGATCCGGCTCCAGCGCCTCGACGAGCAGGCTCGCATACCGGATCTTTCGCCGACCGCCGCTGGCCATGAACCGCCGAAGCTGCTGATCGGCGGGCCGTCCCCGCCACGCGGCCTGCTTCTGCAAGGTGCGGAACGCGCCCAGGTCTCCCTGGGCGGCGACCACCCGCTCCACCGCGGCGGCGCCCAGCGCCCGGATCAGCTCGTCCTCCAGATCGGCCACGCAGACGTAGAACCCCAGCTCCTCCATCTCCGGCCGCGTCAGCCCCGAGCCCAGCCCCGCCCGCTCCAGGCCGCGCCGGTAGTCGGTCTCCTCGCCGGCATCGCAGATGCCCGCCACCCGCAGGTCGAGCCCTCGTGGCCCGAACTGCTCCAGGTGGCGGCCGATCGCCTGCGCACCGCCGATCGGCACGATCGCGACCCGCTCGTGCTCGAGGTCCCTTCCGTGTCGGCGGGCCACGGCCTCGAGGGCGCAGCGATCGCTGATCCCCTCCACCAGCACGACCGCCCGCGGCTCGAAGCCTACCGCGGCCAGGAGCGGCCCCGGTTCGCCGGGCTCCCGCTCCTCCGCTCGGTGGGCTGTTCGGGTGACATCCACAGTCCTGCATTTTCCCGTCAGGTCCGTCGTCCACCGCCAGGGCTGCTCGGACGGCGAGATAATGGGCGGGTGGTGGATGCCGGCCCCCTGGTCGACCGTGGTCTCGAGTGCATCGCCCGCAGCGAGTGGGCCGACGCCTACGAGTGCCTGTCGGAGGCCGACCGGGCTGTACCCCTGGGCGCGCACGATCTGGAGTCGCTGGCGCGGTCGGCCTACATGCTCGGCCGCGACGGCGACTACGTGGGCGCGTTGGAGCGTGCGCACCGCGCCCACCTTGATGGGGCCGACGTGCCCCGCGCCGTGCGCTGTGCAATCTGGATCGGCCACAACATGCTGTTCCGCGGTGAGTCGGCTCGCGCAACCGGATGGTTCGGCCGGGCGCAGCGGTTGCTGGAGCGTGATCCCGAGGACTGCGTCGAACACGGTTACCTCCTGATCCCGGTCTGGCTGGCGCAGATGGCCGGCAACGACTGGGAGAGCGGCTACGCGACCGCCACCGAGGCAGCGGCGATCGGCGAGCGTTTCGGAGATCCCGACCTGATCTGGCTGGCCAGGGACGAGCAGGGCCGCGCCCTGATCAACCGGGGCCGGGTGAGCGAGGGCCTGCGGCTGGTCGACGAGGTGCTGGTCGCAGCGACGGCCGACGAGCTGTCGCCGATCGTCGCCGGGATCGTCCACTGCAACACCATCGCCTTCTGCCGCGAGGCCTACCAGGTGCGCCATGCTCGCGAGTGGACCGACGCCCTGACGCGGTGGTGCGATCGCCAGCCGGAGATGGTGGCCCACATGGGCCTGTGCCTGGTGCACCGAGCCGAGATCATGCAGCTCCACGGCGAGTGGCCGCTGGCGCTCCACGAGTCCTCGCGAGCCGCGGAGCGCTTCACACAAGGCGTGTTGAACCAGCTGGCGTGCGGAAAGGCCCACTACCGGCAGGGGGAGATCCATCGCCTCAGCGGCCGGTTCGTCGAAGCCGAGAACGCCTACCGCGATGCCAGCCGCTGCGGGCACGAGCCGCAGCCGGGGCTGGCGCTGCTGCGGGCGGCCCAGGGAAACGTGGACGCCGCTGCGGCCACGGTCCGCCGGGCGGTGGGCGAGGCGAGGCGGCCGCTCAAGCTTGCCGAGCTGCTGCCTGCGTATGTCGAGATCATGGTCGCCGCCGGCGAGCTCGAGCGGGCCCGCGGCGCCTGCCGCGAGCTGGCCGAGATCGCCGAGCGCCATTCGAGCGAGGCGCTCGGGGCCATGTCCGCACATGCCCTGGGGACGGTGATCCTGGCTGAGGGTGACGCCCAGGCAGCCCTCGCCCCGCTCCGTCATGCCTCAGAGGTGTGGCATGACCTCGGCGCCCCGTACGAGGCGGCCAGGGTTCGGGTGCTGATCGGCGTGGCCTGCCGCGACCTGGGGGACGACGACACGGCGACCCTG
>DATLLX010000075.1:0-2076 GCA_035537595.1 Gaiellales bacterium | reverse complement strand
GAGCCGGCCACGTCCGACGCGAACCGCTCGTCGCGCTGCACGTCCTCGACGACGACCGGCTGGCGGGTGCCGAGCACCCAGCCGGCGATGCCCTGGCCGGCCGGGAAGCGCATCCCGACCAGCGACTGCTCGCCGTGGCCGGAGACGGCCGCGAAGACCAGCTCGTCGGTCTGCTCGTCGAACATGAAGATCGAGGAGGCCGCGGCCCCGAAGATGCCGCGGGCGACGACCGTCACGGACAGCAGCAGCTCTCGGTGCGCCTCCTCACCCGCCAGGCGGCCGGCCGCCAGCGCAGCCCGCGATTCGCCGCTCATCGGCCCGCGTCCGCGTCCGCGTTGTTCGCCGTCTGCGCAAGCACCGTCTTCATCTGCACAGGTGTCAGCATACGGTGCGCCGAGCGGATCAGCGCGACGATGCCGGACAGATGGGGCGCGGCGAAGCTGTTGCCGGTGGCCGTGATCCTGCCACCGCCCAACCAGGCCACGTCGACGCCCATCCCGCGGGCGAAGAACTCCACCGGCGGCGCGGGGTTGACGAAGTAGGTCAGGGGATCCTCACGGTCGTGGCTGCCGACTGAGATCACCGAGGAGAAGCGCCACGGATAGCTCTCCACCGGCATGTTGTGGGCGGAGGCGACGATGTTCGTCCGCTGGAAGTAGGCCCGGTCGGCCAGCTCGTGCAGGGTCTCGGCGAACTTGCTCTTGGTGGTCGACAGGCTCATGTTGATCACGTCGCAGCCCTCCTCCACCGCCCATTGCAGCCCGCGGAGCAGCGCCGGCCCGCTGCCGGTGTAGCCGGCGCCCAGCACCCGCACGCTGACCAGCTCGCAGTGGGGCGCGATCGAGCGGATGATGCCGGCGCAGGCTGTGCCGTGCCCGCACAGATCGCCCTCCTCGTCGTCGATCACCCGCTCACCGTCGTCGGCCACCGCAACCGCCTGCTGCACCTCGCCGACCACTGGATGCCCCCGTTCGATGCCGCTGTCGACCACCGCCACCCGGACGCCGGCTCCGCCCAGCGAGCCGAACGCCCACTCGCGCGACATCTGGTTCGGCAGCACCGGCACCGGCTCCATCGAGCCGACGGCGTCTCCCACCACGCTCCATGCCGGAACCGGCTCGGGCTGAGACTCCGCGTGCGAGCTCAATGCACGTCGAGGCGACGGCGAAGCGCGGTTCGGAGCTCGACGGTCGGCTCCACGCCGGCCAGCCGAAGCGCCTGCTCCAGCCGGTCGACCTCGCGCTCACGCAGCTCGGCGTCGACCGGGCCGAGCAGCCGCAGCTGCTCGATCGCCGTCTCGAGGGCGGGTGCCGCCGCAGCCGCCTCCGTCCACGCCGCCGGGGGCCGGGGCAGCATTGCCAGCAGGTCGCCCAGCTCCGCTTCGCTCCAAGGTTCACTCATCGCGTGTGTCCAGACGCAGAAACCGGCTCCTGTCTTCCCTCGAGCTCGACCTTCAGCTTGGAAAGGCACCGTGAGATGCGGCTGGCGATCGTTCCGGCGGGCAGTCCCAGCTCTGCCGCGATCTGGGCATATGGCTGATCGTCACGGAAGAACCGCTCCAGGATCTCCTGACACGCCTCGGGCAGCCGGCGAAGCGCCGCGTCGACGTCCATCGCCCTCTCCACCTGTTCCAGCGCCGCCTCGTCGGCGGTCTCCTCGTCCAGCGAGTCGACGGGCTCGTCGACCCGGGTGCGCAGCCGGGTGAGGCAGGTGCGGCGGGTGATGCCCGCCAGCCACGGCCCGATCGCATCGTCGTTACGCAGGTCGCCGAGCCGGGCGTAGGCCTTGATGAACACCTCCTGGAACACGTCCTCGGCATCCTGCGGCGGCACCCGATAGCCGTGGCGGATGATCCCCAGTACATAGCGGTCGAACCGCTCAACCAACCGCTGCCAGGCCTCCCGGTCTCCGGCCCGGCAGGCGGCGACGATCTGGGAATCCGAGGCAGCTGCTGTAAGCATGCTGCAATGTTCGCCCATCGCAGGTCAAGTGGCAAGAGCGGCGGCAGCCGAGGCGCCGGCGGCATCGGCCAGCGCACGGGCCTTCGCGGCCCGTTCGTCGGCCGCCGCTCTTGCC